>JBJMVU010000299.1:0-19540 GCA_045810485.1 Massilia sp. | reverse complement strand
TGCTCCGACGCCTTTCCTGCTGCGCCTTGGTCGGCGCGAGATTCTGGTGACGCGCGACTTCCGCAAGCGCTTCTACCCGGTCAACCCGATCATCGAGTGCGATACCGGCGTCGAGCCGGGCCACGTGGAAGTACTGCTGCTGCGCCGTTGGCTGCTGATCCTGTCCAAAGCGCATTAAATTCATAAGCTTCATCGTTTTCATTCGTTTTCTTTCGCTGAGCGGGCGCCTACCCTGTAGCGCTGCCTACAACACTCATCCGAAAGAAAACGATGTTCAATAAAAAGGCCGCGTCTGTCTTCGCCGCCGCTTTCGCCACTGCTGTCGTCGCGGTGGCTTCGCTGGGTTCATCCGTCGCACAGGCGGCGGACATCACCCTGCTGAACGTGTCCTACGACCCGACGCGCGAGCTATACCAGGACCTCAATGCCGCGTTCGCGCGCCAGTACAAGATCAAGACGGGCGACAACGTGACGGTCAAGCAGTCGCACGGCGGCTCCGGCAAGCAGGCCCGTTCGGTCATCGACGGATTGCAGGCCGACGTGGTCACCCTGGCCCTCGCATACGACATCGATGCTATCAGCGAACGCGGCCTTATCGCGCACAACTGGCAGCAGCGCCTGGAGCACCACAGCACGCCCTACGCATCGACCATCGTGTTCCTGGTCCGCAAGGGCAACCCGAAAGGGATCCGGGATTGGGCCGACCTCGCCAGGCCGGGCGTGGCCGTGATCACGCCGAATCCGAAGACGTCGGGCGGCGCGCGCTGGAACTACCTGGCGGCGTGGGGTTACGCGCTGCGCCAGCCGGGCGCGACGGAAGCATCGGCGCGCGCCTACATGGCGAAGCTGTTCAAAAATGTGCCGGTGCTCGATTCCGGCGCGCGCGGCGCCACCACCACGTTCACGGAACGCGGCATCGGCGACGTGCTGATCGCGTGGGAAAACGAAGCGCTGCTGGCCGTCAAGGAACTGGGGCGAGGAAACTTCGAAGTCGTCGCGCCGTCCGTCAGTATCCTGGCGGAACCGCCCGTCGCCGTCGTCGACAAGGTCGTCGACAAACACGGCACCCGCGCCGTGGCCGAGGCCTATTTGAAATACCTGTACAGCGCGGAAGGCCAGCAGATCGCCGCCAGACACTACTATCGACCGGTCGTCGAGCCGTATGCCAGGCAGTACGCCGTGCAATTCCCGGCAATCAAGCTGTTCACGATCGACGAGGTCGCCGGCGGCTGGACGAAGGCGCAGAAGACGCACTTCGCGGACGGCGGGCTGTTCGACCAGATCTATCAGCCGGGCGGCAAATAATCCGCCCGTATGCGTGATCACGCGCCGCCGCCTCCCCGCTGGCGCGCGGCCGCGATCGCCTCGATCTCGATCTTCGCCCGCGGGTCGTAGAGCGCCTTGACCTCGGCGATCGTATCGGCTGGATACGGCGCCGAAAAAAATTTCCTGCGCAGCGCGACAACGTCCTGGAAATGTCCCATGTCGGTCACGAAGATCGTCACCTTGATGACGTCGCGCAGGCCAGCTCCGCCTGCTTCCAGCGCGCGCCGCAGGTTCATGAATGCCTGCTCGCCCTGGGCGATAAAACCGCCGTCGACGATGCGGCCGTCGTCGCCGGCGCCGGCCTGGCCGGAAATGAACAGCAGGTCGCCGAACCGGATGCCCTGCGACAGCAGGTACGGTTCATACGGGTCGGGCTGGGTGATGATGCGCTCAAGCATGTCTGACTCCTGAAATCGTTAGGTCTGGAATAATCGCTGCCACGCACTCGCGCGACAAACGACGATTTCTCAGGCATCAGATGACTTCATTTCACCCAATCGGCGAACGGACGACGCGCCGCCTGCCGGCCCTCTCTTCGCTGCGCGCGTTCGAAGCGGCGGCCCGGCACGGCAGCTTCAAGCGCGCCGCCGACGAGCTCGCCGTAACGCCGACGGCGATCAGTCACCGCATCCGCGTCCTCGAAGACCACACGGGTCTCAAGTTGTTCGTGCGCCAGGTCCGGCAAGTCACGCTGACCGATGCCGGCGCCCAGCTGTATCCCGTGCTGCGTCAGGGGTTCGATGCCATCGAAGCCGTGCTGGCGCGGCTCACGCATGCGAACCGGCGCGAACGGGTCACGGTGTCGGCGACAAACGCCTTTACCGCGAAATGGCTCGTGCCGCGCGTGGCCCGTTTTCACGCATTACACCCGGACATCGACCTGCACACACACGCGTCCGACGAGGCCGTCGATCTCGATGCGCACGGTGTCGACATCGCCGTGCGCTATGGCAGTGGCCCCTACCCCGGCCTGGCGGCCGAAGTCATGTTCGCCGACATGTACGCCCCCGTCGTCAATCCGATCCTGCAAGTCCGCACGGTCGCCGACCTGCAGGCCGTGCCCCTCATCCACTTCGACTGGAAGAAGGCGTCCGCCGCCAGTCCGACGTGGGAAACATGGTTCGCGCGAACGGGAATGGCATGGCGCCCGTCGCGCGGACAGCTCCGGTATTCGGACGAAGGCCACGCCATCCAGGCCGCCGTCGCGGGACAGGGTGTTGCCCTGCTGAGCCTCGCATTGGTCGCCGAGGAAATAGCCGCAGGGTATCTCGTGCAGCCATTCGGTCCGGCCATCCCCGGGTACACCTACCACCTGGCCATGCGCGCCGATCCGCCGCCGGGCGCAGCGGCGCTGGCCGTCGCCGATTGGCTGCGTCGCGAATCGGACGCCCGCAAATCCTGAACAAAGTACCATCTTGTAAAAAATGACTTGAAATACGCTGGGCGGCCACGATTGTCTTGTTCAGCAATGAATTCGTACTCACCGGGCTGGCCGTGCGGATCCGCTTGCCGCGCACCGCGACGGCCTGTCCTCCAACCGAGCGAAGGAGCATTCATGTCAGTGCAATTACGCAAGATTAACGAGCAGGTGATGGTGATCACCGGCGCCACGAGCGGCATCGGCCTCACGACGGCGCGCATGGCCGCCGAGCAATGTGCGAAGCTGGTCCTCGCGGCCCGCAGCGCCGACGCGCTCGACCAGCTGGCGAGCGAGCTGCGCCGCACCGGCACGCAAGTCGCGACCGTTGTCGCCGACGTCGGCAACCCGGCCGACGTGGAACGCATCGGCCAGGCCGCGATGGAGCGCTTCGGCCGCATCGACACCTGGGTCAACAACGCCGGCATCTCGATCTTCGGCCGCAGCGAAGACGTGGCGCTGGAAGACATGCAGCGCCTGTTCGACACGAATTACTGGGGCGTCGTCCACGGTTCGCTGGAAGCCGTCAGGCACATGAAGTCGCGCGGCGGCGGCGCGATCATCAACCTGGGCAGCGAACTGTCCGACCACGCGATCCCCCTGCAAGGCATCTATGCCGCGTCGAAGCACGCGGTGAAGGCGTTCACGGATTCGCTCCGCGTCGAGCTGGAGAAGGACAAGGCGCCGATCGCCGTCACGCTCATCAAGCCGGCCGCCATCGACACGATGTTCGTCGCGCACGCGAAAAACTACATGGACAAGGAACCGAGCCTGCCGCCGCCGGTCTACGCGCCGGAACTGGTGGCGAAAGCTATCCTGTACGCGGCCCAGCATCCGAAGCGCGACGTCTTCGTCGGCGGCGCGGCCAAGGCGATGTCGGCCGGCAGCTTCGCGATGCCGTCCGTGCTCGACCGCTACATGCGCGCGACGATGTTCAAGCAGCAGCAGACCGACATCCCCACCGCCCCGAACCGCCGCGACGCCTTGCACGACCCGAATCCGCAACACGAATTGCGCGAGCGCCAGGGCATCTCGTCGCACGTGATCGAGACGTGCCCGTACACCGCGCTGTCGCTGCGCAAGGGCAAGGTGATGGGCGTGCTGCTGGGCGCCGGCGCGCTGTTCGCCGCGTGGAAGCTGGCGGGCAGTCCGGCCGCGCGCACGTGGTCGCGCACCTCGTCTTCGTCCCGTCTGCGCCAGGCGCTGTAAGGAGGCATCATGTCGATCAAACTCAAAAAACTGAATGAGCAAGTGATGGTGATCACGGGCGCGACGAGCGGCATCGGCCTCGCCACCGCCCGCATGGCGGCCGAAGGCGGCGCGCACCTCGTGCTGGCCGCGCGCGACGGCGACGCCCTCGACACCCTCGCCCACGAAATGCGCCAGCGCGGCCTGGAGGTGGCGACCGTCACGGCGGACGTCGGCAACCCGGCCGACGTCGCGCGCATCGGCCAGGCCGCGATGGAACGCTTCGGTCGCGTCGACACATGGGTCAACAACGCCGGCGTCAGCGTCTACGGCAGGAACGAAGACGTCGCGCTGGAAGACATGCGCAAGGTCATGCAGACGAATTTCTGGGGCGTCGTGCACGGCTCGCTGGAAGCCGTCAAGCTCATGAAGGGCCGCGGCGGCGGCGCACTGATCAACCTGGGCAGCGAAGTGTCGGACCGCTCGGTGCCGCTGCAGGGCACGTATTCGGCGTCCAAGCACGCGATCAAGGCGTTCACGGAATCGCTGCGGATGGAGCTCGACAAGGAAGACGCCGGCATCTCGCTCACGGTGATCAAGCCGGCCGCGATCGCGACGCCGTTCCCGAACCACGCCAAGAGCTACATGGAGCACGAGCCCGACCTGCCCCCGCCGAACTACGCGCCGGAACTGGTGGCGCAAGCCATCGTGCACGCGGCCCAGGTGCCCGAGCGCGACCTGTACGTGGGCGAGCACTCGAAGCTGACGTCGCTGGCGGGCTACCTGATGCCGCGCGCGCTCGACCGCTTCATGCGCCGTACGATGTTCAGCCAGCAGCAGTCGGACCGCCCGAACTCGAGCGCGCGCCGCGACGCCCTGTACACGCCGGACGCCGGCCAGGAGCTTCGCCAGCGCAACAACAGCGACCATCGCGTGGTCGAGCGGAGTCCGTACACGTCGTTCGAGATGCGGTCGGCGTCCACCAAGACCGTGCTGCTCGGCGGGGCGCTGCTGGCGGCATGGGCGTTGACGCGCAGGCCGTGGGAGCGCCGCGCCTGGCACGCCTAAAGTCAACGACCGCGTAGAGTGGGCTCTCCGAGCCCACGTGTGACGTTCGCGTCGTGTTGACGTTCGCGTCGTGTTGACGTTCGCGTCGTGTTGACATCCGCGTCGTGTTGACATTCGCGTGGGCACGGGGTGCCCACCCAACAAGCACAAAGGGCCGGAATGCCGGCCCTTTTGTCTTCCCGCCGTACCGCGCTTATTTACCCGGCGCCGGCCCCTTCGGCGGCTCGCTGCCGAGGAAATCCACATCCTCGTCCGTCAGCGGCAGGTTCGGAATCGACTCGATGTGGTCGGTATCGATGTCGGCACCGTCCCGCCCGATCAGGTCGCGGCCCGCCGCGGCCCGTTCGCCCGTGCCGCCGAAGTCGCTGTCGCTTTCGAAGTTCGGGTCGCCCAGGTCGGCGCCCGCGCTGTCGTGGGCGTAGCTCGCTTCGTTGTCGGACGTCGTGCCGGTGTCGAGGTCGAGTTTCTGGTCGTCATCCAGGTTGGCCGCGAAGCCGGGGCCGCCGACCACGTCGCTGCCCGTGTCCGAAATATCGCTCGGGCCGAGCGAATCGATGCCGTGGCCCTTGCCCAGGCTGCGGTCGGGTGCTTCCGGAAAGTTATCCGGATCAAGTGTGCTCGTACCAGTCATGTTGCCTCCAAAATAATGCAAAAATCATGAGGACAGGCTACCTGCTTTTGTCGCGCGACGGCGCAGCGCAGGCCAGCCTCCGTGTGAATGCTAGAACGCGCGGCGCATGCCGACGTTCACGGCCGAGCTGCCGCTCGGGCGGGCCGCGCCGCCGATCAGGATGCCGGTGCCGCTCGTGTTGACGGTGCGCGAGAACGCGGCGTAGAAGTCGGTGCTGCGCGAGACGACATAGCTGGCGCCGACCGCGAACTGGTTCGCGTCGCGGTTGGCCAGGTCGCGGTCGTTCTTGTGGATGAACGAGGCGAGGAAGGTCGTCGAGCGCGTCATGGGGACGGCCACGCCGACGAGGGTGTCGCGGCTGTCGGTGGACGAGGTGCTCGCCACGCCCGCGCCATACGGATTGTCGGGGTTGTACAGGGGCGAGCTGCCCCAGCCGCGGTTGGCGGAATACGCGGCATACGCGGTGCCCCAGCGCATGCGCAGGTTGGCCGCGATCAGGGAATTCTTCGCATCCATATTGTTACCGGCCAGGTCGTACAGATGGACCTGGGCCACGTGCCGGTTCTGGTGCGCCGCACGGAGCGACAGCGCGCCGTAATCGACGCCGATCGTCATGCCCCAGGCGCGGTCGCCCATCGGGTCGCCGCCGAGCGTGTCGACGGTGTACGACGCGCCGGTGCTCAGGTGCTTGAACTGGGTGTTGTAGTAGCGCACGCCGCCATCGACGGGCATGCCGCTCTGGGTGACGAGGTTGCTCGCCTTGCCGGCCGTGCCGGTGTGGAACGGGTCGCCGACGTCCGGGTGCGCCAGGTATTCGAAGTTGTACTGGTGGCCCAGCGTGAAGCCGCCGGCGCCCGGGCGGACGCCGATGTCGTCGAGGCGGCCGTAAGTGCGGCGCGGCGGCGCGTTCCAGACGGCGCCGTTGCTCCGGCTCGGCTGCCCCGTGAAGACGGCAATATCGTGGCCGCCCGGCGTTTCGCCGACGTAGTCCAGTCCCGAGCGCTTGGCCGTGGCGGCCGCGCTTCCCGAATCCTGTGCGCATGCGAGCGATGTACATCCGCCCAGCATTACACATGCAACGAAACCCTTGTTCATGGCGTGTCCTCTCTACGCCTCAACCTTAGCTCTTACACGGCAGTCCTATCTGTCCAATATCGCACAAATCCACTCTCATCTTATCCCGCGTTGTTGTCAGCATATTCCGACATCTGCATGTCGGCAAGATGACAGCCCGAGAATTCCGCTTTAGAATCGCACCGGCAAGGATTGTAACTAAACTACAGGAAAACCATAACGATGAGACAGCTACGCCGTACCCTGACTACACTTTCCTTGGCGTTATGTGCCGCCATGCCCGCATGTGCCGCCACGCCAGAGACCGCGAGTGTCGCACCGATGCCGCACGTGAGCTGGTCGCGCAACGCCAACATCTACGAAGTGAACATCCGGCAATACACGCCCGAGGGCACGTTCAAGGCATTTGCACAACATCTGCCGCGCCTCAAGAAGATGGGCGTGGACATCCTGTGGCTGATGCCGATCCAGCCAATCGGCGAAAAGAACCGCAAGGGCACGCTGGGCAGCTATTACGCCGTGCGCGACTACACGGCCGACAACCCGGAATTCGGCACGCTCGACGACCTGAGGGCGCTCGTAAAACAGGCGCACGGACTGGGCATGCACGTGATCATCGACTGGGTGGCGAACCACACCGCGTTCGACAACCCGTGGACGCAGGAACACAGCGACTGGTATCTCAAGAACGACAAGGGCGAGATCTATCCCGTCACCTACACGGACGGCGCCGAACCCGAGTACTGGACCGACGTGACGGGTCTCGACTGGACCAAGCCCGGCCTGTGGAAAGGCATGACGGACGCGATGCTGTACTGGGTGCGCGAAGCCGACGTCGACGGGTTCCGCTGCGACGTCGCCGGCAAGGTGCCGACGCCGTTCTGGAACCAGGCGCGCGCCGAACTCGACCGCGTCAAACCCGTGTTCATGCTGGCCGAGGCCGACAAGCCCGACCTGCACGAGCACGCCTTCGACATGACCTACGGCTGGGACACGAAGGACTTGTTCAAGGCCGTCGCCAAGGGCAAGGCGGACGCGCACACGCTGGCGGACTTCGTCGAGCATCCGCCGAAAGCGTTCCCGCCGGGCGCATATCGGATGCGCTTCACGAGCAATCACGACGAGAATTCCTGGGCCGGCAGCGACGTCGAACTGTACGGTCCGGCATTCAAGGCGATGGCCGTGCTGGCCGCAACCTTGCCCGGCATGCCGCTGATCTATGGCGGCCAGGAAGCCGGCCTCGACAAGCGCATCGAGTTCTTCGAAAAGGACCCGATCCAGTGGAAGGATTACACGTACGCGCCGTTCTACACGAAGCTGCTGGCGATCAAGCACGCCAATCCGGCGCTGTGGAACGGCCAGTACGGCGGTCCGGTGCAGGTGCTGCGGACGGGTAACGACAAGGTGTTCGCGTTCCGCCGCGCGCTGGAGGGGAACAGCGTGCAGGTGACGGTCAACGTGTCGAACGAGGCGCAGCGCTACACCCTGCCGGAAGGCAAGCAGCAGACGCTGGCCGCGTGGGATTACCGCATCGACGCGCCGCGCCAGCGCTGACCGGACCGCGCCCGGGCCTTACGCTTCGGCGACCTTGCGCTCGGGCGCCTCGGCGGACGCGGCGTCCTGCGCGCGCCACGGGTCGCCGGGCGCGCGCAGATAATGGCGCGCGAGATAGCCCCAAGGCAGCACGAACGGCAGGATCACGACGAGGGAACAATTGAATGCGTTTTCCGCCGTGTCCGCGTCCATCGTGCCGGCGCGCCATGCGGGCCACGCGACCATGCCGAGCCACAGCACCTTCCAGACCAGTTCCCACAACAGCACGGGCAGCATCCGCAGCGGATACCGCAGGCCGAGCATGCACAGCAGCCAGAACGCCAGCAACATGGCATCGACGATGCCTTGCGCCAGCTCGCGCCGGCCCGCATGACGGAGGATCGACGGCACGGCGAACACACCGAGTCCGACGACGACGAGCAGGTACATCGCCCGCAACAGGTACAGCCTCGACAACGATACTTCGCGCATGATGGCTCCTCAAAGAATCCTGTTATCCGACTTCCTTCAGCACTTTTTCAACCGCGCCCATGCGCGCATCCAGCCGCGCGAGCGCGGCATTGATCGCCGCCAGCTGGGCCAGGGTGTCGTCCGCGAGGCGGCGGTCGGCGTCGTCGCGGGCCGTGCGCGCCCTGGCCTGCTGGACCATGGCGTAATACTTCATGCCGAAGACCAGCAGGACGGTGGCCAGCGGCAGGAACAGCGTCATCAGATATACATTGGTGGACATGGCAGCCTCTACTCTTCCTCGGGTGGGTTCAACGTCTTGACCGCTTCGGCGATGGCGGCGGGCGCCAGCAGGACGCCGAACTCGGCCACATCGAAAAACTTGAGCGCCTTGCCGTCGCTCGACAGTTCGAGGCTGCTCGTGACGAGCCCCGCCTCTTCCAGCTTTTGCAGGTGCAGGTGCAGCAATGGACGGCTCAGCCCGATCTCGCGCGCCAGCTGGCTCACGTAATTGCGCCCACCCGTCTCGAGCGCAGCGACGATGCGCAGCCGGTGCGGATTCGCCAGCGCCGCCAGCATGGCCAGCAGGCGATCGCCCTGCGGTGGTTTGGTTTTGTCTTTCACGTGTAAACAATATCTGACAGGTGAAAGAAAGTCCAGAACGGATTAATGCATATGCGTCAGCGGCGCAGCGCCGTGAACCCGGCCGGCTCCCACTCGCGCAGCGCCAGCAGCAGCCCGCTGCCGCGCCGCCTGGGCAGTGGCGACGCCAGGCTTTCCTCGTGCAGCTCGGCGAAGCGGGCGCGCAGCCGGCGCAGCTCCACCTGCATGGACGCGAGCGCGCTCTCGGTCAGCATGCCGTGCGTGAAGGCGAGCGTCTCGTCGGCCCGGTCGAAGCGGCCATCGAGGAAATCGGCCAGGCCCTGCGTGCGGAAATACTGGCGGATGGGACCGTCGGGCAGCCAGTCGAAATCGCGCGCGACGTTCAGGCGGATGCGGTTGCCCGGCATCAGGGCGATCAGGTGAAGGCGATCGAGGTGCAGCAGCTTCTGCAGGCACTCGGCCTCCGTGAGACGGTAGACGGCGAGGATGTCCGCCAGCGTCCAGTGATTCAGCGCGCACGCGGCCACGAGCAGCAGTTTCGTGTCGGACACGAGTTCCTTCTCCTGCGCGGCGCTCAGGGTGTGCAGCCGGGTGCCGGACAGCGCGGCCTCCTGCGCCAGCTCGGCCAAGGTAAAACCGAGCATGTTGCTGATCTCGATGAGGCGGTCGACGCCGAGCGTGTCCGACGTCAGCAGGCGCTTGACGCTCGCCTCCGACAGGCCCAGGGTGCCGGCCACGTCGCGATATGTTTTTCCCTGCAGCTTCAGTTGGCGCTTGATCGTGCCGATGATTTGCGTGACTTCGGACATGGTCGCGGATTCCGATACGATGATCTAGAGGATGGCCTCGGATTCCAGCGATCGTAGCATGCCCGGCCTTGCGGCACTAATTCCTTCATGACAAGATGGCCGGCTGGCCAGCACAACGATGAAGGAGACACGATGAACCACGCCGACTACCTGGCCCACGACGCCACCGCCCTCGCCGCCCGCGTGGCCGCCGGCGACGTCACGCCCGCCGAACTGCTCGACCTCGCCCTCGCGCAGCACGCGCGCGTGCACGGCCGCGTGAACGCCGTCGTGCGGCTGATGGAGCGCGAGGCGCGGGCCCAGGTCGCGGAACCGCTGACCGGTCCGCTCACGGGCGTCCCCTTCCTCATCAAGGACGGCGTGCAGGATTACGCGGGCATCCCGACGACCTACGGCAGCCGCAGCATGACGAACAACGTGCCGACACGCCACGCCCACGTCGTGCAACGCTACCTCGACGCGGGCCTCGTCATCTTCGGCAAGACGAACCTGCCCGAATTCGCCACGCGCGGCGTCACCGATCCCGTCCTGTACGGCCGCACGAACAACCCGTGGGACTTGTCTCGCACACCGGGCGGATCGAGCGGCGGCGCGGCCGCGGCGGTCGCGGCCGGCATCGTGCCGATGGCAGCCGGCAACGATGGCGGCGGGTCGCTCCGCATCCCGGCCGCGTGCTGCGGCCTGTTCACGCTGCGGCCGTCGCGCGGGCGCGTGTCATCCGGGCCGGGCATCGCCGAAGTCTGGTTCGGCGCGTCGAGCGAAGGCGTGATCTCGCGCAGCGTGCGCGATTCGGCCCTCGCGCTCGACGTGCTGCAGGGCGCGGAGCCGGGCGATCCTTTCGTCATCGCGCCGCCGGCCGCACCTTACGTCGAGCTGATGCGGCGCGATCCAGGGCGGCTGCGTATCGGGTATTCGACGGTGTCGCCGATCGGGACGGATGTGCATCCGGAAGCGGTGCGCGCCGTCACGCGGACGGTCGAGCTGTTGGCTCGTTTGGGCCATGACGTTGAGGAAGCGGCGCCTTCGATCGATGGCGAGGCACTCGCGACAAGCTATTTGCACGTGTACTTCGGGCAGATTCCGGCGATGGTCCGGCGCGCGCAGGCGCTGGGAGCGCGGCGCGACGAGGTGGAGCTGATGAACCGGATTCTCGTCACGCTGGGCGACAGCGTGTCGGCGACGCGGCTGACGACCGAGCTGAATCGCTGGAACGATTACGCGCGTTCGCTGGGCGATTACTTCGGGCGCTACGATCTGTTCCTGACGCCGACCCTGGCGCATCCGCCGATCACGCATGGGACGGGGGATCCGTCGGCGGCCGAGCAGCGGCTGCTGGGTTTCCTGCACGGCACGGGGGTACTGGGCGTATTGGCGCGGCTTGGGGTGCTTGACAAGACGGTCGACAAAATTGCTTCGGACAATCTGCGCTACGTGCCGTTCACGCAGTTATCGAATCTGACCGGGACGCCGTCGATGAGTGTGCCGTTGCACTGGACGGCGGAGGGGTTGCCGCTGGGGGTGCAGTTCATGGGGCCGTTCGGGCGCGAGGAACGGTTGTTGCAGGTGGCGCGGCAGTTGGAAGAAGTACAGCCGTGGTTCGATCGGGTGCCGGCAATGGCGCGCGGATGAGGGCCCGCGGCTTACATACTGTCGAGCGCGGACGTCAGACGCTCTGTGCACATACGGCGGGTGTTACATTTGAGCTGTAGGTGATTAGCGTTCCCGGCCACAGAATGACCTGACAAAATACAAAGGGCCGATTATGAAAAGAAGAATGGACCGTCTTACCGCCATCCTCATCGATGCCATTCAAACGAACCGCCCTTTCCATAGCACCCAAACAGTTGCCCGGGCCTTCGCTAAACACCATGTTCCGCTTGAAGTCGCATTGCGCGTGCTTACCCGACCGTGGGACAGGCGCCTGATGCCTCACGCCGAACCGGTTGCAGTCCACGCTGCGGCACCGGCCTCAATGCGGCCCTTAAAGATTCTCGGCCCAGCGGTCAGTACCCTTCGGGAAAGAATGTTGCTGTCGGCGTAAAATGCCAAAACCCTTTGGTATCGAGCACGGTCATGGGCATATTACGCGCCATCACTATCTGGCCAATGGAGCCGCGGCATCCTTTGCACACGCGAACTGATCGATCATATCTTCGCTGAACGCGATGCGCTGCCACGGGATATCGACCGGGAGTGAGAACGTCGCGATAGACATGCGAAACCTCCTTGTGGCGCGCAAGCGTGGAAAGGATGAAGATATTTCTTCAGCTTACTAAAGAATGAAGCGGCTTACCCGATGCGGTGGTCCTGCATGTAGCCGACCACGGTCATGGCCACTGCGCCTTGCTGTCGTGGGCGAAGGTTGCGCCTTGTACATCAGTACTGACCAGCGCCGCCTTGATGTCGGGTGCTTGATGTGCCGTCGCGCCTTGTGACCGGCGTGCCGAGGTCGAGGTCGATCGTCTCACCCAGCCTGCTATATCCGCGTCCTTGGCCGAGCACTGTTCGGCCCGCGTTCATGGTATCCGCAAGTAGTGGCCAGTGTGCGCGGATCGGGCGCAAAGCCCGGCATCTTTCGGAGTGCGCGTATTGCTGACCATCGATGTCCCGTGCTTTGTCGAACCGCCGGAAAGAGCACTGTGCAACGCCTAAGTATAGGTCACCGAATGGCGGCTTCAAGTATTAAATCGATCAGGCAGCGACTAACGTGCTCGAAGAAGCAGGACGGCAATGCTATTTGATGGCGGGCGTACAAACGTGGGGGCATTTGGCGGAAGCGGTGAGATTCGAACTCACGAACGGGTTCCCCCGTCGGCAGTTTTCAAGACTGCTGCCTTCAACCACTCGGCCACGCTTCCTGAGGAACCGGCATTATACATAAATCATTGCCCCACGGGCAGCAAACGGACGGGCGACCCGATGGCCACTGGCTCCGCCTCACCCATGCCCATCAGCAACCAGTTCTCCCGCAAGCTCTTCTCGAACTCGTACGCCGGCAGCGGCTTCCCATACAGATAGCCCTGCACCTCGTCGCACCCGGCCTGGCGCAGGAATTCCAGCTGCTCCAGCGTCTCCACGCCTTCCGCAATGACGCGGTGCCCCAGCTTGCGTCCCATGCCGATGATGGTGCTCGCGATCGCGCAATCGCTCGGGTCCAGCGGGATGCCGGTCGTGAAGGAGCGGTCGATCTTCAGCGTGTCGATCGGGAAGCGCTTCAGGTACGACAGGCTCGAATAGCCCGTGCCGAAATCGTCCAGCGACAGCGCCACGCCCAGCGCGCTGATGCGGTCCATGATGGCGATCACGTGCTCGATGTCGTGCATCAGCGTGCTTTCCGTGATCTCCAGTTCCAGCCAGTGCGCGTCCAGGCGGTAGCGGCGCAGGGTTTCCGCGACGCGGCCCGGCAGCGACGGCGTGAATTCGCGCGCCGAGACGTTCACCGCCAGGCGGAACGGCGGCAGGCCGGCGCGTTGCCAGATCGAGGCCTGGGCGCAGGCCTGTTCCAGCACCCACTCGCCCACCTGCACGATCAGGCCCGTGCTTTCGGCCAGCGGGATGAATTCGATCGGCGGGACCATGCCGCGCACCGGATGCTTCCAGCGCACGAGGGCTTCGGCGCCCACCACGCGGCTCGACCCGATTTCGAATTTCGGCTGGTAGTGCAGGATCAGTTCACCGTTGCCGAGGGCGTGGCGCAGGCCGGATTCGATCAGCATGCGCTGCTGCATGCCCTCGTTCATGTCGAGGCGGTAGAAGGCGACGCTGCGGTCCGGGTTTTCCGCGTGTTCCTTGGCGCGCTCCATCGCGATGTCGGCCATGCGCAGCAGCGTTTCCGCGTCCTGGCCGTCCTGCGGGTAGACGGCGATGCCCACGCTCGCGCCCACGCGCAGGTCGTGGCCCTGCACGAGGAACGGCGCTTCCAGCGCGCCCTGCAGCTTTTGCGCGACCGTCGTGGCCTCGAAGTGCTGGCGGATGTCGAACAGGCCGATGGCGAATTCGTCGCCCGACAGGTGCGCCACGACGTCTTCGTCGCGCAGCGCGTTGCGCAGGCGTTCGGCGACCTGGCGCAGCAGGTCGTCGCCGACCTTGCGGCCCAGCGTACCGTTGATCAGCTTGAAGCGGTTCAGGTCCAGGTACAGCACGCACCCGGTGGATTCGTTGCGCTGGGCGACCATCAGCGCCTGGTCGACGAGGCGGCCGAACAGCGTGCGGTTCGGCAGGCCGGTCAACTCCTGGTAATACGCCAGGTGATGCAGGCGTTCCTCGGCCAGCTTGCGTTCCGTGATGTCGGTGAGATACGCGATCAGGCCGACCGGGCGGTCTTCCAGGTCGCACAGCGGCGACAGCGACAGGCTGGCCCAGAACGCTTCGCCCGATTTCTTCCGGCGCCGCACTTCCATCATGCGGCCGCCCTGCTCCGCGAAGGCGTCCTGGGAATCCGCTTCCTCGTCCGCGTACAGGAACAGGATGTTGCGGCCCACGGCTTCCAGCGCCGTGTAGCCGAACAGGCGCTCGGCGCCCTTGTTCCAGCTGGTGATGTAGCCCATGCGGTCGAGCGTGAGGACGGATTCGTGGATCTGGTCGAGGATCTGCGACTGGTGCGCCAGCTGCGCTTCGACCTGGGCGTACGCGTGCGTCGTACGCTGGGCCAGCGAGTGCACCTGCATCAGCGAACCGGTGAGCCCCGCGAGCGCTTCCAGCTGGCGCAGGTCGTCCACGCTGTAGGCGCGGCCGGCGACCTCGTAGCGGCCGAAGCACAGGCCCTCCGCGCGCACTTCCTGCACCAGCGCGCCTTCCACCATGTGCGGATGCAGAACGCCTTCCGGGATGAACGCGCAATGCGCGCTCCCGAGCAGCGCGCCGGCGATGCGTCCCAGTTCGGCGTACAGGTCGTCGCCACGGCGTTTCAATACGGCGTCGCAGACGGCAGCGCTGCCGCCCACGAAATCCATAGTCGCGGCGGCTGGCATCCTAGACATTGCGGGCTACCTGGATGGCCCAGTGATAGGCGTGCAACTGGCTCTGCCACCAGTCCGGCCCGTCGACGCCCGCTTCTTCCAGCGTCCCGGGATCGGGCCGGCCCGCTTCGGCCAGCCGCAGCCGTTGTCCGAGCTGCCCGTCGCGCCGCAGCAGGGCGGCTTCGACGTGTTCGGGCAGGTTCAGGTCTTGCACGATCTCGGCCATCGGCATCTGGAACAAGCGGTCCAGCAGCGAGAACACGCCGGCCATGAAGGCGAGGTCCTGTTCGTCGCGGTCGCCGCCGTCGCGCTTGCACAGCGCTTCCAGCGCGGCGCCGCGCAACGCGGCCACCGGCAGCATGAGGTTCGGCGGGCTGTCCGGGTGCTGGCGTGCGTACAGTAGCAGTTGCAGCCAGCGCTGCAGCTGGCGGCGGCCCAGCCGGCTGATCGCCTGGCCAAAGCTCGTGATCTGGGTGCCGACCGAGAACGCGGCCGAATTCACCAGTTTCAAAAGGTGGTACGACAGCGCCGGATCCGCCTTCAGCTGCGCTTCCAGCTCGCGCGAATCGGCGTCGCGCGCCAGCAGCGCCAGCATCGTCAGCATGCGCCGGCGCGACGCGCCGTCGTCGCCTTCGGCCACGCTGCCCTCCAGGGCGTAGTCGCCGCTGAACCAGGAAAAGCCCGCGTTCTCGCAGGCGCGGTACGCGGCCGTGTCGTCGACGTGGTAGGCGAAGTGCGGGCCGAACAGCGCGGGCAGCGAACCGGCGCGCGGCAAGTCGGAACCGGCGTCGCGCGCCACGGTGCGCAGCGCGATCGGCGCGGCGACGCCTTCCGGCACCAGGCCGTCGAGCAGCACGCGGTAGCCGGCCATCTGCAGTTCCGCCAGGCGGCGCGCCGTGCCGTCCGTCGCCAGCGCATCGGCGCGCACGGCCAGCAGCACGCGGTTGGCCGGCAGGACGTTCAGGACGGGCGGCGTGAGGACAGTCGCGTCATCCAGCAGGACGATGCAGTCGAGGGGCGCGATGGCGGCCAGCAGGTCCGGCGTGCCGAACAGGCCCTGCAACGTCGGATCGTCGAGTCCCGCCCCCGGCGTGCCAAGTAAAAGCGCGACCCACTCGTTCTGCGCGTTGGCGACGGAACGTATTTCAACCACCGGGAGCGGGGCGCTGGACATTAGCGAATATGCATTGATAGTAACCGGCTAATAGTAGAGCACGCCTTAGGGGAAAGCAACTGTTTCTGTTTCCTCTAGGATACGGTTTTACATATATATTTACGCACCCGCGCCGCCGACCCGGCCGTGCTGGACGGCGAACTTGATCAGCTCCGCCTGCCCTTCGATGCCGAGCTTGCGCTTGATGTTCAGGCGGTGCGTTTCGACGGTGCGCACGGACAGGTCGAGCGCCTTCGCGATCTGCTTGTTCGACTCGCCGTTGGCGATGTGGCGCAGCACTTCCTGTTCGCGCGACGTGAGCTGGTTGTCCTGCGCGGCCGGCCGCGCCAGCTGGCGCGCCACCGCGGCGCTGTAGTAGATGCCGCCGGCCATGACGGTGTCGATGGCGAGCACGATGTCCTTGCCCGGCGCGTCCTTCAGCACGTAGCCGCGCGCGCCCGCCTGCATGGCCTGGGTGACGTATTCCAGCTTGTCGTGCATCGATAAAATCAGCACGGCGATGTCCGGATAGTTCGCGTACAGGCGCGCGGTCGCTTCGATGCCGCTGCCGTCGCGCATGGTGATGTCCATCAGCACGAGGTCGATGCGGGTGCTGCCCGCGAGCGCCAGTGCTTCGGCGCCTGAATCCGCTTCGGCCACGACGCGCAAGTGAGTCACGGCCTCCAGCCGCGCGCGCAGGCCGTCGCGTACGAGGGGGTGGTCGTCGACCAGCATGATGTGCACGGGTTCCAGCATTAAGCCTCCAGTTCGACGCTCGCGCACACGGTGGTGCCGGCCGCCGACGATGCGATGTCGAGGTGGCCGCCGATCGCGTCCAGCCGCTCCATCATGTTGCGCAGGCCGATGCCGCGCTGCGGGTGGGTGGCCACGCCCTCGGCGTCGAAGCCGGCGCCGTCGTCGGCGATGGTGAGCAGCACGCGGCCGTCGCCGGCGTGCAGCGCCAGGTCGATGTGGTGCGCGCCCGCGTGCCGCTCGATGTTCGTCAGCGCTTCCTGGGCGATGCGGAACAGCACCGTGCCGACGGTCTGCGGCAGGTGCTCGGCGTCGCCCGTCGCGGCGAACGACACCGGCGTGCCGCTGTGGTGCGAGAATTCCTCGGCCAGGTGGTCGAGCGCGGCCGCGAGCCCGAGGTCGTCCAGCAAGGTGGGACGCAGGTCGTGCGAGATGCGGCGCACCTCGCCCAGCACCTTGTTCAGTTCCTCCGCCGTGCGCTCGAAGCTGGCGTGCGCCTGGCGCTGCTGGTCGGGCGTGCCTTTCATGCGGATGATGCCGGCCTCGATCTGCAGCTTGATCGACACGAGCCACTGGCTGATGCCGTCGTGCAGGTCGCGCGACAGGCGCGCCCGCTCCTGCTCCTGCGAATCGACGACGCGCTGCGCCAGGGCTTTCAGTTTCGTGTCCGCCACGCGCGATTCACTGATGTTCAGCGCGAGGCCGGCGCCGCCGATGACGAGCGTGGCGAGGATGGCGAGGCCGGCGATCCACCACATCGTCGTCTCGATGTTGCGCGACTGCTGGGCGTCGACCTGGTCGAGCGCGGCCTGCACGTCGTCGAGGTACAGGCCGCTGCCCAGGATCCATCCCCATTGCGGCACCGGCACGACGTAGCCGAGCTTCGGCGCCGGCTTGTTCGTGGACGGCTTGACCCAGTTGTACCGCACGAGTCCCCCGCCATGCTTCGCGACGGCGACGATGTTCTGGATGGTCGGCGCGCCGAACTGGTCGTGCAGGTTCCACAGGTCGCGCCCGACCAGCTCCGGCTGGCGCGGATGCATCAGGTTGCGGCCGTCCATGTCGTAGACGAAGAAATAGCCGTCGTCGCCGAAGCTGAGCGATTGCAGGATGCGCTTGGCCTCGGCCAGCGTGGCCGGGTCGCCGCGGCCGGACGCCGTCAGGTGGGCGATCGAATGGGACGCGAGGTCCACGTAGTGGCGCAGCTCCGCCTGCTTGCTGGCCAGGTAGGCCTGCTGGATGGTCGTATGCTGTTCGTGCGCGAGCGCGATCGCCTGCTGGCGGACGAACAGGGCGATCGCGCACAGCGCCACGATCAATGGGGCGATCGCGAGGAAGATGACCTTCTGCCGTAATTGCATGCCGTGCGCGTCGAATTAGTCGTAACATGAAATTGTACGACTGATCAGCGGTTGCTGCTTGCCGGAATTGCCCGTTCCCCCGTTGGGTGGGCACCCCGTGCCCACGCGTGACGTCGACGCATCGCAAACGTCCGCGTGGGCGGAGGGCCGCCCACCCTACGTAGGACTACGTAGAAGACTGCGTAATCATGCGCTTGTGAGTCGCCGACGCGTGCAAGATACTGACAGGCACGCTGCTCTTCTTGTAAGCCGGCATCGACCGGTCGCGCAGCGCATCCACATCGGAGGAGTCAAAATGAAACGTCTAACAAGCCAGCTCGGATGGGCTGCGCTTTCGCTCGTGGGCGCCGTCTCGCTCGCCTACGTCGCCCTCAAGCGCGGCGAATCCATCAACGCAGTCTGGGTCGTCATCGCGGCCGTCTGCGTCTATCTCATCGCGTACCGCTTCTACAGCCGGTTCATCGCCGACAAGGTGATGGGCCTCGACCCGCGCCGGCAAACCCCGGCGTACAAGTACAACGACGGCCTCGACTTCGTGCCCACGAACCGCTACGTGCTGTTCGGCCACCACTTCGCCGCGATCGCCGGCGCCGGTCCGCTCGTCGGCCCCGTGCTCGCCGCGCAGATGGGCTACCTGCCCGGCATGCTGTGGATCCTGGCCGGCGTGGTATTCGCCGGCGCCGTGCAGGACTTCATGGTGCTGTTCATGTCTATGCGCCGCGACGGCCGCTCGCTGGGCGACCTGATCAAGTCCGAGATGGGCGAGATCCCGGGCGTCATCGCCCTGTTCGGCACCTTCATGATCATGGTGATCATCCTGGCCGTGCTGGCGCTGATCGTCGTGAAGGCCCTGGCCGGCTCGCCATGGGGTTCGTTCACCGTGATGGCGACGATCCCGATCGCGCTGTTCATGGGCATCTACTCGCGCTACATCCGCGTGGGCCGCATCGGCGAAGTGTCGCTGATCGGCTTCGTGCTGCTGATCGGCGCCATCGCCGGCGGCCAGTACGTGCACGACTCCGCCGTCTGGGGTCCGATGTTCACCTTCACCGGCACGGAGCTCTGCTGGATCCTGATCGGCTACGGTGCCGTGGCCTCGATCCTGCCGGTTTGGCTGCTCCTGGCCCCGCGCGACTACCTCTCGACCTTCCTCAAGATCGGCACCATCGTCGGCCTCGCGCTGGGCATCGTGTTCGTC
>JBJMVU010000298.1:0-11820 GCA_045810485.1 Massilia sp. | reverse complement strand
GCCGGTCGCCGTGCCGCCGAAGCCGGCCGTCGCCGTCAGCGTGCCGCCGGTGCCCGCGGCGCCGGCGCCGCCAGTGCCCGCAGCGCCGTTGGCGCCACCGTTGTTGACGGCGGTGTTGCCGATGCCGCCGATCGTGTTGCCGCTCACGCTGCCGGTCAGCGTGCTGATCGCGTTGGCGGTCGAGGTGTTGGTCGTGGTCGTCGTGTTCGTGGTGGTGGTCGCGTAGGTGTTCGTGCTGTTGTCGGTCTGCGTGACGTTCGTGGTGGAGTAATCGGACGTCGTGCTGGTATTCGTGTTGGTACCGGCATGGGCGCTCAGCGAATAGGCCAGGGCCAGCGCGGTGACGAGCAGGGTCTTCTTCATTCCGTTTTCCTCTCTGATGTGGGTCGGTGACGTGCCGGCGTTGGCGCCGGCACCCATCCATTCGCAGGATCGGTGCCACGTCGCCGAGGCGCGCGCCAACGCCTTGATTTTTGAAGACCCTGTCATCCGTTTCCGAAGGGCTCGTCAGAATGCTTCCACCACCGCCGGCGCCGCTTGCCGACACGCTGTCACCCCGGCGATACAGGTGCGTCGCGCACCGGCTCGCAACGCACGGGCCCGGCTGGACAGCACGGCCCGCCACCAGGGGCGGCGGGCTTCACGGTTGCATGCCGTGCTTGCTCAGGAGCCGGTACATCGTCGTGCGCGATACGCCCAGGTCGCGTGCGGCGCGGCTGACGTTCTGGCCGCTGCGCTGGAGGCATTCGCGCAGCGCCAGCCGCTCGGTGCGGGCGCGGACGTCGTCGAGGGCGGCCGTCATCACGAGCCTGGATTCCAGCCCGAGGTCCTGCGGCGTCACGAGGCGGCCGTCCGCCATCACGAGCCCGCGCCGGACCCGGTTGATGAGCTCGCGGACATTGCCTGGCCAGTCGTGGTCCAGCAGCGCGGCGACGGCGCGGCTGGAAAAGCCCGTCAGCCGGGGCGAGCACTCCTCGGCGTGCAGGCGGAAAAAGTGTTCGGCCAGCGTGACGACGTCCTCGCGCCGTTCGCGCAGCGCCGGCACTGTCACGGGCAGCACCGCGAGCCGGTAGTACAGATCCTCGCGGAAGTGGCCCGCAGCGACTGCGCGCTGCAGCTGCACGTGCGAGGCGGCGATCACGCGCGCGTCCACGCGGACGGCGCGCGTGCTGCCCAGGCGGCAGATCGTCTTCTCCTGCAGGAAGCGCAGCAGGTTCGCCTGCAGGTCCTTCGGCAGGTCGCCGATCTCGTCCAGGAACAGCGTGCCGCCGTCGGCCGACTCGATCAGGCCGGCCCTGGCGCGCGCGGCGCCCGTGAACGCGCCGCGCTCGTAGCCGAACAGCTCGGACTGGATCAGGTTCGGCGCGATGGCGCCGCAGTTGATGGGCACGAACGGGCCGGTGGCGCGCGCCGACTGCGCGTGGATCGCTTGCGCCGTCAGCTCCTTGCCGCTACCGCTCTCGCCCCAGACCAGCACCGGGGCGTCGACCCGGGCCATGCGCGCCACCTGCGCGCGCAGGCGGACCATCGCGTCGGCCCGGCCGACCAGCAGGCCGTCGTCGTCCGGCGGCGTGGCCGGGCGCCGCAGCATGGCCCAGCCGTGGGCGTGGCCGAGCGTGTGCGCCAGCCGGAGCGGGTCGACGGGTTCCGTGTGGTAGTCGCACAGGTGTTCCACGACGAGGTCGCGGCAGGCCGCGTGGTCGATGTCGTGCGGGCGGAACACGCCGATCCATTGCGTGTCGCGGTGGCGGCGCAGGAAGCCGTCGAGGTCGGCGGACCGCAGCAGCGTGCGCGCCCGCACCAGCACGCCGACGGCAAAGCCGCCCGCGCGCAGCTCGCGTGCCGCATCGCCGAGGTTGGCCACGCAACATGTCTCCCAGTCGCGCATCGGGCCTGTCATGAGCGCGGCGGGGTTCGCGTCGTCGGGGGCAATGCAGAGCAGGCGTTTGCGCATGGTCCATCTCCAGGAGGCACGACCGGCCCGCGCGATGGCCTACCACGGCGGGACGGCGGCGAGGTTGCGTTCGCACGGACGCCGTGCGGCTCGTGTCTCCTGATACGGCTTTTCAGTGCACCGTTGGACTCATCTTAACGGGACGGCCGTGCGCACCGCAGGCGGGCGCAGCCTGGAAGCGACAGGCTCGTGCGACCGCACGAGCGCTGAGGACGAATGGAGGAAGCGGAAGGGGAAAACAGTTCAGCGGACGCGCCGGACCTTGGGCGATGCGTTGGTGCCTTCGATCTCGAGGAACATGGTGCCGAACACATTGCGTACGATCTTGACCGGCGGATTGCTCGCGGGCGCGAGGTCGGCCGAGCTGCCGTCGACGACTTTCCACACCTGGCCGTTCGCGAGCGTGAACATCGACGCCGGGCCCCAGCCGGAGAAATTGCCGACGATGGTGCTCGACATCGATTTGGCGGGTTCCTCGGGCCTGGCCTGTTCGAGACCGAAGGATTGCGCCGGCGCGGCGGCTGGCGCGGCCGCCGGGCGCGCCCCGGCGGGGATCGCGTCGTAGCAGGCCAGGCGCGCGGCGCCGTCCGCCAGGTTGCGGCATGCCAGGATGGCGGCGTCGTCGGCCAGCGCGGCGCCGGTGGCGCCCAGCAGGGGCAGGGCCAGCAGGAAGGTGGTGCGGAAATTCATCAAGATCCTTTATACGCGCGGACGCTGGCGGTGGAACACGAGCGGGCTGTATGGAATGGCGGACGGCGGCGGCGAATTCAGGATCCCCGGCTTCATCGCGCCCATCACGTGCATCTCGCACGGCTTGCAATCGAACTTCAGGGTGTAGGTTTCGTCGCCGCTGACGAGCGTCATCGGCTCGGCGCGCACCTGGCCCTGCACGCCCTGCACACCCTTGGCCTGCTTGGGGCACAGGTTGAACGAAAAGCGCAGGCAGTGCTTGGTGATCATCAGCGACACCTCGCCCGGTTCCTCGTGCGATTCGTACGCGGCCGCGATCAGCTGCACGCCGTGCTTGCGATAGAACGCGCGCGCCTTTTCGTTGTAGACGTTGGCGAGGTAGCTCAGTTGGGTCTCCGGATACGCGGCCGGCGGTTCGACCGGCCGCGCGCGTTCCGGACGCTGCCAGGCTGCGAGCCGCGCCGCTTCCTGGGCGGCGATGGCGTCGCGGCGCAGGCCGTTGATGGCGCTCGCCGGCACGAACCACGGCTGCGATAGCGCGACCTCGATCGCGCCCGCCTCGAACATCGTGTTGCCCAGTTTGCCGAGGCTCGCGCGCAGGCCCGCCAGCGCCTGGTCGGCCTGCTGGGCCGGCTGGAGCGCGAGATTCGCCGCGGTCGTCGTCGTGACGCCGTCTTCGTCGGTGACCGTCAGGCGCAGGCCCCCGGCCGTGTCCTCGAGACGCAGGTCCGCACGCACCTTGCGTTCGGACGATTTTTTCGTCAGCGTCGATTCCCACTGGTGGTCGCGGTTGCGGTGGACGACGGTGCCGACCTTCAGCCCCGGCAAGGTGGCCAGGCCCTCGTTCGGGAACACGCGCCAGCGCTGGCCTTCGTCGTCCTCGGACAGCTTTTGCACGGTGTTCGCCTGGATGCCGACCGTCTCGCGCTTGTGCATGTAGTTCAGGCCGTCGCCATTGGCCATGGGCGCATGCGTGACGAGATCGAAATTGTCGCCGCCGATGCGCGCGACCGTGCCCAGTTCGACGCCCACGTACTTCGGCGAATCGAAGGCGCCGATCGACTCCTGGCGGCCCTGCGCGAAATAATCCGTGTGGCCGCGGTGGAAGTTCTTGTCGACGTCCGGCGTGAACATCACCTCCGTCCGGCCGCTCGACGCGCGCGCCAGCTCCGGGCGGCGCTCCAGGATCTCGTCCAGCAGCAGGCGGTAGTGGGCCGTGATGTTCTTCACATACCCCATGTCCTTGTAGCGGCCCTCGATCTTGAAGGAGCGGATCCCGGCGTCGACGAGCGCTTCCAGGTTGCGGCTCTGGTCGTTGTCCTTCATCGACAGCAGGTGTTTTTCGTAGGCCACGACGCGGCCCTGGCCGTCCGACAGCGTGTACGGCAGGCGGCACGCCTGCGAACAGTCGCCGCGGTTGGCGCTGCGGCCCGTGTCCGCGTGGGAGATGTAGCACTGGCCGGAAAAGGCAACGCACAGCGCGCCGTGGATGAAGTATTCGAGAGGCGTGTCGACCTCGGCGCGGATGGCGCGGATCTGTTCGATGGTGAGTTCGCGCGCCAGCACCAGCTGCGAGAAGCCGACCTGTGACAGGAACTTCGCCTTTTCCACGGTGCGGATGTCGCACTGCGTGCTGGCGTGCAGCTGGATCGGCGGCAGGTCCATTTCGAACATCGCCATGTCCTGCACGATCAGCGCGTCGACGCCGGCGTCGTACAGCTGGCGGATCTGCTTCTCGGCCGTCTCCAGTTCGGCGTCGTGCAGGATCGTGTTCATCGTGACGAAGATGCGCGCGCGGTAGCGGTGCGCGAATTCGACGAGCGACGCGATGTCTTCCAGCGTATTGCTGGCGTTGTGGCGCGCGCCGAACGCGGGCCCGCCGATGTAGACCGCGTCCGCGCCGTGCAGGATGGCTTCGCGGCCGATCTCGGCGGTTTTGGCGGGGGACAGCAGTTCGAGCTGGTGGGCAAGCAGTGACATGGCGTGATCCTGGCTGACGAAGGCGGAAATTATAGCCAGATCAAGGGCCTATGTCACCGTTCGAGAGCAGCCTCCGTGTGCAGCACGTCTTCGATGGCCGCGCGCAGCGCCGCGGGCGCCACCGGCTTCGACAGCACGGGGATGTCGTCCGACAGGCCCATCGCCCGGACCGTGGCCGGATCCAGCTCGCTGATGACGACGATGGCCATGTCGCGATAGGCATCGCTCGCACGCAGGGTGCGGATCATGCGCAGGCCGTCCACGCCCGGCATGCTGAGGTCGCCGACGAGCAGGTGCGGCCGCGTCTCGCCGATGCGGATCAAGGCTTCGAAGCCGTTGCCGGCCCGGACGACGTCCAGCGGCAGGTCCCAGCCGGACATCGCCTCCTCGTACAGCGCCAGCGCCGCGGCGTCGTCTTCCATCAGCAGCACCCGGTAGCGCGCGGGCGCCGTGCGTTCGAACATCGCCTGGCGGCGGCGCTCGACGTGGCGTTCGATCGAGACCAGCGCGATGCGCCGGTGGCCGCCGGCCGTCTTCCACGCTTCCAGGGTGCCGCTTTCCACCCATAGCTGCACCGTGCGGTGCGACACGCCCAGCATGGCGGCCGCCTGCCGGGTATTGCAATAGGCGGCGGCGTCGAAACCGGGTTCCGGCGAAGGCGGGCGGTGGGGCGATGTCATGGCTGCCAGATCATGTTGTTGAACGGATTCCTTGTGATGCAGCTAGGAATCTATCAAATAATCACAATCTATGACAGCAATATTTACGAAACAACAGCAAAACCACAACGTCAGTGCAGCGGCCGCCCCGTTCCGCCCGTGCGTTCGACGCGGATCGCGATCGATTTCGCGGCCGGCACCTTGCTGTCTTTCGCGTAGTGCCAGAGGGGAATCAGCGGATTGCACTCCGGGTAATAGCCCGCCACGCAGCCGGCAGGCACGCCATATTCCACGACGCGCAAGCCCTCGACCCGGCGCTCGACGCCGTCGTCCACGGCCGTGCTGGCCGTGACGATGTCACCGTCGGCGAGGCCCAGGCGGGCCATGTCGGCGCCGGCCATGAACAGGATTTTGCGGTCCTGCACGCCGCGGAAGCGGTCTTCCAGGCTGTAGATCGTCGTGTTGAACTGGCCGTCGCTGCGCACCGTGAACAGGCGCAGCGCGTCCGCGGGCACCGGCATGTCGGGATCGGCCGACAGGGTGTCCGGCACCGTGAAGTTCGCCTTCCCGGTCGGTGTCTTCCATTCGCGCTTCGCGGCCGCGACGGGCTTGCGGAAGCCGCCCGGCGTCCACATCCGCTCATTGAACTCGTGGAAGATCTCGGGATACGTGGCGGCGATCGCGTCGCGCACCTTGCTGTAATCCGCCACCCAGGCGTCCCAGTCGACCTTCGGATTCGGGTCGAGCGCCGCCTTCGCGATGCCGGCGACGATGGCGGGTTCCGACAGCAGCGTGTCCGCCGCCGGCTCGGCGCGGCCGCGCGAGCCGTGCATGCAGCCCGTCGAGTCTTCCATCGACACCGATTGCTCGCCGCCGGCCTGGCGATCGATCTCGATGCGGCCCAGGCACGGCAGGATGTACGCCGTCTTGCCGTGCACGAGGTGGCTGCGGTTCAGCTTGGTGGAAATCTGCACGGTGAGTGGAATGGCGCGCCAGGGGGCGTCCATCAGGCCGTGTTCGGGCACGGCGCGCACGAGGTTGCCGCCGAGGCTGATCAATGCCTTCACCTTGCCGTCGCGGATCGCTTCGCATGCCTCGATCGTGTTCATGCCCTTGTCGCGCGGCGGTTCGAAGCCGTACAGTTCCTTCAGCTTGTCCAGCGGCGCCAGCTCCGGCTTTTCCGTGATGCCGACGGTGCGTTGTCCCTGCACGTTGGAGTGCCCGCGCACGGGGCAGATGCCGGCGCCCGGCTTGCCGATATTCCCCCGCAGCAGGAGCAGATTGACGAGCATCTGCACGTTCTCCACGCCGTTGCGGTGCTGCGTGAGGCCCATGCCAAAGACGCCGATCACGGTTTTCGCGTGGATGTACGTGCCCGCCGCCTGTTCCATCTGGGCGCGCGTGAGGGCCGCTTCCTGTTCGATCTCTTCCCAGGTGCGGGCATGGACGGCGGCCTTGAATTCGTCGAAGCCGTGGCAGTGTTCCGCGATGAATGCGGTGTCGATGGCGCGCGGGCCGCCCTCCGCGACGGCGCGCTCGTCCGCTTCCAGCACGGCCTTGCAGATGCCCATCAGCGCGGCCATGTCGCCGCCGGCCCTCAGTTGATGGTATTGCGTGCTGATGACGGTCTCGTGGCCGGTCAGCATCTCGGTCGGCGATTGCGGGTTGACGAAGCTGACGAGCCCACGCTCGCGCAGCGGGTTGAACGTGACGATCGGCACCCCGCGCTTTCTCGCCTCCTGCAACTGGTGCAGCATGCGCGGGCTGTTCACGCCCACGTTCTGGCCGAAGAAGAAGATGCAGTCGGTCTGGTCGAAGTCGTCCAGCACGACGGTCCCGATCGGCACGCCGATCGTCTTCGGCAGCGCGACGGACGTGCTCTCGTGGCACATATTGGAGCTGTCCGGCAGGTTGTTGTTGCCATACATGCGCGCCAGCAGCTGGTACATGTACGACGCTTCCAGCGAGGCGCGGCCGGAGCTGTAGAACACGACGTTCTTGGGATCCATCTTGCGCAGCTCGGCGCCGATTTCGGCAAATGCGCGGTCCCACGTGATTTCCACGTAGCGGTCGAGCGCGCCGTCGTAGCGCATCGGCACCGTCAGGCGGCCCGCTGCTTCCAGTTCGTGGTCGTGCCAGCCTTCCAGTTCGCGCAGCGTGTGACGCTTGAAGAAGGCCGGATCGAGGCGTTTGCTCGTGATTTCCCACGCCGTCGCCTTGGCGCCGCTTTCACAGAATTCGGCCGGATGCGGGTGCGCCGGCTTGGCCCACGCGCAGCTGACGCACATGAAGCCATCCGGCTTGTTTTGCTTCATGAGGAGTTGCGCGCCCTCGACGGGGACGTGTTCCTTCAGCAGGATCGTGCCGACTTCCTTCAGCGAGCCCCAGCCGCCGGCGGGGGTCTGTGGTTCGTTGGGCTCATTCGTCTTGCCGCCTTGCTTGCTCATGATCGGACTCCCATTGCGCGATACCGTGGAGCTTGATCCGATGGGTGCGCAATGTCTGTTCGTCACCTCACACGCATTTTCGGCAGATTTGGCGCCTCCGTACGGCGCTGCACAGAGTGCCGGCGCGCTTGCGGCCATGATCTGCTCATCATCATTCAAACACCGGACCCGTCATGACCGCCCCGATCCCGTTCGAACCGCGCTTCGAGTCCGTGGAAGACGACGAAGCGCAGACCAGCTTCGACCTGCAGACGACCATGCGCAGCATCTCCACGAAGACGTACGAGGATTCCGGCCGCGCGCTGCGCAGCGTGCACGCCAAGACGCATGGCCTGCTGCTGGGCGAACTGGCCGTCGAGGCGGGCCTGCCGGAAGTGTATGCGCAGGGTCTGTTCGCCCGGCCGGGCACGTATCCCGTCGTGATGCGCCTGTCGACGACGCCGGGCGACGTGCTCGCGGACGACGTCTCCACGCCGCGCGGCATGGCGATCAAGGTCGTCGGCGTCGAGGGGCCGCGCGTCGGCGGGAGCGAGCACGACGTGACGCAGGACTTCGTGCTCGTCAACGGGCCCGTGTTCAGCGCGCCGAACGCGCAGAAATTCCTCGGCGGCGCGAAGCTGCTGGCCGCGACGACGGACAAGGCGCCGAACCTGAAACGCCTGTTCTCCGCGGTGGCGCGCGGCGCCGAAAAGGCGCTGGCGGCGGTCGGCGGGGAGAGCGTCACGTTGAAGGCGCTGGGCGGCCATCCGGAAACGCACCCGCTCGGCGAGACGTATTACAGCCAGGTGCCGATCCTGTACGGCCGCTACATGGCGAAGGTGCAGGTGGCGCCCGTGTCGGCAACCCTGACGGCGCTGACGGACCGCGAGGTCGACCTCGAGGACCGGCAGGACGGCTTGCGCGACGCCGTCGTCGACCATTTCGCGACCGAAGGCGGCGAATGGGAAGTGCGGGTGCAGCTGTGTACGGACCTCGACCGGATGCCCATCGAGGACGCGTCGGTCGAGTGGCCGGAAGACCTGAGCCCGTACGTGACGGTGGCGCGGCTGCGGGCGGCGCCGCAGAAGGCGTATGGCGACGAACTGGCGCGCCGCATCGACGACGGCATGCAGTTCAATCCATGGCACGCGCTGGCAGCGCATCGCCCGCTCGGATCGATCATGCGGGTGCGCAAGGCCGTGTATGCGATGTCGAAACGCTTTCGCGCCGAGCGCAACGGCAGCGCGATCGCGGAGCCGCGCAACGTCGAGGGGTTGGAGGACGCGGCGCGGCGCTGATGGTATCATCGGCGCCGATGAACCCCCCTGACGACTTCGACACCGGCGCCTTGCCGCCCACCGCGCGCGCGCGGCGCGTGCTGCGCATGCGCGCGGGCGAACTTACCGAGGTGGACGACCTCGTCGTCGATGAAGTGCCGGTGGCCCTCGTCTACAACGGCATCTCGCACGCCGTCATGATGGCGACGCCGGCCGACCTGGAAGACTTCGCCCTCGGCTTTTCGCTGAGCGAAGAGATCATCGTGGGACCGGGCCAGTGCTACGGGATCGACGTCGAGTCCACCGCGGGCGGCATCGCCGTCCAGATCGAGATCGCCGGCAGCGCATTCATGGCGCTGAAGGAGCGCCGCCGCAGCCTGACGGGGCGCACGGGCTGCGGCCTGTGCGGCGTCGACAGCCTCGACCAGGTGTGCCGGACGTTACCGTCCCTGCCGCCGGCGCGCGGGTTCCACGTCGAGGGCGTGAGACGGGCGCTGGCCGGGATCAAGGCGGAACAGGCACTCACGGCGATGACCGGCGCCGCCCACGCGGCCGCCTGGTGCGGCATGGACGGCGCCCTGCACGTCGTGCGCGAGGACGTCGGCCGCCACAACGCGCTGGACAAGGTGATCGGCGCCATGGCGCGCGGGCGCGTGGCGCCCGGCGCGGGCTTTCTGCTGATCACGAGCCGGGTCAGTTTCGAAATGGCGCAGAAGGCCGCCGTCGCGGGCGTCTCCGCACTGGTCGGCATGTCGGCCCCGACGCTGGCCGCCGTCGAGCTGGCCGACAAGGCGGGCCTGACCCTGCTCGCGTTCGCGCGCGGGAACGATTTCGTCTGCTACGCCCACGCGAACCGGCTCAGCCGGACACCAGCGCCAGCAGCGCCTCCCGGTCGGCCGCCTGCTGGCGCTGCGCCGTGACGCGGTCCCACAGCAGGAACATGCCGTACGCCCATTGCGCCACCAATTCCGCTTCCCCGGCCGGACGCGTGGATGCGCTGCCCAGCAGGCGTTCGATCTCCGTGCGCGCGAGCTGCGTGACCTGCTCGTAGTTCCAGGCGCCTTTCGGCAGCATCCTCTGGCGGGCGCGGTAGCGGCGCGCGCGTTCGGCATCGCTGAGCTTGTCCTCCTTCGGTGGACGGCCGCGCTTCTTCGCCAGCGCCGCGTCGAGCGGCAATTCGATCGTGTTCAGGTCTTCCGGTTGCTTCATGGTGCGGTCGAGAATGGGTATCGCGCTATTATTCGTGACGCATTTCAATAAAGCAATAAAAAAACGTAACGCGTGGAACTGAATATATAAGGGGGAATGCGTGCCGGCGCCGCTAGAATGACAGGATTGTACGTTCACTAATTTTGTCAGGGAGTCCTGGATCGTGGCTTTACTATTCAACCGGTCGGCGGCGGCCGGGGTCATGGCTGCGGCGGTGCTCTGCTTGCTTGCGGGCGGCGCCTGCGTCGCACAGGAAGCGGGGCCGCAAAGCATCGTCGTCACGGGTCAACGGAGCACGTCGCCCTGGGTGCGGGCCGAAAGCGCCCACGTGGTCGTCCTGTCCGACGCACCGCGCGAGGACGTCGCCCGGCTCGTCGACCACCTGGAACGCCTCGACGGCCTCCTGCGCGTCTACACGGACGACTTCCGCGGCCGGTCCACGGGCCCGGAAAGCAAACTGAACCTCGTCTACCTGGACGACGTGCGCGACCTGGACCGCGTCGCCGCGGACCGCCCGGCGAACGGCATCGCGCTGTTCCGCGATTGCGTGGACGGCGCCCAGGGCTTTCTCGTGCGCACGGCGCCGCTGGCCGCCATCGATGACGCGCAGCTCGCCAAGGCCCCGCTGGACGAGGGCCTCGCCTACGTGTCGGAAGCGTATGCACGCCACTTCCTGACCCGCTACACGGACGTGCGCAGCCCGGCGGCCTGGGTCGAGGGCTTCGCGAATTATTTCGCCAGCGTGCGCTTCGGCCAGACGCAGATGGTGATCGGCCGGACGCCTCCGGGTGTCGGACGCTATTTCTACTTCCTCGACCAGGGCCACCGCCACAATCTCGACTACGCCGACGTGCTCGGCCCGCGTCCGCTCGGGACCCTGTCCGGGGCGCGCCGCACGGCCGGGGGCATGGAATTCGAGGCGCGCTCGTGGATCCTCGCGCACTACATCCTCGGCGCCGGCGAGCGGCGCAAGAAGCTGGGCGCGTTCCTGAACGCCGTCCACCAGGGCGCCGATCCGAAGGCCGCGCTGCACGACGCGTTCGGGCTCGACGTGGACGACGCGTCGACCGCGCTGTGGCGCTACCGGCTGCGCGCGGCCGAGGTCATGCGCGTGGAACAGCCGCCCGGTCCGCAGCCGCAAGTCGCCATCACGACGATGTCGTCGACGTCCGGCGGCTTCATGCTGGCCGACGCGGCGCTGAAGGCCTGTCCGGCCCGCGCACAGGGCGAGACCTTGCTGCGCACGTTGACGGCCGACGCGGGCGCCGTGCCGAACGTCGAGGCGGGCCAACTGGCGCTGAACCGCGCGCGGGTCGACTGGGGCGATCCGGCCACCGCGCTGCCGTGGCTGCAGAAAGCCGCGCGCCGCGCGGATGCCGGCGCCGACGTGCTGCTGTTGCTGGCGCGCGCGAACCTGAAACTGGCCGCGCGTGGCGGCGCCGGCGCACGCGGCGCCTACCTCGACGCCGCGCGCGCCACCCTCGCGCGGGCGCGCGGGCGCGATCCCGGATCGGGCGCCGTCGCGCTGGCGGCGCTGGACCTGTCGCTGCTGGCGGATGGCAAGCCCGGCAGGGAGACGCTGGACGGCGTCCTCGCCGCCTGGCGCACGGCCCGCGACGCCCGGC
>JBJMVU010000297.1:0-18800 GCA_045810485.1 Massilia sp. | reverse complement strand
TAGTCGCGCTCGATGGCCTCGGTCCATTCCTTGACCAGGCGCGTGATCGCACGCGGCGCGAAGCGGTAGGCCGAGGGCATCTCTTCCCATACCAGCAGGCCCAGCTTGTCGGCCCAGTACAGGTAGCGCGGATCTTCGATCTTCTGGTGCTTGCGCACGCCGTTGAAGCCCATCAGCTTGGCCAGTTCGACGTCGCGCTTGAGGTGAGCGTCCGACGGCGCCGTCATGAACGATTCGGTCCAGTAGCCCTGGTCCAGCACGAGGCGCAGCGGATACGGGCGGCCGTTCAGCAGCAGGCGGTCGCGGTTGATGTGGAACGAGCGCAGCGCCGTGTACGACTTCACGTGGTCGACGATGCGGTCGCCGCAGCGCAGGATCACCTCGGCGTCCAGCAGCGTAGGCCGCTCCGGGCTCCACAGCAGCTCGTTGCGGGAATCGTCGATGCCGGGGTCGGACAGCGCGATCTTGCGGTTCGCCTCGCCGGCCAGCAGCTTGTAGTTGTCGTCCGCCAGCAATTGGTCCCCGTGCCAGATCTTGACCTCGGCAAACATGTCTTCCTGGATGTCGCCGCCGGCAATGACTTCGCAACCGATCTCGAAGGTTTCGAACAGCGGCGTCCAGCGCAAGGTCTGGATGAAGGTACGCGCCACCCGTTCGATCCACACGGTCTGCCAGATGCCGGTCGTGCGCGGATACCAGATCGAGTGCGGTTCCAGCAGCCAGTCCTGCTTGCCGCGGGGCTTGGCCAGGTCGGCCGGATCGTCCTCGACGAACACGGTCACGGTCTGCCTGCCGTCGGCCTTCAACGCGGGCGTGATGTCGGCGCGGAACGGCGTGTGGCCGCCTTCGTGCTCGGCCACGAGCTGGCCGTTGACCCACACGCGGGCAAAGTAGTCGACGGCGCCGAAGTGCAGGATGACGCGGTCCTCGGACGGCTTCAGTTCGAAGTCGCGTTCGTACCAGCAGAAGCGGTGGAAGCCGGTGTCCTGGATGCCCGAGAGCTCTGACTCGGGCGCGAACGGCACGTTGATCTCGTGGGTCCAGCCGGTGACGCCTTCCGGCATCTTGTTGACCAGCTCATCGTCGAAACGGAAGCGCCATTTACCGTTCAGGTTGATCCAATTGTCGCGGACCAGCTGCGGGCGGGGATACTCAAACTGGCTCATTGTTTTCCTTTCCTTGGGTCGGGACCGGGATCAAAATGCGACCCTGACGTCCTGCTTTGTTGTAGGTGGAGAGTGCAGTTTCCGCTGCCTGCCCAGCTTGGCCGGCACGGCAGAGTGCGACGGTGGCCCCGCCGAATCCCGCGCCGGTCAATCGTGCACCGAGCACGCCCGGCGCGACGCGCAACGCGGCCACCAGCTGGTCGAGCTCGGGAATCGAAACCTCGTAGTCGGCGCGCAGGCTCTCGTGCGACGCGTTCATCAGTTCGCCGAAGCGTTCGGCCGAAACGCCCTGCGCCGCTTCCAGCACGCGCAGGTCTTCCAGCACGACGTGGCGCGCGCGCCGGCGCAGCGGCTCGGGCAGGCTTTCCACGGCAGCCGGATCGGTCACGTCGCGCAGGGCCTTCACGCCCAGCTTGCGCGACGCTTCTTCGCATTCGGCGCGGCGTTCGTTGTACTTGCTGGCCGCGAGCGTGCGCGGCACGCCGGAGTCGACGACGATCAGCTCCGCCCCTTCCGGCAGCGGCACGAGATGGTGCTCCAAGGTGCGCGCATCGATGAACAGCATGCTCCGTTCGTCGCACAGGCTCGACGCCATCTGGTCCATGATGCCGCAGTTGACGCGGGCGAATTCGATCTCGGCGCGCTGCGCGATCTGCGCGAGTTTCACGTCGTCGAGGGGAAAGCCGAGCAGGTTGCGCATGGCGCGCAGCATCGCCACTTCGAGCGCCGCCGACGACGACAGCCCGGAGCCGACGGGCAGGTTCGTCGTCACGAACACGCGCAGCGGCGGCACGACCACGCCCGTCGCTTCCACGAGACGGATGCAGCCTTCGATATAGCTGCCGAAGCCCTGCGGCGCGCTGCCGCCTTTCGCGGCGAACGTGACGTTGCCGTCCAGGGTGCCGGAATACAGGTGGTGCTGGTCGTCGTGGCTGCGCGCGAGCGCGATCTCGGTACGCTGCGGCGTCGCCACGGGCAGCATGTAACCGTCGTTGTAGTCCGTGTGCTCGCCCAGCAGGTTGACGCGGCCGGGGGCCGACGCGAACGCTTCCGGGGCGCCGCCGAAGAAGGTCTCGGGATTGTTCATGTCATGCCACCTCCAGCCAGGCAGGCCGCGCGCGGCCCTGGATTGTCGTCGCCGGCCAGCTTGCATCCAGCGTCAGGTTGTCGAGCCCGTTTGCGCCGAGCAGGAACGTGTCTTCCACTTTCATGCCGGCGAAGCTGGGATTGAACGCGAACGCCATCCCCGTCTCGATGCCGGTCGCGGTGCTCGGGCTCGCGACGATCTCGCGCGCCTGGTAGCCCGTGATGCCGCCCTGGTGGTGCTCGCGGATCGCGTCCGGCCGGTTCGCGTGGCGGTAAGCCGCCTCCAGCGCGTGGTAGACGGCCGCCAGCGACTGGCCCGGACGCACCGCATCGAGTCCGGTCGCCTCCACCTGCAGCAAATCGGCCTGCGCATTGCGCTCGTCGTCGGTGAGCGCACTGAATGCTACGCCGCGCGACAGGCTCGCGACGAGGCCATGACGGCGCGCGCACAACACGAGCATGGCGCGCGCACCGAGCGGCTCGTTCGTCGGCACCGGATGGCGGAACAGCGGCAGCCGCCGTGCGCCCGCGGCCAGCACGAGCGCCGGCTGGATTCCGCGCCGCCACAGGGCCTGGGCGCCTGCCGCGGCGAGTTCGAGTTCCGTCCATTCGGGCCGCGCGGCGCGCAGCGCGTCCGACATCGCGGCGGCGGCGTCGACGCCCAGTGCGCGGTAGCGCGCCTGTTCGGCCGGCAGCAAGACCATGCGGCGCAGGCGCAGGCTCGCGGGCAGCGGCTGCTCGCTGGCGCCGTTGTTCAGGCGCGGATGGTCGGACAGCACCACGCCGCCGGTCGCCGCGCCCAGCACATAGGTCTCGCGCAGCTCCGTCTCGGCCCACGGCGCGATGTGGAACGTGAATCCGGGCGGCACCTGTTCGAGGCGCAGGCGCTCGGCCTCGATGGCGTCCGTCAGGATCACGGCCTCGTCGCGCGTGACGAGCACCTCGGCCACGCCGCAGTCGGCGGCCAGCAGCACGGCGGCGTCTCCGCCCGCCGTCGCCCACGCGAACCAGTCGGCGCCGCGCAGCCGGATCGCCTGCGCGCCCGCTTCGGTCAGTGCTGCCCGCAACAGCGCGAGCTTGCCGGCGACTTCTTCCGCGCGATTCATGGTTCGTCCTCCAACCGCACCTCGACCTGCTGCAATTCGTACGCGGTCGTTTCGGGCAGCACGTCCATCGCGAACATGCCCGCGCCGATCTCGGTGCCGGCCAGGTATTTCAGCCGGTCGCGCGTGCGGTACGGCGGATAGAACTGGCAGTGCAGCTGCGTCTCGGGGTGGTCGGCGCCGTCCGTCGGCGCCTGGTACCACACCATCAGGTACGGGAACGGGCGCTCCCACAGCGTGTCGAACTTGAGCAGCACCGTCTTCAGCGCGCGCGCCAGGCTCGTTCGCTGCGCGGGCGTGAGCGCGGCGAAATCCTTGCACGGCGCCGTCGGCATCACCCACACTTCGTACGGATAGCGCGCGCAGGCCGGCACGAAGGCGATCGCCTCGTCGTCGCGGTACACGACGCGCTTGTCGTCCGCAGCCTCGTCGCGCGCCATGTCGCACAACAGGCTCGTGCCGTGCTGCAGGTAGTACTCGCGCTCCTGCGCGAGCTGGCGCGCGGGCACGGGCGGCACGAACGGGTACGCGTAGATCTGGCCGTGCGGATGGTGCAGGGTCACGCCCACTTCGGCCCCGCGGTTCTCGAACGGCAGCACGTACTGGATGTGGTGCCGGCCGGCGATCCTGCGCGTGCGGTCGCCCCACACTTCCAGCAGCAGTTCGATGCGCGACAGCGGCAGCCGGCCCAGCGCCGTTTGCGGATCCTGCGTGAACACGACGACCTCGCACAGTCCGTTGGCGGGCGCGGTCGGCACGGTGAGCGTCGGCGGTTCGTGCGCGTCCAGCGCCAGCGACGGGAAGCGGTTGTCGAACACGGCGATCTCGTAGTCGCCGGCCGGCATCTCGGTCGGGTGGTCCGGGTCGCGCGTGGGCGCCAGCGGGTTGTATTGCGGCGGCGGCTGGTAGGTGCGGTTCTGGCGGAACGCGGCATACGCGACCCACTCGCCGCGCAGCGGATGCCAGCGCAGGTGCGGATTGGCATGCTGCGGCTCGGCGAAAGGACTGGTCGCGACGATGCCGTCCGGGATCGTCCGGCTGCTGTACAACGTCAGGTGTCTTCCGTCAGGTTTGATCAGTTCTTGGCTGTGCATGGCATCGACAGGTCAGGCATTGCTACGTCAGGTCTGATCCTATCATGGCGTTTTCGCCACATTTTCCAGCGGCCACCTCTTGATTTTCCGACAATCAACGGGGCACGCCGGGCCTTGTCCGATGGCCGTGGCCCGGTCTGCTGTCTCTCCTAGGGAAACGCCATTCGACAGGCATTTTTTCCCTATGAAGACGAGGTCTTTGTAGGCCTAAACCTACAAAACTTTTGGAAGGATTTACACATTTTGGCGAGAAGCCGGCTTACATGACTGCCGGGTGACCAAAATCGTGAAGCGCCCCCGGAAGCGAGCCCGGGCGGCGCTTGGATGTCACACTTGTTTGCCGGCTTATTTGGCCAGCTCGGCGAGCACGGCCGTGTACATCTGCAGGTTCAGCAGGAGCTGCTTCGTGGTGATGAACTCATGCTCCGAATGGCCCGTGTAGACCGTCTTCGGCATCGCCGGGCCGAAGCTGACGGCGTGCGGGAACAGGCGCGAATTCGTGCCCCCGCCGATCGCGACCGGTTTCGGATCCTTGATGCCCGTGAAGTAAGCGAACGTCTTCATCAGCACCGGCAGTTGCGGCGCGTCCTTCTGCACCCACGGTTCGCCGATCTGCATGTTCACCTTCGCCAGCTGCACGTGCGCGCCCTGCCATTGCGCGAGCGCGGCGTTGATCTCGTTCGTCAGCTGTTCCGTCGTCTTGCCCTGCGGCCGGCGGATGTTAGTGGCCAATTCGATGCCGCCGCCGTCCTGCTGGCGGATCACGGTCGGCGCGAACGTCATCGGCCCCATGAAAGAGTCGCGGTAGGCGATGCTGCCGAACTTCTCGCCGTAGTAGCCGGTGCCCACCATCTCGTTGAGGAAGTTCACCAGGCTGCCGGCCGTCGTGTCCGGCCATGCCTGCACGGCCAGCGCATCGGCCAGCATGCTGATGGCGTTGACGCCGTCTTCCGGTTTCGACGAGTGCGCCGACAGGCCCTTCGCCGTGACGAGCAGGTCGCCGTCCTTGCGCTCGAACTGGTATTGCATGCCGGTCTGCTTGCCGGCGCGGGCGCGGATCTGCGCTTCCAGCGCCGACGTCGCGTTGGCGACGAGGGCCTGCGCATCTTCCGGAATCTGGCTGCCGAAGAAGCCACCCTTGTACGCCTTCACATACGGTGCGCCGGCGGGCGGTGCGGCCGTTGTCGCCGGCATGGTCACGGCCAGCGTGCCATAGCCCTTCTCGGCCGTGACGGCCGGGTACTCCGCGTCGAGCGTGATGTTCATCTGCGGCAGCGTGTGCGTCTTCATGAATGCTTCCAGCGGGCCCCAGTCCGATTCCTCGGCCATGTAGACGTACAGTTCGATGCGCTTGGACAGCGGCGCCTGCAGGTCCTTCAGCGACTTCATCGCGTACAGCGCGGTGGCGATGGGGCCCTTGTCGTCCTCGGCGCCGCGCGCTAGCAGGCGGCCCGGCTCGCTCGTGCGGTCCAGTTCGAACGGCGACTTTTTCCACTTGCTCGCGTCGACGGGCTGCACGTCGCCATGCGCGACGAGGCCCACGCGCTCATCGCCCTTGCCCAGGCCGACGATGGCCACGCAGCCGTAGTCCGCATAGTCCAGGCCCAGGCGGGACGCTTCCTGTTTCAGGTAATCCTTGAACGCCTGGTGGCGCGGATTGCGGTCGCACGGGATGTCCTTGTCGGCCACCGTGTTGAAGCTGACCAGTTTGGCCAGCGTCTCGACGACGTCGTCGCGGTACGCGGTGACGGCATGTTTGGCCGCCCTGATCGCCGTATCGCCAGGCACGGCCTGGGCGGGTGCACCCGTCGCGCTTGCTGCCCAGGCCAGGCTTATGGCCATCGCCAGATTGCGTGCGCAAGTCTTCATATTCATTGTCTCCATCTCCACGATTGAAAGGGGGAAACGAGCATAGCAGGGTTGCGTAAAGCGCGCTGGCGCCCCCTCCGATCGCAATCGGTTATCGTAGTCGCTGCACATTCGAACGAAGACGACCATGACCCACAAGACCATCCGACGCGTCCACCCCGCGCTGCGCGACGACATCGGCGACCTCATCACCCAGCGCCCCGTGCCGGGCCCGCATCTCGACCAGGTGGATCCCTTCCTGTTCCTCAATCACCACGGTCCGCAGGTCTATCCGCCGCACAACCGCGGCCTGCCGTTCGGGCCGCATCCGCACCGCGGCTTCGAGACCGTCACGTTCATCCTCGACGGCCTGCTCGCGCACCGCGACAGCGCGGGCCACGAGAGCGTCATCGGTCCAGGTGGTGTGCAATGGATGACGGCCGGCCGCGGCATCGTGCATGCCGAGGTGTCGCCGCGCGAATTCATGGAGCGCGGCGGGCCGCTCGAGATCCTGCAGTTGTGGGTCAACCTGCCGCCCGCGCTGAAGATGACGGCGCCCCGCTACGTCGGGCTACAGCGCGACGACATCCCCGTCGTGGACAAGGGTGACGGCGTGCGCGTGCATTTGGTATCGGGTTCGTATGGCGGCGCGACGGGACCGGTCGAATCGCTGACGGACGTGTCGCTGTGCATGGTGGAGATGAAGGCGGGCGCGCGCCTGCACCTGGATGGATTACTCGACCGGAACGTGTTCCTGTACGTCGTGCGCGGCGTGATCCAGGGCGTGCCGGAAACGGTCAGCGCTTTTCACCTGGCCGAGTTCGATGCCGAAGGCGATGAACTGGACATCCTGGCCGACCACGACAGCGTGCTGCTGCTGGGTCACGCCTTTCCGATCCGCGAACCCGTCGTGGCGCACGGGCCGTTCGTGATGAACACGCGCGAGGAAATCCAGCAGGCGATCATCGATTACCAGGCCGGGCGCTTCGGCGCCCCGATCTGAATCGCCGTTGAAGTGCGGCGGTCAGGGCCACGCTGGCCGGACCGCATCGGCCAGGCCGGCCGTGTCCTGCGCCGCACATCAGCGTGCGGCCTGGTTGACGACGACCTCGTCGGCGAACGGCACCTGGTTGAAGGCGACGGTGGCGCCGGTGTCGCGCGTGACGAATTTCTTCGGCGCGACCGGCACCATTTCCTCGCGCTTGCCGTCCAGCTCGACGTACAGCTTGTTCATCCGGTTGGTGACCGTGATCGTGCGGCCGTCGGTCAGGCGGAACGCACCGCGCATGTGTTCGGCTTCGTCCTGGGTCAGGCGGTAGGCGCTGTGCGTGGACGAGTCGACGACGGCGCTTGCGGTGGCCGACGACGGCGCGATCGACGGGTCGGCGAATGCGGACAGGGACAGGGTTGCGGCAGCGGTGAAGGCCAGGGCTTGTACGATACGCATGATTGCTCCGATATTAATTTTCGATATGTATAACGGGCCGCTAGCACGATTTCAAAATTTTTGCCGGATGCTCAGCTGACCCACCGTTTTTCGTATCGCCGCGTCGTTAATGTGCGGCGAGTGATGACAGTGTAGGAAACGCGGCCGGACGCGTCATCGGGGAGTCGCCAAAGCGTCGAAAACGAGGGATGAACTGTCGAAAAACCGGACCGAAATGCTACGGATGCATATAGTTTTTTGCATCGTTCCGGTCCGCTTCCGGGCGCGCCGCGCGGCGGGAATCCGCTACAGTGTCGGCTTCCAGCAGCCCAACCAGACGAAGGAGCAGACCGATGCATCCCGTCCCCCTGGTCGCCACCACGCGTGGCTATCCGCCCGACCGCGAGCTTGCCGGCGGCTACGCGGTCGAAAACATCCACTACGGCTCGATCGCCGTCGTCGACGTGGCCGGCCGCCTGCTGTGGTCGGCGGGCGATCCCGACTTCATGACCTTCACCCGCTCCGCGTTGAAGCCGTTCCAGGCCCTGCCCTTCGTGCTCGACGACGGCCCGGCGCGCTTCGGCCTGTCGCGCGCCGAACTGGCCCTGCTGTGCGCCAGCCATTCGGGCGAAGAAAAACACCTGGTGGGCGTGACGTCCATCCTCGACAAGATCGGCCTGGACGAAAGCCACCTCGCGTGCGGCTGCGCGGCGCCGCTGTACTACGACGCCGTCGGCCTGCCCGTGCCGGCCGAACGGCGCTGGCGCACGGTCCACCACAATTGCTCGGGCAAGCACAGCGGCTTCCTCGCCTGGTGCCGCCTGCACGGCGCGCCGACGGAGGGCTACGTCGATCCCGCGCACCCGCTGCAGCGCGCGATCCGCGCTACGCTCGCCGACTGCGTGCAGATGACGGAAGACACGCTCCCGATGGGCATCGACGGCTGCTCCGCGCCGAACTATGCGATGCCGCTGGCGCGCCTCGCGCACCTGTACGCGCGCCTTGCGCAGGGCAGCGCGGACGCCCGCCTCGGCGCCGCGCTGGGCGATCTGTTCGACGCGATGACGACGCATCCGGACATGGTGTCGGGCGATTCGCGCACGGACCTCGCGTGGATGCAGGCCGGCGGCGGCGACTGGGTGGCCAAGATCGGCGCGGACGCCGTGCAGGCCATCGGCATCCGCTCGGCGGGCATCGGCATCGCGATCAAGGTCGCGGACGGCGCCGTGCGCGCGCTGCACCCGGCCACGTATGCCGTGCTCGACCAACTGGGCCTGCTGGACGACACGCGCCGCCGTCACCTGGAGCCATACCGCGCGCCCCCCATCAAGAATGCGCGCGGCGTGGTGGCGGGCGACATCCACGCCGTATTTACACTTGAGAAGGCAGACACGCCGGTCTGACCGATCCGTAAAAATTCGGGGTCCGAGCACTTTTTCAGGAAATGGTGCGTCGGCCATGTTGCCACCTGTCGGGCACCCGGCCTACTGACGGGATAACGACTCGAGCGTCACATCACGCGGGCGGAAACTGCAACAACAGCAGTTGGCAAGGACTGCTTTACCGATGTCGGATCAATTGTTGAAAAATGCTCTGACCCCGAATTTTGGCGTTGCGTGGTTTATTTGCATGAATTAAACTCGTTAGATGTCTATCTATTTCACATCTAATGATGAGTAGCCTACCCGAATCGTACGAGGAACGCTTCTCGGCGGCCCTGCACACGAGCGCGCGCCTGTGGCGGCTCGCGCTGGACAAGCGCCTCAAGCACCTGGGCATCGGCCAGTCCGGCTGGATGACGATCGCGATGATCGCCAAGTCGGGCGAGCCGATGTCGCAGCGGGCGCTGGCCGACCTGGTCGGCGTCGAGGGGCCGTCGATGGTGTCGATGCTCGACCGCCTGGAGCGCGACGGCTTCGTCGTGCGCGCGCCCTCGTCTCTTGATCGCCGCGTGAAGCTGGTGCAGCTGACCGCCACCGGCAAGACCGTCTACGCCGAGGTCATCAAGGAAGCGGCGCCGTTCCGCGCCGACCTGCTGGCCGGCCTCGATCCGCAGGCGCTGGCCGCCGCGACCGTCCTGCTGGAGACCCTCAGGAAGCGCATCGAGGACGCCCTGTGACGACAGCGGCGCCCATCAACCGCACGATGATCACGATCTCGATCATGCTGGCGACGATCATCCAGGCGCTGGACGGCACCATCGCCAACGTCGCCCTGCCGCACATGCAGGGGTCGTTGTCGGCGTCGCAGGACCAGATCACGTGGGTGCTGACGTCGTTCATCGTGGCCGCCGCCATCGCGACGCCGCTGAACGGCTGGCTCGTCGACCGCTTCGGTTTGAAGAACGTGTTCCTCGTCTCCGTCGCGGGTTTTACCCTTGCCTCGGTGCTGTGCGGGATCTCGGCCACGCTGACGGAAATCGTCATCGCGCGCATGCTGCAGGGCGTGTTCGGCGCGGCGCTCGTGCCGCTGTCGCAGTCGGTCCTCCTCGACATCAACCCGCGCGAAAAGCACGGCTCCGCGATGGCCGTGTGGGGCATGGGCGTGATGATCGGGCCGATCCTCGGCCCCACCCTCGGCGGCTGGCTGACCGACAGCTACAGCTGGCGCTGGGTCTTCTTCATCAACGTGCCGATCGGCGCCATGGCGTTCTGGGGCATCTGGCGCTACATCCACGGCACCGACCCGGCCCGGCGCGTGCGCTTCGACACGTTCGGCTTCGTCACGCTGTCCGTCGCCATCGGGGCGCTGCAGATGCTGCTGGACCGCGGCGAGCAGAACGACTGGTTCGCGTCGACCGAGACGTGGGTCGAACTGATCCTGACCACGCTGGCCTTCGCCTACTTCATCGGCCACACGCTGACGCGGCCCGCCGGCCAGTCGTTCGTCGACTTCCGCCTGCTCAAGAACGGCAACTACGTCACGGGCCTGCTGCTGATCTTCATCGTCGGCATGGTGCTGTTCGCGACGCGCGCGCTGATGCCGACCATGCTGCAGGGCCTGATGGGCTATCCGGCCAAGCTGGCGGGCCTCGTCACGGCGCCGTCGGGCCTCGGCACGATGGCCGCGATGATGATCGTCGGGCGTCTCACGGGCAAGGTCGATTTCCGGTTGCTGCTCGGCGTCGGCTTCGCCATCACGGCGCTCTCGCTGTGGCAGATGACGCATTACACGCTCGTGCTGTCGCAGTCCGACATCGTGTGGCCCGGCGTGATCCAGGGCGTGGGCCTGGGCCTCGTGTTCGTGCCGCTGTCGGCCGCCACGTTCGCGACACTCTCCCCGCAAATGCGCGCGGAGGGCACGGCGCTGTACAGCCTCGTGCGCAACATCGGCTCGTCGATCGGCATCGCGCTCGTGCAGGCCCTCCTCGTGCGCAATACGCAGATCGCGCACGCATCGCTGGCCATGCAGATCACCGCGGCGAATCCGGCCGTGCGCGACCCCACGAGCCTCTACGACATGGCCTCGCAGGCCGGCCCCGCCCTCATCAACAACGAGATCACGCGCCAGGCGTCGATGATCGCCTACGTCGACGACTACTGGCTGATGATGCTGCTGACCGTGGCCGTGATCCCGATGCTGCTGCTGATCCGCCCGCCCAAGGCGTCCGCCGCGCCGGCGCAGGTCGACCACGCCGCTCTCGAATAAACCGAAAGACCATCAAGTGCGACATTTCAAACTTTTATCCATCGCGGCCGCCGCGCTGGCCCTGCTGTCCGGCTGCATCAGCGTCCCGCCGGATACCGACAAGGCGCAAGGGCCGGACTTCGCGCAGGCCCGGCACGCACCGTCGATCGAGCTGCCGGCCGACGCCTGGCCCGCCGAACAGTGGTGGCTCGACTACCACGACCCGCAGCTGAACGCCCTCGTGGTCCGCGCCCTGCGCGACAACCCGGGCTTGCGCGTCGCCGCCGCGCGCGTGGCGAGCGCCCGCGCGGCATTCGGCGCCGAAGTGGCCAATGAAGGCGGCAAGGTCGATCTCGCGTCGGGCCTGAACCGCCAGCGCTATTCGTCGAACGGCTTCTTCCCGCCCCCGATCGGCGGGGCGTGGTTCAACGACGCCAGCGTGGCGCTGCGCGCATCCTACGACGTCGACTGGTGGGGCAAGCACCGCGCCCTGATCGCCGCCGCATTGGGCGAGACGAATGCGAGCGCCGCCGAAGCCGCACAGGCGCGCCAGATGCTGGCGGCGTCCGTCGTGCAAAGCTATCTGCGCCTGCAGATGCTGTGGGCGCGCCAGGACAATACGAACGCCCTCATCGCTATTCAACGCGACGTCATCGCCGGCCGCAAGACCCGCATGGCGCATGGCCTGGTCAGCGCCGATGCGCTGCAGAGCGCCGGGCAGGATCTCGCGGGCCTGCAGGAACAGGCGGCCCGCCATGACACCGACGCCGCGCGCGAACGCGAAGGCCTGCGCGCGCTGATTGGCGGCGACGCCGCGGCGTTGACGGACTTGGCCCGTTTCCAACCGGCGCCGGCCATCGACGCCGTACCGCGCGCACTGGGCATGGAGCTGCTGGCACGCCGGCCCGACCTGCAGGCCGCGCGCTGGCGCGTCGAGGCGCAGCTGGGCCGCGTGGCCGCCAGCGAAGCCGCGTTCCGGCCCGACATCAACCTCGCGGCCGCCATCGGCCTCGATGCGACGTCGCTCGGCAAGCTGCTGCGCTATCCGAGCCGCACGCCGCTGATCGGCGCCACGCTCGACTTGCCCCTGTTCGACAGCGGCCGCCTGCACGCGCGGCTGGGCCAGGCGCGCAGCAGCCGCGACGAGCTGCTGGCCGAGTACAACGAGGCCGTGCTGAACGCGGTGCGCGACGTCGCGCGCGAAGCGGCCACCCTGCAAGGCATCGCGAAAGAGACGGAAGCGCATGGCGCGACCATCGAAGCGAGCCGCAAGTTGGCCGCGAACGCGGAGGCGCGCATGCAGCGCGGCCTCGCCGACCGCGCCGCCGTACAGCAGGCCCGCATGGCCGTGCTGCGCCAGCGCGACGTCGAGCTGCAGTTGACGGATGCGCGCCTGCAGACGCAGGTCGCCCTCGTGAAAGCGCTCGGCGGCGGCTACCACGCCACCACCCCTGCTCTTACCCAATCGGATACCCAGTAAAACCATGAGCAACCAAGCCCCTACCAACAAGAAACGCCGCGTCGTCCTGGCCGGCATCACCGTCGCCTTCCTCGTGGCCGGCGCGGCCTACGCGGCGTATTACGCATTGGTCCTGTCCAAGCGCGTCGAGACGGACAACGCCTACGTCGGCGGCAACCTCGTCAACGTGTCGTCGCAGGTAACGGGCAGCGTCGTCGAGATCCGCGCCGACGAGACCCAGCTCGTGCGGGCCGGCACGGAGATCGTCCGCCTCGATCCGTCCGACGCGGAAGTCGCGCTGGCCCAGGCCGAGGCGCGACTCGGCACGGCCGTGCGCCAGCAGAGAGAGCGCTACACGAACGTCGCGCAATACGAGGCCCTCGTCGAGCAGCGCCGCGTGGAACTGAAGACGAAGCAGGAAGACCTGGCGCGCCGGGCGCCGCTCGCGGCCGACAACCTCGTCTCCGGCGAGGACGTGGCGCACGCCCGCCGCGCCGTCGACGATGCGAAGGCCGCCCTGGACGTCGCGCAGAAGCAGTTGGCGGCCGCGCGCGTGACGGTGGCGGGCGTCGCGCCGGCCGAGCACCCGAACGTGCTGGCCGCGAAGGCCGACTACCTGTCCGCGTGGCTGGCCGCGCGCCGCAACGCGATCGTCGCGCCGGTGTCGGGCTATGTCGCGAAGCGCAGCGTGCAGGTCGGCAGCCGCATCGCGCCGGGCGCGCCGCTGCTGTCGATCGTGCCGCTGGACCAGCTGTGGGTCGACGCCAACTTCAAGGAATCGGAACTGCGCGACATCCGCGTGGGCCAGGCGGCCACCATCGAGGCCGACATCTACGGCGGCAAGGTGGTCTACCACGGCAAGGTCGTGGGCCTCGGCGCGGGCACGGGCAGCGCGTTCTCGCTGCTGCCGGCGCAGAACGCGACGGGCAACTGGATCAAGGTCGTGCAGCGGGTGCCGGTGCGCATTTCGCTCGACCCGAAGGAACTGGCCGCGCATCCGCTGCGCGTGGGGCTGTCGGCCACGGTCGATGTCGACATCACGCACAAGGAAGGCAACGCCCTGGGCACCGTCGCCACGCCGGCGCCGGCTTACGCAACGACGGTGTTGAACCAGCCGTTGCAGCAGGCGCACGCGGCGACGGATGCGATCGTCGCCCGCAACATGGCCAACTGACGGCATGGCGGGCCCAGGGAGCCCACCCTACGGCAGGCTCGCGCGTAGGTTGGGCACCACGTGCCCACCAAACGTCAACCGGGTTCCACGGGCGTCAACGCCCTGCCGCTCCTGAACCACGACCGCACATTGTCCAGCATGAGCTGCGCCATCGCCGCGCGCGTTTCGTGCGTGGCGCTGCCCAGGTGCGGCGTCAGCAGCACGTTGTCCAGCTTGAAGAAGCGCGGATCGATGTCCGGCTCGTGGTCGAACACGTCCAGCGCGGCGCCGGCGATGGTCCCCTGCTCCAGCGCCGCGAGCAGCGCCCCCTCGTCGACGAGCGAGCCGCGCGCCACGTTCACGAGGTAGCCGTTCGGCCCCAGCGCGTCGAGCACGCGCGCATCGATCAGGTGCATCGTCCCGGCCCCGCCGGGGGCCACGACGATCAGGATATCGGAATCGCGCGCGAGCGCCGCGAGGTCGGCCTCGTAGCGCCACGCCAGTTGCTGGTCGGTGCGGCCGTGGTACGCGAGCGCCACGCCGAACATCTCCAGCCGGCGCGCGATCTCCTTGCCGATGCGGCCCATGCCGACGATGCCCACGTGCTTGCCCGCGAGGCTCGTCGCCAGCGGGAAGCCGGCCGCGGTCCAGCGGCCTTCGCGCACGTAGCGGTCGGCCTGCGGCAGCCGGCGCAGCAGCGCCAGCAGGGAGCCGATGCACAGCTCCGCCACGGCCGCGTTCAGCACGTCCGGCGTGTTGGCGACGACGATGCCCCGTTCGGCCGCGAGCAGCCGCGGGATCAGGTCGTAGCCGACGCCGCACGTGGCGATGATTTCCAGCGCCGGCAGGCGCCGCACGACGTCTTCCGGCACGTCCTGGTTGCTGCGCGTGACGATGGCGCTGACCTCATCCGCCAGGCCGGGCTCGCGCTCGAGGCTTGCCAGGTCCACGCAGCGGAATTCGGCGTCGAGCCGGGCCTGGATCTCGGGCGCGAAGCCGCCGATCTGCAGCACCACCCTCATGCCGCCGCGCCGATCTCGAGTTCGAACGTGGTCACGCCGTCGACGCCGCCGCGCACCTTGTCGCCCGGATTCAGCGCGTCGACGCCGGCCGGCGTGCCCGTGTAGATCAGGTCACCCGGCGCCAGCGCGACGAGGCGCGACAGGGCCGCGATCACGTCGGCCACGGGCCAGATCATCTCGTTCAGGTTGCCCTCCTGCTTCAACTGGCCATTCACTTCGAGCCAGATGCGCGCCGCCTGCGGATGGCCGGTGCGCCCGGCGGGGACGAGCGGGCTGCACGGCGCGGACGCGTCGAAGCCTTTCGCCATGTCCCACGGGCGGCCGTCCTTCTTGGCGACGGCCTGCAGGTCGCGCCGCGTCAGGTCCAGGCCCACGCCATAGCCCCACACCAGGTCCATGGCCTGTTCCGGCGCGATGTTCGTGCCGCCGCCTTTCAATGCGACGACCAGTTCCACCTCGTGGTGCAGCTCGCGCGTGGACGACGGATACGGCACGGCGCCGCTGGCCGGCACGACGGCGTCGGCCGGCTTGGTGAAGAAGAACGGCGGTTCGCGGTTCGGATCGGAACCCATCTCGCGCGCGTGCGCGGCGTAGTTGCGGCCGACGCAGAACACGCGGCGCAGCGGGAAAACCTGGTCGGAGCCGGCCACGGCGAGGGCCGGGACGGCGGGAGGCGTAATGACGAAGCCAGTCATGCGAATCCTTGTAAAGACGGTGACGGTGCACCGGGCCTGAGCCTGATGCACCGGACAGCCTATCATAATCACACACTGAGTCGCACACCGCGTCGCACACTGCGTCGAACGCTGACCGAAGGAGCAAGTCCGGTCAGAACTCTTCCCAGTCGCTCGCCACCGGCGCGGCTTGCGCGGAGGCCTTCGGCGCCGGTTTGCCCAGCCGCGCCGTGGAAGCCGCCACGCGCACGGGCGCAGGCGCCGGCGCGGCCGCGCCGCCCCCGAGCCGGAACACGGCCACGGCGTCGGCCAGGCGCGCGGCCTGGTCCTGCATCGACTGCGACGCGGCGGCCGCCTCTTCGACGAGGGCCGCGTTCTGCTGGGTCACGTCGTCCATCTGCGTGATGGCCTGGTTGATCTGCTCGATGCCGGCGCTCTGCTCCTGGCTCGCGGCCGTGATCTCGCCGAGGATGTCGGCCACGCGGCGCACGCTGTCGACGATCGCGCCCATCGTGTTGCCCGCCTCGCGCACGAGGGCGCTGCCCGTGTCGACCTTGCTGGTGGAGTCGTCGATCAGCGTCTTGATCTCCTTCGCCGCGGCGGCCGAGCGCTGCGCCAGGTTGCGCACCTCGCCCGCCACGACGGCGAAGCCGCGTCCCTGTTCACCGGCGCGCGCCGCTTCCACGGCCGCGTTCAGCGCGAGGATGTTGGTCTGGAAGGCGATGCCGTCGATGACGCCGATGATGTCGACGATCCGGCTCGACGCCGTGTGGATCTGCGCCATCGTGCCGACGACCTGCCCGATCACGTCGCCACCCTTGGCGGCGACAGTCGATGCCGTCGCCGCCAGCGTGTTGGCCTGGCGCGCGTTGTCGGCGTTCTGCTTCACGGTCGATGTCAATTCTTCCATCGATGACGCGGTCTCCTCCAGCGCGCCGGCCTGCTGCTCGGTGCGCGCCGACAGGTCGCGGTTGCCGGCCGCCACTTCGCCGGACGCCAGCGCGATGGCGTCGGTGCCGCCGCGCACGGCGCCGACGGTGGCCGCGAGGTTCTCGTTCATGCGCTTCAGGGCGCCCAGCAGCTGGCCCACTTCGCAGGTGCTGTCGACGTCCACGCGCGCCGTCAGGTCGCCGTCGGCGACGGCCGTCGCCACGTCCAGCGCGCGGCGCAGCGGCCGCGTGATCGAGGCGCTGATCCACCAGGCCAGCGCGCAGGCGATGGCCAGCATGACGGCGCCCAGCACGAGCATCAGGGTACGCGTGCCCGTGTACATGGCGTGCGCCTCGCGCGCCGTGTCGGCGGCGAGGCCGCCCTGGATCTGGATCTGCCGGCCGATCGCGGCCTTGTAGTCCGCCAGCAGCGGACGCAGCTTCGTCTTCATGTAGGCGCGCGCACCCGCATCGTCGCCGCTCTCGATCAGGCGGATCAGGTCGACCTGGCCCTGCGTGTACTTCGCATTGAGTTCGATTTGCCGCGCCAGCACGGCCCGCGCCTCCGGCGCGACCAGCATGCCGTCCAGCTGCGCCAGCGCCGTCTCCATCTCCTTGCGCGAGGACACGATTTCGTGAAGCTGGTTCGCGCGGTCGTCGGCGCTGTCGTCCAGCATCAGGTTACGCAGGGCGATCGCGATATCGTTCGTTTGCGACAGCACGTGCGCCGTCGTTTCCATGCGCGGCATGCGCTTGTTGACGATCTCGTCGGTGCCGTCGTTGACCCGGCCCAGCATGACCGTGCCCTGCCCGACCATGAAGACCAGTGCCACGCACAGGAAGCCGAAACCCAGCGCGAGGCGCCTGCCAATTTTAAGATTGTTGATGTTCATCGTTCTCTCTTTCCGTCCGGACGTCCCGTTTTGCGGCTTTCCCGCATTCTGAGAAATGTTACCGAGTGGAAAGATTCGAGTCGATGTCGAGATATTAAATCAGGGCAATATTTTTACGTGATGAAGTGCGCCCGCAACGTTTTCGTGCAAAAGCGCTAATAAATTTCCTTGGCGGCGGCCCGCACGGCGCGCAGCAGCAGGTCGGCGCCCGGCGACAGCAGGTGGTCCTGGTGGCGGATGATGCCGAACGCATCCATCTTGCACGGGATCTCGATGGGCAGGATGCGCATCACGTTCAGCGACGCGTAGTACTGCGCCACCTCGATCGGCATCACGTGCAGCGAATCCGTCTGCTGCAGCAGCGCCGTGATCATCAGCATGGCCGTCGTGTCGACGACGTTCGAGGGCGGCTCCAGGCTGGCGCGGCGGAACATCATGTCGAAGCGGTAGCGCAGGATACTGCCGTGCGGCGGCACGATCCACGGCAGCGGCGCGATGTCCTGCAACGTGAGGTTCTTGCGCTCCAGCAGCGGATGGCCGGGGCGGACGACGGCGCAGGCCGGCTCTTCCGTGAGCTCCTCGTAGATCAGGCCCGACGTATCGCCGGTGTCGAAAATGCGGCCGATCATGAAGTCGAGCGTGCCGTGCTGCAGCTTGTCCAGCAGCAGGTTGCTCGTTTCCAGCTGCACGCCGATGCGCAGCAGCGGGGCTTCCTCCTTCACGCGCGCGATGGCGCGCGGCAGGAGCGCCATCGCGGGGGTCATGATCACGCCGACCTCGACCTGGCCCGTGAGGCCGGCCTTCAGGGTGACGATATCGTCGTGCGCCAGCGCGAGGCTCGTCAGGGCCATGCGCGCGTGGCGGATCATCGTCTCGCCGTAGATCGTCGGCTCCATCCCGCGGGGCAGGCGCTCGAACAGCTTGACGTCCAGCATCTCCTCCAGATCCTTGATCTGCTTGGAGGCGGCCGGCTGCGTCATGTGCAGTTCGTCGGCCGCGCGATGGATGTTGCGGTAGTCGTCCAGCGCGATCAAGAGCAGCAGTTGCCGCGTCTTGAGGCGGGCCTTGAGAAACCAGTTCGGATTGGTCGAGTCCATCAGACAATCATATCAGTATCGATATCGGTTTTGCGTAGTTTGCGCAAAACTTTTATCGCTTGCAGGCTGCCGATGGGTTGGCGGCAGGACCTTTTTCCGTCTGCGGCACGGGCAGGATCTTGCCGTCCGGACCGTAGTGCAGCTCTTCGATGGCGACCGAGCGGCGGTACTCGCCACCGGTCGGCAGCTTGCCGTTGTGATACACGATGTAGGACTTGCCGTT
>JBJMVU010000296.1:0-45759 GCA_045810485.1 Massilia sp. | reverse complement strand
GTTCGACGACACCGGTCCGGCCTCGAAGCCCACCGTGCCGTACGCGAGCGGCCAGGAATGCAGGGCGAACGCGTAGTCCGGTTTCGGGAAGCGCTTGAACAGGCCGTCGTCCAGCATGGCGCGTGCGCCCGACACGGTTTCCTCGGCCGGCTGCGCGATGAACATCAGCGTGCCTTTCCACTGCGCCTTCAGCTCGACCAGCGTACGCGCGGCGCCGAGCCAGGCGGCCATATGGACGTCGTGGCCGCAGCTGTGCGTGGTGAACGTGGCGCCGTCCTGCGTGCGGGCGCGGCTCGCGTACGGCAGGCCCGTCTTTTCTTCCATCGGCAGGCCGTCCAGCTCCGTGCGCACGAGGACCGTGGGGCCGGCGCCGTTGCGCAGAATGGCGACGAGGCCCGTGCGGCCGACCTTTTCCGTCACCTCGAAGCCCAGCTTGCGCATCTCGGCCGCGAGCTTGCCCGCCGTGCGCACTTCCTGGAACGCGATCTCCGGGTGCGCGTGCAGGTCCTTGTAGACGCCGTCCAGCCACGGGTAAATGCCGTCGACCTTGCCGGCGACCTCGGTTTTCAGTGGTGCGGCAAGCGCGGTGCCGGCCAGTGCCAGCAGCAGGGAGACGGCGGTTCGTTTCAAGGCGGACCTCTACATGGGGTAACGAAAGGGCAAGCCTACCACGGCTGCGGCCGCATCCCGCTAATTCCATCGATGGAACTTGTTGATCAAGTATTAATTGTCGGAAATGACGGGGCGCGCCTGTCAATACGGTCTGGTTCGTGACACTCTGGAAAGAATGTGTTGGATTCGCCGACAACCGACGAATAAAAGTTGCCGTGCGTAAATCCGTCGGTTGTGCCGATGCTATAGTGGGATCGCCCAGCCACGCACGCATTTTCCCGGCCACGTCCTCGCCAGTTTCCGGCGCGCCGCCGTAACGGCGCCACATCGACCATGACTCCCTCCTATCCGACCTCCGCCGCCGTGCACCGCGAGGCCACGCACGACGCGGGGTCGATGGCGGGCGCGCCGCTGCCGCCGGACGAAGGCGCGCGCGTGGAAGCCCTGCGCGCGACCCAGCTGCTCGACAGCGAGCCGGACGAACTGTTCGACCGCATCGTACGCATCGTCTGCACGTCGCTGGACGTGCCGGTGAGCGTCGTCTCCCTCGTCGACAGCGAGCGCCAGTGGTTCAAGGCCCGGTGCGGCATCGACGGGCGCGAGACGCCGCGCAACGCGTCGTTCTGCGCCTGGACCGTGCTCGCCGACGAACCGCTCGTGGTGGAGGACGCACTGCGCGACCCGCGCTTCGCGGCCCATCCGCACGTCACCGGCGCGCCGTTCGTCCGTTTCTATGCCGGGGTGCCGTTGCGCAGCGGCGGGCGGCGCATCGGGTCGCTGTGCGCCGTCGACTACGTGCCGCGCGCGCTCGCGCCGCAGGACCTGCTCGTGCTGAAGCAGCTGGCGCGCATGGTCGAGGACTTGATCGAACTGCGCACGGCCGCGCTGGGCGCCGTGCGCAACCTGAACAACCGGGGCGGCCGCCCGCTGCCGGAGACCGGCACGGGCGCGCGCCTGCGCCAGCAATTCCTGCGCGATCCGCTGACGGGCATGCCGAACCGGCTGGTCGTGGAAGATGCGATCGCGCGCCACGCCGCGCGCGCGCCCGGCGACGGGTGCGCCGTGCTGGCGGTCGTCGACGTCGACAACCTCGCCGCCGTCAACGAGGCGGGCGGCCACGCGAGCGGCGACGCCGTGCTGGTGGCGATCGCGCGCCGGCTGCGCCACCGCGCGGGCACCGGCGACGTGGCGGCGCGCATCGGCGGCAGCACGTTCCTCCTGTGGCTGCAGTCCGACGCGCACGATTGCGCCGAGCGGGCGCTCGCCTTGCACCGCGCGCTGAACCGTCCGGTGCAGGTGGCCGGTCGTGTGATCCATGGGAGCGTGACGATGGGCCACTGCCGCTTCGGCATCGACGGTTTCGACGCCGAAGCGCTGATGGTGCGCGCGCAGGCGGCACTGCGCCATGCCAAGTCGCAGGGCCACGGGCGGGCGCACGCGTACGAGCCCGCGCTGCGGCGCACGGCGCCGCGCGCTCTCGAGCACGACCTGCGCGGCGCCCTCGCGCGCGACGAACTGGCGCTGGCGTACCAGCCGAAGGTCGACCTGCGCAGCGGCCGCGTCGTTGGCGTGGAGGCGCTGCTGCGCTGGCAGCATCCCGTGTACGGCATGGTGGCGCCCTCCGAGTTCATCCCGGTGGCCGAGGAGAGCGGCCTGATCATCCCGATCGGGCAGTGGGTGCTGGACCAGGCCTGCGCCCAGCTGCGTGCCTGGCGCGACGCCGGGCACGCGGGACTCACGGTGGCCGTGAACCTGTCCGCGCGCCAGTTCCTCGACGACGAAGTCGCAGCGCGCGTCGTGGCCACGCTGGCCCGCCACGGCGTGCCGCACGGCGCGCTGGAACTGGAGCTGACGGAGTCGACGTCGATGCACGACGTGGGGCGCAGCATCACGATCATGAAGGAACTGAAGGCGGCCGGCGTCGTGCTCAGCATCGACGACTTCGGCACCGGCTATTCGAGCCTGGCCTACCTGAAGCGCCTGCCGATCGACAAGGTCAAGATCGACCGCGCGTTCGTGTCCGACCTCGAACAGAGCGCGGAATCGCGCGCCATCGTGCGGGCGATCGTCACGGCCGTGCGCTGCCTGGGCCTGGACGTCATCGCCGAAGGGATCGAGCAGCCGGCGCAGGCGCGCCTGCTGATGGCGGAAGGCTGCTTCGAGATGCAGGGCTTCCATTTCGGCCGGCCCGTGCCGGCGTCGGACTGCCCGCTCGATGCGCATTTCCCGTTCGATGCGCCGGAGGAGGCATGAAGCGGTTCGCGCTGGCGGGATTGCTCGTCCTGGGCCTTGCGGCACCGGGCGCCCACGCGGCCGCCGGCTTCCCGCAGCTGGCGCGGCTCGATGGCCTCGTGCGCAGCGCCGACGCCGGCGCGCTGGCGGCCCTGCTGGCCGCGCACAACGCGCAGATGGCGGCCGCGTACCCGCAGCGGGTCGCGTACCTGCAACTGCTGCGGCGCGCGTACGCCGACAACGGCGACACCGTTGCCGCCGGCGAGGCCGCCGAGCGGATCGTGCGGTTGGCGCGCGAGCAAGGCGACGCGCTGAACATGGCGCTCGGCCAGCTCGCGCGGGCCCGCACGCTCGCCGCCGTGAACGACATCGACATCCGCAACGCCAACCTGCACGCACCCGCGTTCACGGCGGCACTGCAGCAGGCGTACGGCGACGCGTACCTGGAACTGGGGCAGTTCGACTTCGCGCACAGCCATTATGCGAAGGCGCTCGAGACCGCGCGCCAGCATCCGGAACTGCTCGAACCGACGGCGAACGTCCTGCGCCTCGCCATCGCGAAGGTGTACGTGTACACGGGCGCGCCGGACAAGGTGCTGTCCACGCTGGCCACGATCGGGCCGGACGGCGGCGTGCTGTCGCCGCCGTCCGCCGTCCGCCGTTTCGTCGTCGAAGGCATCGCGCAGGTGATGCAGGGCCGGGCGGGCCAGGGCCGCGTCGCGTACTACAGGGGCCTGCAGATCGCGCACTCGCGCGGACTCACCCTGTACGAAGCGAACGCGCTCGGGAACATCGCCGACAGCTGGCTCTCGGATGGGGAGTACGTGGAAGCCGAGCGCGCCGCGCGGGCGGCGCTGGTGCTGGCCGTGAAGGCGGGCGACCCGGCCACGCGCCACATCGCCGAGGCGAACCTCGGGTTCGCACTGGCCGGACAGGGGCGCCTCGCGGAAGGCCTCGCGTACATCGACCGCGTGGTCGCGGAACAGCGCGCCGGCAAGTCGCTGCCCGACCTGGCGAACGTGCTGCTCGAAAAGAGCCGCATGCTGGAAAAGGCCGGACAGGTGCGCCAGGCGCTCGTGGCGTTGCAGGAACACCGCGACGTGGCCGCGAAGCTGGCCGCGGCGGAGCACGAACACACGGCCAAGGTGCTGCAGGAGCAGTTCGAGGCGCAGCGGCGCGCCATCCAGATCGAGAGCCTGCGGCGCGAGAACGCCATGAAGGACGCGCAGATCCGCAAGCGCCGCGTGTGGCAGCTGATCGCGACGGGCGGCGCCGGCGTCGCGCTCGTGCTGTGCGGCTTCGTCTGGCGGCTGTACCGCCGGTCCGTGCGCACGAGCCGCCGGCTGGGCGAATTGAACGAGGAACTGGCGTTCCACTCCACGCACGATGCGCTCACGGGCCTGCTGAACCGCCGCTCGTTCCGCGACGCGATGGCGGCGCGCGCGCCGGGGGCGGGCCGCTGCTTCATCCTGCTCGACATCGACCACTTCAAGACCATCAACGACCGCCTGGGCCACGCGGCCGGCGACGAGGTGCTCGTGGAAGTGGCGCGCCGGCTGCGCGCGGCCGTGGGCGGACGCGGCGCCGTATTGCGCTGGGGCGGCGAGGAATTCCTCGTCCACGTGGACGGCGGCGACGCCGGCGCCCACGCGGATCTCGTGCGCGCGCTGCTCGGCGCCGTCGCCGGAACGCCGGTGGCGACGGGCGACGGCCAGCGGCTGGCCGTCGCCATCACGGCCGGCGCGCTGTCGTTGCCGGCCGGCGGCGACGACGCCATCGACTGGCAGCACGCGCTGGCGCTGGCCGACGCGGCGCTGTACCGGGGCAAGCAGGACGGCCGCCGCTGCGCGTACCTCGACGAGGCCGACGCCGCGGGCGCCGTGGTCCGCAGCCGGCGGCTGGCGCCGGACTCAGTGCGCCGGCAGGACCAGCAGCTGCAGGCCTGACGGCGTCTGCGCCGCGTGGTAGACGCGCTGCGTGGCCGCCTTGAAGTCTTCCGGTTTCGCCTGCGGGATCGTGACGAAGGTCTGTGGATTCAGGTCGACGAGCGGGAACCAGGAGCTCTGCACCTGCACCATGATGCGGTGGCCGCGGCGGAACGTGTGGTTGACGTCGCCCAGGTGGTAGCTGATCGCCTCGACCTTGCCGGGCACGAACGGTTCCGGATGCTCGTAGCCGTTGCGGAACTTGCCGCGCAGCGGATTCCCGCGCACCAGCTGCTGGTAGCCGGCCAGCGTGCCGCGCGGCGGCGCCACGTCGTTGCCGCGCGCCGGCTGTTCGCCGCCGGGGTACTCGGCCGGATACACGTCGATCAGTTTCACGACCCAGTCCGCGTCCGTGCCGGTGGTCGAGACGAACAGCCGGGGCGTGACGGGGCCGGCGACCGTGACGTCGTCCTCGAGCACCTCGCTCTGGTACACCAGGACGTCGGGGCGCGTGGCTGCGAAACGCTGGTCCGACACCATGTATTCCTGCGGCACCGACGTGGCCGGGTAACCGATGTACGGCACCGGCTTGTTCGGATCGGACACGTATTCGTCGTAGCTGCCGCCGGCGGCGGGCTCCCGCCACGTCAGCGTGCCGTTCGGGCCGAAGTACAGGGTGCGGGCCTTCGCCTGCACCGGCGGCCACGCCGTGTAGCGGCGCCATACGTTGGAGCCGGTCTCGAACGCGGTCACTTCGGCGATGGGCTGCGCGGGCTTGACGCCCTTGAGCTGCTGCTCGAAGAACGGGAACTGGATGTGCTGGCGGAAGTACTCGCCCGTCTTGCTGTCGAACGACACGCGGCCGAGCTGCCTGCCGTCATAGCGCGCCCACCCGCCGTGCACCCACGGGCCCATCACGAGGCCGTTGAAGGTGTTCGGGTTGTACTTCTTGATCGCGTGGTAGGTGGTGAACGGGCCTTGCGGATCCTCGGCGTCGAACCAGCCGCCCACGGTCAGCACGGCCGCCTTCACGTTCTTCAGGTGCGGGGCGATGGCGCGCGTCTGCCAGAAGCTGTCGTACGTGTCGTGCTCGATGGTCGGCGCCAGCAGGGCGCGCTGCCTGTCGGTCAGCGTACCGAGGATGTTCGCCAGCGTGCGGTGCTTCAGGAAAAAGTCGTAGGCGTCGGCCGCGCCGTAGTCGAAGTCGGCCCACGTCTTCGGTAGCGGCGTCGGGTTCTGCTGCTCGGTGAACGACGAATAAAAGCCGAAGTTCGCGGCCAGCATGAAGGCGCCGCCGTGGTACGAGTCGTCGCCCATGTACAGGTCCGTCACGGGCGCTTGCGGCGACGCAGCCTTGATGGCGGGGTGCGAATCGATGATGCTGGCCGACGTGTAGAAGCCCGGATAGCTGATGCCCCAGATGCCGGCCTTGCCGTTGTTGTTCGGGACGTGCTTCAGCAGCCATTCCATCGTGTCGTGCATGTCCTCGCTTTCCTGGCCTTCGCCGGCGGCACGCCGGGGGTTCACGTGCGGCGTCATCTCCTGCCACTTACCCTCCGACATGTAGCGGCCGCGCACGTCCTGCTTGACGAAGATGTAGCCCGCGTCCTCGAACTCCTTCGACGGCCCGATCTGCTTCGGGAACCAGTCCTGGCCGTAGTGCAGCTCGCCGTCGGCCTGCACCCCCGCGCTGTACGGCGTGCGGTTGACGAGGAACGGGTACGTCTTCGACGCATCCTTCGGCACGTAGACGACCGTGAACAGCTTCGTCCCGTCGCGCATCGGGATGCGGTATTCGTACTTGGTGTACGTCTCGCGCAGGTCGCGCGGTGCGGGCTTGGCGTCCTCGGCGGCGTAGACGGCGGCCGGGGGCAGGGCGGAACACGCGAGGGCCACCAGCAGGGTAAGCAGGGGCAGGCGTGCGGGCAGGGAGCGACGGGTCATGACTTCCTTGGCGGGTTGCTAAAACCGCCAGTATAAAACGCCCCCCGACCGATTGCGAGCCGGCAGCGTCGTCAACCCGCAGGTCGAGCGGAACGGCCAGATCGCAGTACGAGACTCGCGCCCACGATAATGCCCAACGCTGCGCCCAGCAGCGCCGCCTGCGCCAGCGCGCAACCGGCGGCGAACGCGAGGATCGCGGCGGCCAGCCGCCAGCCGTCGAGGTCCAGCGCACCGACGATGCCGGCGGCGGCCAGACCGTGCAGCAAGCCGCAGCCGGTCGCGTACCACGTCTCGCGGCGCGCGAACAGCGGGAAGACCGCGTGCACGGCCGCCAGCACGAGGGCGCCGGCGGCGAGGGTGTCGAGGACGCCGGCCGGGACCTGGAACCACCCCGGCGCGGCGACCGTCAGCGCGAGCGTCTGCCCGAGCGCGAACGCGGCGGCGATGCGCGCCAGTAGGGTCGGCGACCGCATGGCGGCCGGCAGTGCCAGCACGAGCAGCAGCAACAGGTAGCGTCCGGCGTCGGCCGCGTGGCGCAGCCCCAGTCTGCACGCGGCGAGCCAGCCGCGCCAGGCGCCGCCGCGGGCGCGGTCCACGGCGACGCGGGCGCCGGGGGCATCCAGCAGCGCGATGGTGGCCGGGCGGTCGCCGAGGACGCCGCCGTCCCAGTCGTTGCGCACGGCCAGGCGCGCGGCGTGCCCGGGCCGTTCGCGCGTGATGGCGTCGTAGCCGAGCACGAAGCGGCGCGCGCCGGCGCCGGCCGGCGGCATCAGGACCGCGTGCGCGACGAGCACGCGCGGTTCCGCGTCGACCGCGACCCGCATGTCGGCGAGTTCCACCCACCAGCGGCGGCCGTCGTAGGCGACGGCATCGATGTGCGCGCCGAGATAGCGCGCGAGCTCCGCGTGCAGCCGGCCCGTCACCGGCAGCGGCGAGGCGGGCAGCGGGCGTCCCAGCGCCGCCGCCAGGTCGCGCAGCGGCAGGCGCAGCTCGGCCAGCACGGCGTCCTCGCGGAATTCGAGCAGCACTTCCGAGTCGGACGCCGCGGCGCTGCCGGACCAGGCCAGCGCGAGCCAGGCCAGCGCGAGCCGGAGCAGGATGCTCATGGCGTGCGCCGGATTGCGGGCGCCGGATGCAGCGGCGCCGGCGCCGTCGCCGGCGCGACGCGGATGAGCGGCGCGCGGACAGGGACGACGTCGCCGCCGGCGCGGGCGGCGAGCAGCATGGGCGCCGCCAGCGCGAGGCTGGCGGCAAGCTGTTTGTAGGGCAGGGCGGGCAGGTGCATGGCGTCGTGTCGTCCGGCGTGGCGATTGCTGCGCTGGAGTATGGACGCGGCGCCCGTCAAACAGGTGACGGTTTACGTAAAAATGTGCAAAGACGCCGCAGGCTACTCAACGACGAACACGCGCGCCTGCGGATCGCGCCCGCGCACGAAGTTCGCGACGGCGTCCGTGGTGACGGTGTCGATCTGGCCCGCCATGCGGCGGTCGAACGGATGGTCGTCGAACGCGACGTTGGCGCGGAACATGCGGGCGCCGAGGCGCGTCACGGCCGGAATGTCGACCGTCGGCACGCGGTAGCCCTGGCCCTTCAGCCACGCCTGGGCCTCGGCGCGCGTCTCGACGGCGCCCGCCGGCGCGCTGGCGGCGGCCAGCGTCTCCAGCACCCACTGGTTCGAGTTCTGGTAGCGGGTCGAGTACACGTACGACAGCATGTTGTAGTGCGGCTCGTGCAGGCGCCGCGCCGTGCGGCCCGCGAGCAGGGCGGCCACGCGCGCCTGCACGTCCGGCGCGGGAACCACGACCTGGGCCCGGTAGCGGTACAGGTCGGTGAGGAAGAAGTTGCCGACGCCTTCCACGTACAGGTCCGAGTCCGCCGTGCCGCAGCCGTTCAATTCGTGCACGACGGTCCAGCGGCCGGCCGCATGGTCGCGCACGACGATCCCCATGTGCGAGTAGTCCAGGCCGTATTTGCCGAGGTCCTGCCCGGCGCGCGCCACGATGGCAACGGCGGCGCCGCTCGCGTCGAGGGCGGCGAGCGTGCGCTGCGCGAGGTCCAGCGACCGGCGCACTTCATCGACGCTCAAGGGCTCGTCGCGGCAGACCCGGCCCGCGTGCGCCGGCAGCGCCGCCGCGAGGACCAGCGCGCAGGCCAGCCTGGCCAGGCGGTCAGGATGCGCGCGCATGGTGCAGCAACGCCTGGCCGACGTCGTTCGGGATGAAGGCGAGCACCTTGCCCGACAGGACCAGCGCGTGGCCGGCCGACATCGCGACGACCTGCAGCACGGTGCCGGCGCCGATCGACAGTCCCCGCGCCGCCGCGCCCGACAGCCTCACGGTCGCGCGGCTGGCCTGGCCGGCGCCTTCCAGCACGACCTCGATGCCGTCGCCGACCGCGGTCGCGCTTTCCACGACCGCGCTGCCCGTGAGGCCGACGGCGACGATGGACCCGAGCACGACGCTGCCCGTGAGTTCGCTGGCGGCGCGCGACGGCGCCGACGCGTCGGCGGCATGGGCGCTTGCACAGGCCAGGCCAAAAAGAGCTGCAAGCAATAGGCGTTTCATGGTTCCTCCGTGATCGATATGTGGCGCCATCTTGCCCGCGGAACCGTCCAGGGCCAAGGGCGCGTGGTGCGGGGCGCACGGATTGCGCCGCGCGGTAGCGGATTTTGCGACCCGTGGGCCGCGGTCCACGGGTCGAAATGCCGAATTTACGCATGGGCGCGCGTATCGTGCAGGGGTACTCGACCAAACAGCTTTAATATGGGCAATCTGACGATGAAGCCGTATTACCGGCGGGAGCAACCCCATGATCGACTCGAGCGACATCAACCAGACGCGGCGTGAGCTGCTGATCGGTGGCGCGCTGTCCGCCACGGCTGCGGCGCTGCCGCCCATGGCCGGCGCGCAAGGCACGGAAACCGGCCAGGCGCCGGCGGCGACCACGCCGGCGCCGGTCACGGCCAGGGTGGCCCTGCGCGTCAACGGCCAGCGCCATGAACTGGACCTCGACACGCGCACGACCCTGCTCGACATGCTGCGCGAGCACCTGCGCCTGACGGGCACCAAGAAGGGCTGCGACCAGGGCCAGTGCGGCGCCTGCACGGTCATCGTCGACGGCCGCCGCATCAATGCCTGCCTCAGCCTCGCCGTGATGCACGAAGGCGCGGACGTCACGACCATCGAAGGCCTCGGCACGCCGGACAGGCTGCATCCGATGCAGGCCGCGTTCGTGAAGCACGACGGCTACCAGTGCGGCTACTGCACGCCGGGCCAGATCTGTTCGGCCGTCGCGGCGCTGGACGAGATCCGGCGCGGCATCCCGAGCCACGTCAGCGCGGACCTGAACGCGAAACCCCTGCTGTCGGCGGCCGAGCTGCGCGAGCGCATGAGCGGCAACATCTGCCGCTGCGGCGCGTACTCGAACATCATCGATGCGATCACGGAAGTCGGAGGCGCGGCATGAAGGCGTTCACTTACCAGCGCGCCCGCACCCCGGCCGAAGCGGCTGCGGCCGCCGCGCAGCATCCCGGGGCGCGCTTCATCGCCGGCGGCACGAACCTGCTCGACCTGATGAAGCTGGAGATCGAGACGCCGCCGCATCTCGTCGACGTCAACGGCCTGGGCCTCGACAGGATCGAGCCGACGGCGGACGGCGGCCTGCGCGTGGGCGCCCTCGTGCGCAACACGGACCTGGCGGCCGACGCGCGCGTGCGGCGCGACTACGCCGTGCTGTCGCGCGCGCTGCTCGCAGGCGCGTCGGCGCAGCTGCGCAACAAGGCGACGACGGCGGGCAATTTGCTGCAGCGTACCCGCTGTCCGTATTTCTACGACACGAACATGGCGTGCAACAAGCGCAAGCCGGGCAGCGGCTGCGCCGCCATCGGCGGTTTTACGCGCCAGCTGGCGATCGTCGGCCACAGCGAGGCGTGCATCGCCACGCACCCGAGCGACATGGCGGTGGCGATGCAGCTGCTGGACGTGGGCGTGGAAACGGTGCGGCCGGACGGTTCGGCGCGCACGATCCCGATCGCGGATTTCTACCGCCTGCCGGGCGCCACGCCGCACATCGAGAACACGCTCGCGCCGGGTGAGCTGATCACGGCGGTCGCGTTGCCGAAGCCGCTGGGCGGCAAGCACTACTACCACAAGGTGCGCGACCGCTCGTCGTATGCGTTCGCGCTCGTTTCCGTCGCGGCGGTCGTGCAGCCGGACGGCGGCGGGCGCGTGGCGCTGGGCGGCGTCGCGCACCGGCCGTGGCGCGTGCCCGGCGCGGAAAGCGCCATGCCGCGCGGCGCGCAGGCCGTGACCGACCAGTTGCTGGCCGGCGTGCGCGTCACCAACGACAACGCGTTCAAGGTCCCGCTGGTGCAGCGCACGCTGGCATCCGTGCTGGCGGATGCGCGCACCGCATGAGGAGGCAACGATGAAATTCACGACACCCGCCACCACGAATCCCATCGACCGCCTGCAGGTCGTCGGCAAGCCGACGGACCGCATCGACGGCCCGTTCAAGACGACGGGCACGGCGCCGTACGCGTACGAACAGCACAAGGTGGCGCCGAACGTCGCGTATGGCTGGGTCGTCGGCGCCGGCGTCGCCAAGGGCGCCATTCGGCGCATCGACACGCGCGCGGCGCGGGGCGCGCCCGGCGTGCTCGCGGTGATCACGCACGAGAACGCGGGCAAGCTCGCCAAGGGCAAGTACAACACGGCGCACCTGCTGGGCGGACCGGCGATCGAACACTATCACCAGGCCGTGGCGCTCATCGTCGCGGAGACGTTCGAGCAGGCGCGCGCCGCCGCGGCGCTGCTGCACGTCGAGTACGCGCCGGTCAAGGGCGTCTACGACCTCGACGCGGCGATGAACGCGGCCGGCCCGGCCAGCAAGGACAAGGACAAGTCGACGACGAAGGTCGGCCAGTTCGAATCCGCCTTCGCCGCCGCGTCCGTGAAGCTGGATGCGACCTACAAGACGCCGGACCAGACCCACGCGATGATGGAACCGCACGCGTCCACGGCCGTGTGGCAGGGCGATACGCTGACCCTGTACACGGCGAACCAGATGATCAACTGGGGCAAGAAGGACATGGCGAAGACGCTGGGCATCCCCGCGGAAAACGTGCGGCTCGTGTCGCCCTACATCGGCGGCGGGTTCGGCGGCAAGCTGTTCCTCCGCTCGGAAGCGCTGCTGGCCGCGCTGGGCGCGAAGGCCGTCGGCCGCCCCGTGAAGGTCACGCTCCAGCGGGCCCTCATGATGAACAACACGACGCACCGTCCCGCGACGATCCAGCACATCCGCATCGGCGCCACGCGCGAAGGCCGCATCACGGCGCTCGCGCACGAGAGCTGGTCGGGCGACCTGCCGGGCGGCCAGCCGGAAACGGCGGTGAACCAGACCCGGTTGCTGTACGCGGGCGCGAACCGCTTCACGCAGATGCGCCTGGCCGTGCTCGACCTGGCGGAAGGCAATGCGATGCGCGCACCCGGCGAGGCGCCGGGGATGATGGCGCTGGAAATCGCGATGGACGAACTGGCGGAAAAACTGAAGATGGACCCGGTCCGGCTGCGCATCGTGAACGACACGACGGTCGATCCGGAAAAGCCGGGCCGCAAGTTCTCGCAGCGGCGCTTCGTGGATACGCTGCGCATCGGCGCGGAACGCTTCGGCTGGTCCAGACGCAATCCGACGCCGGGCCAGGTGCGCGACGGCCGCTGGCTCGTCGGGGTCGGCATGGCGTCCGCGTTCCGCAACAACCTCGTGATGAAATCGGCCGCGCGCGTGCGGCTGGAGCGCGACGGCACCGTCACCGTCGAAACGGACATGACGGACATCGGCACGGGCACCTACACCATCATCGGCCAGACGGCGGCCGAGATGCTGGGCGTGCCGCTCTCCCGCGTGACGGTGCGTCTGGGTGATTCGGCGTATCCCGTGTCGGCCGGTTCGGGCGGCCAGTGGGGCGGCAACAGCGCGACGGCAGGCGTGTACGCGGCATGCGTCAAGCTGCGCGAGAACGTGGCGAAGAAACTGGGGCTCGACCCGGCCCACGCGGACTTCAGCGGCGGCATGGTGCATGCCGGCGGCAAGGCGCTGCCACTCGAGCAGGCGGCGCGCGACGCCGCCATCATCGGCGAGGACACGATGGAATACGGCGATCTCGACAAAAAATACCAGCAATCGACGTTCGGCGCCCACTTCGTCGAGGTGGCGGTCGACGCGGCGACGGCGGAAGTGCGCGTGCGGCGCATGCTGGCCGTGTGCGCGGCGGGACGCATCCTGAATCCGAAATCGGCGCGCAGCCAGGTGATCGGCGCGATGACGATGGGGGTCGGGGCCGCGCTGATGGAAGACCTGGTCGTCGACAAGCGCCTCGGCTTCTTCGTCAACCACGACCTGGCCGGCTACGAGGTGCCGGTCCATGCCGACATTCCGCACCAGGACGTGATCTTCCTCGACGAGACGGATCCCATCTCGTCGCCGATGAAGGCGAAGGGCGTGGGTGAACTGGGGATCTGCGGGGTGGCGGCGGCGGTGGCCAACGCCATCTACAATGCCACCGGCGTCCGGGTGCGCCATTATCCCGTCACGCTCGACAAGCTGCTGCCGGGGATGCCCCGGTATGCCTGAGCCCCGTTAGAATGCAGGTTGCGGCCGTGCGGCCGGGCCTTAGACGAAGACAACATGAACGATCCTGCCGGCGGGTTGCCCGCATCCGGCGTCGAACGGGCCCTGCGCGAGCGGGACTGGTCGGCATCTCCCCTCGGCGCGCCATCCGGTTGGCCGCCCGCGCTCGCGTACGCGGCCCGTTTCGTCCTCGATGCGCCGGTGCCCGCATTCCTCGGCTGGGGCGACGTCCCGGTCCTGCTGTACAACGACGGCGCGGTGCCGCTGGTGGGCGTACGCCATCCGGCCCTGTTCGGCGCCAGCCTCGCCGACTGGGCCGAGGCCTGGGACGAGCTGCGGCCGCACGTGGCGCGCGCGCTGGCCGGCGAGTCGTTCCGCGTGGGCCGGCCCGCGTGTCCGCTGGGCGATGGCGACGGCGACGGCGACGGCGCGCCCGCGTGGATGGAACTGGCGTTCGCGCCGCTGCGCGACCTGGATGGCGCCGTGCGCGGTTTCACATGCGTCGTGTCCGGCGCCGGTGCGCTGCGTCCCATCGATGCCGAGTTCCGTGCGATCGCCGACGCGATGCCGCACATGGTGTGGTCCACGCTGCCGGACGGCTACCACGACTTCTACAACCACCGCTGGTACGAGTTCACCGGCATGCGCGAAGGCGAGACGGACGGCGAACGCTGGAACGCGATGTTCCACGAGGCCGACCGCGAGCGCGCCTGGGACGCCTGGCGCAACTCGCTGGCGACCGGCACGCCGTACGAGATCGAATACCGCCTGCGCCACCACAGCGGCGAGTACCGCTGGGTGCTGGGCCGCGCGCAGCCCGTGCGCGACGCGCAGGGACGCATCGTGCGCTGGATGGGTACATGCACCGACATCCACCAGCAGAAGCGCAACGAGGAAGCCCTCAAGGATGCGCGCATGCGCCTGTCCGCCGCGCTGGTGGCGGCCGACATCGGCACCTGGACCTACGATCTCGCGCACGACCGCGTGTACGCCGACCGCAACCTGGCCGGCATCTACGGCGTGGACGAGGCGACGGCCGCGGGCGGCCCGTTGTCCGACTACCTGGCGGCCGTGCACCCGGACGACGTCGCGTACGCGCGCCGCTGCATCGAGGACGCCGTCGCGACCGGGGACGGCTTCGAATGCACCTATCGCGTGCGCCGGGCCGACGGCACGTGGCGCGACGTGCTCGCGCGCGGCAAGGTGACGCGCGACCCGTCCGGCCGGCCCGCGTGGCTGCCGGGTGTCGTGCTCGACGTGAGCCGCCAGAAGCGCGCCGAGGAAGCGCTGCGCGCGAGCGAATCGCGGTTCGCGCGGCTGGCCGGGTCGGACGTCGTGGGCATCGTGCGCTACCGCATGGACGGCAGCATCATCGACGCCAACCAGGCGTTCCTCGGCATGCTGGGCTATACGCGCGCGGAGTTCGAGCGGGACGGGCTCGATTCGCACACGCTGACGCCGCCGGAATGGGCGGAGGCCACGGCGCGCGCGATGGAAGAGCTGCGCACGACGGGGCGCATGGAAAACCTCGTCAAGGAATACTTCCGCAAGGACGGCGGCCGCGTGAGTGTGCAGATGGGTTCCGTCACGATGGACGATCCGGCCACGGAAGGGATGGCCGTGATGGTCGACGTGACGCCGATCCAGGAGGCCCAGCGCGCGCTGCGGGAGGCCGACCGCCGCAAGGACGAGTTCCTCGCGATGCTGGCGCACGAGCTGCGCAATCCGCTGGCGCCGATCACGGCGGCCGCCGACTTTCTCAAGGTCGGCCGGCTCGACGAGGACCGCGTGCGCCAGGTCACGACGATCATCGGCCGCCAGGCGCGCCACATGACGGGGCTGATCGACGACCTGCTCGACGTCTCGCGCGTCACGCGCGGCCTGATCACGCTGGAGCGCGCGCCCGTGCCGCTGGCCGGGGTGATCGCCGAGGCGGTGGAACAGGCGCGCCCACAAGTGAAGGCGAAGGCGCACCACCTGGAGCTGCACGTGCCGTCCGACGACGCGCTGGTGGAGGGCGAACGCAAGCGCCTCGTGCAGGTCTTCGCCAACATCGTCGGCAACGCGGCGAAATACACGCCGGACGGCGGGCGCATCGACGTGTACGTGCGCCTTGGCCACGGCAGCGTCGCCGTCGACGTGTGCGACAACGGCATCGGCATGACGCCGGACCTGGCCGGGCGCGCATTCGACCTGTTCTCGCAGGCCGAGCGCAGCGCCGACCGCGCGCAGGGCGGACTCGGGATCGGCCTCGCGCTCGTGAAGAGCCTCGTGGAACTGCACGACGGGACGGTGGCGGCGCACAGCGACGGCCCGGGCCGCGGCAGCCGCTTCACGGTCGTGCTGCCGCGCCTCGCCAGCGACAGCGACGACGGGGTCGTCGAACCGGTGGCGACGGGCGCCGCCGCGCCGGCCGAGGCGCTGGACGTGCTGATCGTGGACGACAACGTGGACGCGGCCCAGATCCTCGCCATGTACATCGAGGCCGTGGGCCACCGTGCGACCGTGTGGCACAGCCCCGGCAAGGCGCTCGCGCACGCGGCCACGCTGCCGCCGGACGTGTGCGTGCTCGACATCGGCCTGCCGGAATTCGACGGCCATGAACTGGCGCGGCGGCTGCGCGCGCTGCCGGGCATGGCGGACGTGCCGCTGGTCGCCGTCAGCGGCTACGGCCAGGCGCACGACCGCGAACGCGCGCTGGCGGCCGGCTTCGACCGCCATTTCGTCAAGCCGGTGATGGCCGCGGATATCCTCGACGTGCTGGACGGCGTGATGGCGCGGCGCGCGGCCTCCTGATCACTTGGCCGCCGGCCGCGCGAAGAACGCGTCGATCTCCTCCAGCGTCTTGCCGCGTGTCTCGGGCAGCAGGAACGCCGACGCGAGGAAGTACACGACCGTGCAGGCCGCGCCGAAGAAGAAGATCGTGGAATAGCCGTGGCGGCCGACGGTCGGCAAAAACACGGCCGCGATCGACGTCGACACGAACTGGTTGATCAGCAGCGCGATGCTCATGCCGTTCGAGCGGATCCGCGTCGGCATCAGCTCCGACAGCGCGAGCCACACGCACACGCCCGGGCCGACGGCGAAGCTCGCGACGAACAGGCAGATCGCCGCCGCCACCAGCCAGCCGTGGCCCGCCGTCGGCAGCGGGCCGAGGCGCGCGGTCTCGATCGCCAGCGGCGCCGCGGCGGCGGCCGCCGGGTCGGGGAACGGGTTCAGGTGCAGGCGGCGGAACGCGGCCCCGATCACGCTGTCCGGCTGCACGGTGTCGGCGCGCCTGGCGTCAAGCCGCGGCAGCGCGGGATCGTCGCTGCGGATGCTGGCGACGTTCGTGAACGGGCCGTACGCATAGGCGACCGTGAGCACCTGCGGCGGGCCGGCCGGGTCGGCGCCGAGCGCGCGCAGCGTGGGCGCGTCGAGGCGCAGGGACAGGCCGTCGTCGCGCGCCTGCGCGCTCACCTGCGCGAGCACGTCGCGCTGTTCCACCTCGTTGGCGCGGAACAGCAGGCCGACGGCCAACAGCGCGACGACGATGCCGCCCGTGCCCAGCATGAGCAGGAAGCGGCGGCCCTTGCGGTCGACGAGCAGCACGGCGACGATGGTCATCAGCGCGTTCAGCACTTTCAGCAGCACGTCCGCCATGTTGGCGCTGGACCCGGACAGGCCCGCGCGGTTCAGGATGTTGACGACGTAGGCCAGCACCGAATTGATGCCTGTCGCCTGGTTGCAGGCGAGGATCAGGCAGGCCAGCAGGAACGGCAGCACGTAGCGGCGCGACAGCAGCGGATCCGCGGCGCGTGTCGTGTTGGCGCGCGCGCGCGTGGGCGTGGCCTCGCGCAAGCCGCGCTGCGCGAGCCAGCGCGGCGATTCCGCCAGCAGCAGGCAGCCGAGCGTGAACACGATGCCGGGCGTGAGGCACATCCAGAAGATGCGGCGCCAGGCGTGGTCCTTGGCCGCCAGCACGGCGGCGGCGCGCGCCGCTTCCGGCAGCGCCGCGGCGGCATCCGTCGCGACCTGCACGCTGCGCGCCTGTACGAGGCCGATCAGCGCCGCCGCGACGAGCCCCACCGTCAAAAGCAGCTGGAACAGCGCGGCGCCGCGGCCGCGCCGGTCCGCGTGCAGGCATTCGGCGAGGTACAGCGGCACGATCACGCCGATGAGGCCTCCGCTGACGCCCTGCAGCAGGCGCCCGCACAACAGCGGGATGTAGCCGTCCGCGAGCGCGATCAGCGGAATGCTGGCGACGAACAGGGCGCCGGACACGACCATCGCGGGACGCCGTCCGACGACGTCGGCCAGCAGGCCGGCGAACAGCGACGACAGCACGGACCCGAGCAGCACGGCGGCCACGACGAAGGACAGTTGCTGGGCATTGAGCTTCCACGCCAGCGCGGCCGTCGATTCCAGGTAAGGCAGGGCGCCGGCGATGATGCCGACGTCGATGCCGTACAACAGGCCGCCCATGCCGGCGATGAACAGCAGGTAGCGGGTGGACCATTCGGGGGATCGCGTCAAGGCTGCTGGCATGTCGTCTCCGGGGGTGTTTTTGGCCAGTGTAACGTCGGCGGGCCGGTATGGTGTGTCAAATCTTGCGGTGTGAGAATTGGAGACTTTTGATGCGAGTGGTCCACGTTAGTATGCTGGTCTCAACCTTTTCCGGAGATTCCATGCTGCGTCCAGTTTTGCTTTCCCTCCTGCTGGCCGGCGTATCGGCCGGCGCCATCGCCGCCGCCATGAACGACGCCGACCGCGAATTCGCCAAGCCGCACCAGATGGTCGACATCGGCGGGCGCCGCCTGAACCTGTACTGCGCCGGCAGCGGGCCGGTGACCGTCGTGTTCGACGCGCCGTCGGGCGATGGCGGCTGGACCTGGCGCGGCGTGCAGCCGAAGGTGGCCGCGCGCACGCGCGCCTGCGTGTACGACCGCGCGGCGCGCGGCTTCAGCGATCCGTCGCCGCTGCCGCCCACGTTTGGCAATGCCGTATCGGACCTGCACGCGCTGCTCGGCAAGGCCGGCGTCGCGCCGCCGTATGTCCTCGTGGGGAATTCGTTCGGCGGCGCGGCCGTCCAGTTGTATGCGTACCGCTATCCGCAGGAAGTGAAGGGGCTCGTCCTCGTCGAAGCCGGCCACGAGGACGAGGAAAAGCGGATCGACGCCGCGTCGCAGGGCAAGCTCAAACAGTTTTACGATGCGCAGAACCAGTTCATCGCGCAGTGCGCGGAGGCTGCGCGCAAGGGGTTCGAACTGGGCAGCGATTTGTTCGCCGCCTGCACGGGCGGGACGGGCGCGGCATACGGCCGCGAACTGGCGGCCGCGCGGCTCGCGCAGGTACGCCAGCCGGCGTACTGGGACGACCTCGTCGCCGGGAACAAGGCGGGCGACGCGAGCGAGGCCGAGCTGCGCGCGGCGCGGCGCAGCTTCGGCGACCTGCCGCTCGTCGTGCTCGCGCGCGGCGTGAGCCCGTACGCCGTGCCGGGCAAGCCGCAAAGTGCGCTGAACAAGGCGACGGAAGCGGAGAACCTCGCGATTCAGAAAGAGCTCGCGGCGCTGTCCACGCGCTCCAGCCTGCACGTCGTCGCCGGCGCGTCGCACATCATCCAGGCCGACAAGCCGCAGGCGGTCGTCGATGCGGTCAACGAGGCGCTGGACCGGGCTGGTTATTGACCGTCGACTCGCGGAATCTTAATGAGAGAGAGTAGAAGGAAGAAGGCAGATTTCGGCGTGTTCCGGCGACGGCCACATCCGCGCAAACGCAAGTCCGTCGAGTTGCTTGCCATTGCTACCGGCGTTATCGGGCTCGTTTCGCTGGTCTTGCTGCTGCTCGGTTTTGGTGTCGCGCTATCGATGGAGAGTTGGGGACAGATTCCGTATGGAGCGCTCTACAGCTCACCCACAGAGCTGATCGCGCTGTCTGCAATCGCCGTGTCTAGATTTATCGTTCGTTTCGGCACCGCTGATATGGCGTGGCAGATAGCGTTCGATGCGGCGCCCGTTGGTCTCTTTGTCGGCATCTTCGTGGTCGTCCTCGTCTTGCTGATGGCGTGGCCGAGGCGGCCTTCCGTCGATCGTTTGCAATCCGTGATGACTTGTATGCGTGCCTGGCCGCGGGAATTCGTGTCCACGAAGACGAAAACAAAGGCTGCTGTGAGTTCCTTCGTGGCAGGTATCGTTGCTTTTGCAATCTTTCCGCTTATCGCCGTGATCTACTTGTGGGCGACTGTCACCGGCGCAGCGATTGTCGGGTTGACGCCCCTAGTGGGCTTCGTGATGGGGAAGCTGTATATCGATGAATACGTGACAGGACCGACCCGCTGTGCGGATGGCCAAGCCGGCACCCGTCCAGCTGCGACTTGTCTCTACGTCAAGACGAAGGAACTGGGTGAGTATCGGGGCCGCCTTGTTTACGGTACGAGCAGTGTAGTCGTTCTGTACGACGCGACGGCTTCCGGCCCGTACAAGGTGATCCGAATCCCGCTGGCCGAAGCCGTCGTGGTCGCAGAATTCCCATCGAAGAAAATCTCGTCCTCGAAGAAATAACGAATATGCCACGCGGCTACTGACTCCCGCGCGCCGCCTGCACGAGCGTGTCGAGCCGGTTGCCGTCCGCGCACAGGGCGATGCCGGCGCCGAAGTCGGCCTCCTGCGCGAGGCGCGTCAGCACCGAGCCGCTGGGCATTTCCAGCGCCGTGCGGGCGCCCCGTTCCCAGGCATGGCGCGAGGTGTCGGCCCACAGCACGGGCCGCGCCATGTTCGCGGCCAGGTCCGCCATGATGCGGTCGCCGTCGAACAGGGCGCGGGCCGCGCTGCTGCTCACGTAGGTGATGCGGGGCCGCTGGCGCGCGACCTGGTCGCAGGCGCAGGCGAGCGTGCGCGCCTGCTCGTCGAGCAGCGGGCAGTGCGACGGCACCGGCACCGCCAGCCGCTCCGCGCGCGTGGCGCCATGCGCGAGGGCCAGCGCGGCGACGGCGTCCAGGGCCGGCGCACTGCCGGCGACGACGAGCTGGCGCGGCGCGTTCAGGTTCGCGAGGTACACGGGCGTGTCCGGGCCGTGGATCCCGGTCATCAGCGGTTCCAGCTGCCGGCGCGTGAGCCCGCCGATCGCGGTCATGCCGTAGCCGGCCGGGTAGGCGTCTTCCATCAGCCGGGCGCGCAGTTCGACGAGGCGCAAGGCGTCTCCGAACGCCAGCACCCCGGCGACGACGGCCGCGGGCCACGCGCCGATCGACAGGCCGGCCACCATCTGCGGCGCGGCGTCGTGCGCCGCCAGCACGCGCGCCATCGCGACGCCCGCCGCCAGCAGCGACAACTGTACGGCGACCGTGGAGCGGAGGGCGTCGGCGCTGTCGAGCAAGAGAATGTCGCGGCCCAGTGCGGCCGTGGCCTCGGCCAGCGTGCGGTCGGTTTCGGCGTGCACCGGCAGCGTGTGCAGCATGCCGGGCTTTTGCGCGCCCTGGCCGGGAAAGGTGAACAGGACGCTCATGCGGCCTCCCATGGGTCGGCGACGAGCCGGGGACCGGCGTCCGTCTTGAGCAGCACGCGGCCGCCGCGCGCATATTCCGCCAGGGCGAAGCCGCCCGCGCCCGTATCGACCTGGATGTCGAGGCGGCATGGCTGGCCGTCCTCCAGCGCGCACAAGGCCTCGACCAGCGCGGCGGATGGCCGGCGAGGCAGGCGCACGAGCAGGTCGAGGTCGCTCGTCGCGCGCAGCACGGGCAGGCCGCTTGCGAGCCAGTAGCCGGCCCCGCCGGCGGGGCCCCAGTCGACGTCCAGTGCATCCAGCCGCGGGGCCAGCGCGCGCAGGGCGGCGATGCAGGGCAGGTCGCTGTCCGCCGTGCGCGCGCCCGCCGCCAGCATGCGCGGGGTGACGACCGAAGCGACGTCGGCAAGGGCGAGATACCCCTTGCACCGCTCGTTGCGCTGCAAGCCGCGCGCGCCGACGGGGACGATGCCGGGCGCCGTCGTCTCGCGCCGCACGACCAGCGGCGCCGCCGCGTCCAGCCAGTCCGGCCGGGCGCCCTCGCATCCGAACGCGCCGGGGCGGCGGACGAACAGCAGGTCGTGCGGACGGGGCGCCGTCATCTCAGCCCACCAGCGCGCGGGTCGCGAAGAACAGCAGCGACGGGCCGAGGAGGCAGCCGAGGCCCGTGTGGAACGTCGCCACGAGCGCGCCGTACGGCACGAGCCTGCGGTCGGTGGCGGCCAGGCCGGCCGAGACGCCGCTGACCGTACCCGCCAGCCCGCCGAACACCATCGCCGAGCGCGGCGTGGACAGCCGCAGGAAGCGCGCCGCCATTGGCGTGCCGACCATGACCATGATCGCTTTCACGAGGCCCGTCGCGATCGACAGCGCCATGATTTCCGAGCTGGCGCCGATCGCGGCGCCGGTCACCGGGCCGACGATGTAGGTGACGGCGCCGGCGCCGATGGTCGTGATGCTGACGGCGTCGCGGTAGCCGAAGCTCCACGCCACGCTGGCGCCCACGATGAACGGCAGCACCGTGCCGAGGATCAGCGCGACGGCGCCCACGAGGCCCGCCTTTCTCGCTTCCACGACCTGCACTTCGAACGCGGTGGCGACGATGGCGAAGTCGCGCAGCATGGCGCCGCCCATCAGGCCGACGCCGGCGAACAGGGTGACGTCCGCGAGGCCCTTCTGGCCGCCGGTCTGGATGCCGCCCCAGTAGGCGAGGCCGAGGCCGATGAGGATGGCGATGGCGGAGCCGTGCACGCGGCCGAACGTGAGGCGGCGCGACAGCTGCATCGAGACGATCATCACGAGGCCCACGAGGGCGAAGGCGAGCACGAGGCCGTTGTGTTTGGCGGTCTTTTCCAGGAGTTCGAGCATGATGGCCTCCGTCAGGCGTGGTGGGTGGCGATGCGGGCTTCAGCGTCGGCTTCGGGGACCGGGCGTTCGCGGCGGTTGATCAGCGAGACGCAGACCGCGCATACGAGGACCGAGGCGAAGGCGGCGAGCAGGGCGACGGGGCCGCCGCGCAGCGCGGAGACGACGTTCTGCTGGGCGGCCATCGCGACGACGACCGGGATGTACATGGCGCCCCAGAAGCCGACGCCCATTTCGGTCTGCGCCGGCATCAGGCCGCGCTTGTGCAGCCACAGGCGGGCGCAGATCAGCAGGATCATGGCGATGCCGACCCCGCCGACGTTGGTCTTGGCGCCCAGCAGCGCCCCGAGCAGGTCGCCCAGGAAGATGCCGAGCAGGTGGCAGATGGCCAGCAATGCGGTTCCGTAGATAATCATGTGTGTCTCCTCTTTGTCCAAGAAAGAAAGGGCGGCCGTATGTCGTGTTGTTGTCGGCCGGGTACTGCAGGGTTCAGTCGGCGGCCTCCCATTCCGTTGCGAGCAGCTCGCGCACGTTCCGCGAGGCGCCCCGGTGTTGGCCACGCAGGCGGCAGGACAGATCGCGGCGCGGATCCTCGAGGATGTCCGCCAGCGCCGCCTCGAGTGCACCGTGGACGAGGGCGATGTCCTGCTCGTCCGGCAGAGCGAGATTCGTCAGTCGCAGGACCTCGTGCAGGAGGCCGAGCGACGCGAAGCTCCGGATGTCGTAGGCCATCGGCGGCACGCTGGCCGCCAGCTTTTCCAGCGCCTCGACGGAGCGCAGCGTGACGCGCGCGGCCGACGCCTTGCCCATCGCGTGCACCGCCACGGCCGGGTCGTCCAGCGCGATCAGGCGGTTGGCCTGGTAGCCGTGCGCGAGGAAGGCGCCGGACATCGCGAGGCCGACGATCAGGCCGATGACGGGGTGGCCGGCCTGGCGCGCATCCGCATACGCGGCCACGGCGCCGGCCAGCGCCTGGTGGATGCCGTACGCTTCCTCGCGCCGGCCGTAGGCCTGGCTCGGGACGTCGATGACGGCGACGATCGGGCGTTTCACCTGCGACGCCTGGTCGAGCGCGATGACCTCGCGCACCGCCTGCGCCAGGCGCCAGCCTTCGACGAGGCCGACCTCGCCGTTGCGGGCGCGGGGGAAGGCATTGTCCGCATCCGGGACGACGGCGATGTAGCGCGCCGGCTGTCCGGCCAGGATCGCGTCGCAGGCGTGCACGGTCGTCCAGTCGTGGACGGGGTGGGCGCCGCCCGTCAGCAGGCGCAGCCACATGGCGCCGCGCGAGGCGTGGCTCGTGTGCGTATTGGTGTCAGTACCCATTATTCCAGTCCTTTCGAATAGAGTGCGCGCACGTCCTGCGCCGTCGCCTGGCGGCCGGTGTCGACCTCCCGCAGGCAGGCGAGGAAGTCGTCCGCGCGGTCGCTGCGGTGCACGGCCGGCACGCCGCGGGCGAAGAAATCGGTCACGGTGGCGCGCACCGCGGCCGTGTCGTCGTCCACGCAAGCGTCGGCCAGGTGCGTGGCGGTGCGCTGTTCGCCGCCCGTCAGGCCCCAGATCAGGGCTCGCTGGCGCGCGTCGAATTCGGCGACGCCCGCTTCCTGCTCGATCACCTGCGGGCCGTTGAGGCCAAGGCGGGCTTCGCGCGTCATCACGAAGTACGAGCACAGGCCGGCCGCGATCGACATGCCGCCGTAGCAGCCCACGGTGCCCGCGCTGACGCCGATGACGGGCCGGTGGCGGCGCAGCGCGACGATGGCGGATTGGATCTCGGCAATGCCGGCCAGCCCCAGGTTCGCTTCCTGCAGGCGCACGCCGCCCGTCTCGAACACGATCACGGCCTGCGTCGGCACGCCCCGTTCGTTGTCGAGCAGCGCCAGTTCCAGCGCGCCGGCGATCTTGGCGGCGCCGATCTCGCCCATGCTGCCGCCCTGGAACGCGCCCTCGATCGCCAGCACGACGGTCGGCTGGCCGGCCAGCTTGCCCTTGGCGACCACGACGCCGTCGTCGGCCTGCGTGACGAGGTGCTGCATGGCGAGCCACGGCGAGTGCAGGCGGGCGAACGGGCCGGCCAGTTCGCGGAACGTGCCCGCGTCGAGCAGCGCCTGCGCGCGGCTGCGCGCGCCCCGTTCGATGAAGCTGTCGCGCCTCAAGAGGTGTTCGATGTTCATGGTGTGCCTCCGTTGTTCGCGGCCTGCTCGTAGGCCTGCTCGATGCGCATGCGGACGACGCCCGGCGTCGCGCCGTTGTCGCTGATCTCGATGCGCGCGGCGGGGAGACTACCCGCGCCGAACACGCGCTCCAGCAGCGCCTTCCACGTGGCGCCGTAGCCGTCGACGGACGTTTGCACCGCGACCGTCGTGCGGCCGGCGGCGGCCGGTTCCAGCAGCACCTCCAGGTCGCCGGAGCTGACGACGCCGCTGACGGTGCGCACTAGCGCAGGCTGGCCCGCGGCGAATTCGTATTCCAGTCTTTCCATTGCTTCAGTCTCCTCGTTCGATTCGGTCGAGCAGCAGCGCGGCCGCCAGCAGGTCGGCGGCGCCGCCGGGCGAAACGTGCAACCGGCGCAGGCGCGCTTCCAGCACGTCGAACGCGCGCCGCCCGTTCGGCGTGGCGATGCCGCCGCACGCCAGCACCCGGCGGGCGCCATGCTGCGCGGCGTCGAGCGCCTTGCGGCCCCCGCGCGCGAGCAGGCACGTGTCGTCCAGCGTGGCCATCACGGCCAGCAGCGCGTTCACGCGGGCGTGGTGCTCGGCGTCGCCGCGGGCGCGGGCCAGTGTCAGCATCGGCAGCGCGTGTTCGATCACGTGCGGGAAGCCCGCACGGGCCTGGCCGCGGGCGCCGCCCACGCCGTGTTCGATGCACGCGCGTTCGCCCTTGTGGCCCGTGGCGGCCGGTGCGCCCGGGTCGGCGATGCGCGCCAGCCGGCCGGCGCGGGCGGCGATGCGGCCCGCGCCGCGTTCCATCGTCGTCGCGGCGGCGGTAACCAACAGGCCAAGGGCCCAGATCGCGCCGCGGTGCGTGTTGACGCCGCCGCTGGCCGCCAGCATCGCCGCTTCGCCCTCGCGGCCGATGGCGCCGATGCGCCGGCGCAGCAGGGCGTCGTCGTCCGCGATCAGCAGGCCGGCGAGCGCCATCTGGCCGAACGCGGGCCGGAGTGCGCACGCAGAGGCGCACATCAGGGGCCACGACAGGTCGCGGTGGGCGCCGGCGCCGCGCAGGTCGACGAGGCCGGGTTTCGGCGTCAACATCGCTTCGTCGACCAGGGCGGCGACGGCGTGGTCGGCCAACGCCAGCGCCAGGTCGGGCGCGGCGTCGGCGGGAATGAGGACAGGGTCGCGCGCCGTCATCACCAGCTCCTGAACTTGGCCGGGGGTTCGTACAGGCCGCCCGACCAGTCGACCAGCTCCGCGATGCTTTTCGCGGCCAGCAGGGAACGGGTCGCGTCGGCGCGGCGCACGCCCATGTCTTCCGGCAGCGCGATCAGGCCTTCGGCACGCATGCGCGCCGTCTGCTTCGGGTCGTGCGTGAGGCCGATGGGCGTGACGCCCGCCACCGCCGCCAGCATCGCCTTCCGCTCGTCCAGCGAGCGCGCCTTGTACAGGTAGGCGATGCCTTCTTCGGTGAGGACGTGCGTGACGTCGTCGCCGTAGATCATCACGGGCGCCAGCGGCATGCCGGATGTCTTGCCGACTTCCACGGCGTCCAGCGATTCCACGATCGTCGGCTGGCTGCCGTCCTGGAACGTCTCGACCATCTGCACGACGAGTTTTTTTCCGCGCGCCAGCGGGTCGTCCGTTTCCACGAGGTCGAGCCAGGCCGGCGTGGGATGGCGGCGGCCGTGCGGGTCGTGTCCCATGTTCGGCGCGCCGCCGAAGCCCGTCAGGCGGCCGTGCGTGACCGTCGACGAATTGCCCAGGCCATCCATCTGCAGGGTCGAGCCGATGAACAGGTCGACGGCATACTGGCCCGCCAGCTGGCAGAACGCGCGGTTCGAGCGCATGGAGCCGTCGCGGCCGATGAAGAACACGTCCGGGCGGGCGGCCGTGTACTTCTCCATGCCCAGCTCCGCGCCGAAACAGTGCACGCTCTCGACCCAGCCCGATTCGATGGCGGGGATCAGCGTCGGGTGCGGGTTCAGGGTCCAGTTGCGGCAGATCTTGCCCTTCAGGCCCAGTTGCTCGCCGTAGGTCGGCAGCAGCAGCTCGATGGCCGCCGTGTTGAAGCCGATGCCGTGGTTCAGCGACTGCACGTTGTGGCGCTCGTAGACGCCGCGGATCGCCATCATGCCCATCAGGATGTGCACGGGCTTGATGAGGCGCGGGTCGCGCGTGAACAGCGGTTCGATGTAGAACGGCTTGTCCGACCTGACGACGTAGTCGACCCAGGAACCGGGGATGTCCACGCGTGGCAGGTCCTTCGGATCGTCGACGATCTCGTTGACCTGGGCGATCACGATGCCGTCGCGGAAGGCGGCCGCTTCGACGAGCGCCGGCGTGTCTTCCGTGCTCGGTCCCGTGTACAGGTTGCCGTGGCGGTCCGCCATATAGCCCGCGACCATCACGACGTTCGGCGACAGGTCCACGTACAGACGGGCATACAGCTCGATATAGGTGTGCAGCGCGCCCACCGTCAGCGTGCCCTCCTGCAGGAATTGCGAGATGCGCAGGCTCTGGGCGCCGGCGAACGCGAAATCGAGTTTGCTCGCGATGCCGCGCTCGAACAGGTCGAGGTGTTCCGGGAGGCTCACGCTCGGCATGATCATGTGCAGCTTGTTGACGCGTTCCGGATCGACCTGCACGAGGGCGCGGGCGAGGAAGTCCGCCTGCTTCTGGTTATTCCCCTCGAGGACGACGCGGTCGCCGCCGGCCAGCAGCAGTTCGAGGGCGTCGACGATGCGCGCGCTGTCCAGCACCGGGCCGTCGGCCAGGTGGCTTGCCGCCGCCATCCGCCGCGCCTTTTCCTGGCGCCGGGTGTCCCACTGGCGCGCAGCGGGCGTATTGCTTTCCATGTTGTCTCCTTTGTATGGAAGGTAGGTCCAGCATAGAAAGGAGGCCGTCCGTCTTCAATCAACGCGGCGACCGAATCTTTACTCTCAGGTTAATGATTGAGATATGCTTTACCGGGGAGTGGCACGATGATCGATGAAGAGATTACTTTAAAGAAACTGGAGGTCTTCCTGGCCTTCATGCGGCTGCACAGCCTCGCGCGCGTGTCGGAAGAACTGGGCCAGAGCACCGTCAGCATCCACCGCGCGCTGCACTCGCTGGAAGAAGGCTTGCGCTGCCCGCTGTTCCGGCGCGAGGGGCGCAACCTGGCGCCGCTGCCGGCCGCCTACGCATTCGCCAAGCACGCGCAGCGCGCCGTCAGCGAAACGGAAGAGGGCGTGCGCAAGGTGCGCGAACTGGCCGGCTTCGCGGGCGGCCGCCTGAAGATCGGGTCGCTGTATTCGCTCACGCTGCGCTGCATCCCGCAGCTGCTCATGGGCCTCAAGCTGCGCCGGCCCGAACTCCAGATCGACCTCACGCTCGGCTCGAACCAGGAATTGCTGCGCGGGCTGGACGAGGGCCGGCTGGATGCGATCGTGATCGGCCTGCAGGCGCCGCTCGACGATGCGCAGTTGTTGACCGTGCCGCTGTTCGAGGACAAGGTGCACCTGGCGGCGCCGCTCGGTTCCCCGTACGCCGCCCGCGAGCACGTCGACCTGCGCGACCTGCAGGGCGAAAAATTCATCACGCTGGGCGGCGGCTTCGTCACGTCGGACAGCTTCGACCACGCGTTCCGCAAGGCCGGCTACACGCCGGAGACGATCATGCGCGTGTCCGACATCTTCTCGCTGATTAACCTGGTCAGCGGCGGGATGGGCTACAGCCTGCTGCCGGGGCGCGTGGCCGAATTCAGCACGCGGATCCAGCTGATTCCGCTCGATGCGCAGTACGCGTCGCACCAGACCATCAGCCTGCTCATTTCGAAAAGCCGCGAGCGCGATCCGAACCTGCTGGCGCTGGCGGCCGAGTGCCGGATGTATGGGAAGGGGCAGCGGCTGGGCGGCTAGTATCGAGGCAACCCAGCCCTGCCAGCGTGCGCTCGACGGCCATGTCCAGCGGCGTGTGCGGCTCCGCGCCCAGCACGGCCACGAGGCGGGCATTGTCCAGCCGGACCGGCTGGCGCCACAGGTAGCGCATCGCGTACAACTCGCGCAGCGTTTCATTGAACGGCGTGGCCAGGCGGACGAGCCACCACGGGAATCCGCCGACGGCGGCGCGGCCGCCTTGCTTCCCGACGACGTTTGCGATCGCCGCGCACATGGCGCTGCCGTCCGGGTCCCAGTGGCCGCCCATGTGGAAGCGGGCGAATGGTTCCAGTTCGCCGCGGCGTTCGATCAGCGCGACCATCGTCGCGGCCACGTCCGGCAAATAGGCCCACTGGTGGCCGACGCCGGGCGCGGCGGGGTTCGCGATGCGCCCGACCGGCTGGCCCGGCTTGACGAGGCCTTGGGCGAACCAGTTGTTGCCGGCGCGCGGGCCGAAGAAATCGCCGGCACGGACGATGAGCGCGCGGCCGCCGCGGTCGGCGTAAGCCTGCAGCGCCGCCTCCATCCGCACCCGCAGCCCGCCCTTGTGCGTAGCCGGGTGCTGGGGTGCGTCCTCCGTAATCACCGGAAAGGCGTCCGGGCCGTAGTTGTACACGGTGCCGGGCAGGACGACGAGCGCGCCGCTCGTCTCGGCGGCGGCGATGGTGTTCTCGATCATCGGCAGCACGAGGCGGCCCCAGTCGCGGTAGCCCGGCGGATTCACGGCGTGGACGATGACGGCGCAGCCCTGCGCGGCGCGCGCCACGTCGGCCCGGTCCATCGCATCGCCGGCGATCCACGCGATGCCGTCGGCGTCCACCGTCTCCGCGGCGAGGCCGCGCTTCAGTCCCCGCACCTGCCAGCCGGCCCGCGCCAGCTGCCGCGCCACTTCGCCGCCGATGCCGCCGCCGGCGCCCAGTACCAATGCCGTTCCGTTTCCGTTCATGTCGTCCTCCGTGCGTTGAAAGTGTTGACAGCGTACCGGGAGCTCTGGCTCAATGGAATTGCATAGCACGTACCAGCCGCTCAACGTTTTTGTATAACACCATGGGATCGAACATCGAATGGGAACTCTACCGCGCCTTCCTCGGCGTGCTGCGCGAAGGCTCGCTGTCCGGCGCGGCCCGTGCGCTCGGCGTGGCGCAGCCCACGGTCGGGCGCCACGTGGCCGCGCTGGAGGCGGCGCTGGGGCTCGTCCTGTTCACGCGGTCGCAGACGGGGCTGCTGCCCACGGAGGCGGCGTTCGCCCTGCGCGCGCATGCGGAGGCGATGGAAAGCACGGCCGCCGCGCTGGAACGGGTGGCGTCCGGCCTGCGCGACGGCGCCGACGGCGTGGCCGGCACGGTCCGGATCAGCGTCAGCGAGGTGATGGGCGTGGAGGTGATGCCGGCCATCGTCGCGGGCCTGGCCCGACATCATCCGGCGCTGAAGGTGGAGCTGGTGCTGTCGAACCGCGTGCACGACCTGCTGCAGCGCGAAGCCGACATCGCCGTGCGCATGACCGCCCCGCGCCAGGAACAGCTGGTCGCGCGCCGCGTCGGCGCCATCGAACTGGGGCTGCATGCGGCGCCCGGTTACCTCGAGCGGCGCGGCACGCCGGCTACGCTCGACGACCTGGCGGCGCACGCGCTGATCGGCTACGACCGCCCGACGCCGTTCGTGCGCCAGGCCGCGAAGGCGCTGCCGGGATTTTCCCGCGACCGCTTCGCGCTGCGCACCGACAGCGACGTGGCGCAGCTGGCGTTGATCCGGGCCGGCGCCGGCATCGGCGTGTGCCAGGCGCCGCTGGCCGCGCGCGCGCCGGCGCTCGTGCGCGTGCTCCCGGATGCATTCACGTTCCGGCTCGACACGTGGGTGACGATGCACGAAGACCTGCGCGCCAGCCCGCGCTGCCGGGTCGCGTTCGACGCGCTCGCCGCCGGCCTGGACGCCTATATCGGCGCGACTCAGTCGGCGCCGTAGGCGTGCACGCCGGGCACGGTCAGCGTGACCGACGTGCCCTGGCGCGGACCGCTCGCGATGTCCAGGCGGGCACCGATGCGCGCCGCGCGCTCGCGCATGCCGACGAGGCCCCAGTGGCCGCGGTATGCGCCCACCACGGGGCCGTCGCGCCGCACGGGTTCCGGGAGGCCGCAGCCGTCGTCGGCCACGCACAAGGCCAGCGCGCGCCGCGCATAGACCAGCGTGACGCGGATGCGGACCGCGTGCGCATGGGCGAACGCGTTGCGCAGCGCCTCGCGGGCGATCTCCGCGATCTCGTCGGCCACCGGCGCGAGCAGGGCGCGGCGCTCGCCTTCCACATGCAGGTCGACGGCCGGCGCGCCCTGCGCCAACCGGGCGCGCGCGATGGCGTCGGCCAGCACGTCTTCCAGCACGTGGGCGTCGCCGGCACGCAGTTCCTGCAGCTGGTCGCGGCCTTCGCCGATGGCCTGGCTGGCGTCGTCCAGCACGTTTTCCAGCTGGCGGCGCACGCCGGCGTCGGGCGGCAACGTGGCGGCGACGGCGTCCACGCGCAGCACGAGGCCCTGCACGGTCTGCAGGAAGGTGTCGTGCAAGGTGCGCGCGATGCGTTCGCGTTCGGCCGTCTTCACCTGCAGCCGCTCCGTCAGGCGGCGCGTCACGTAGCGCACGCGGTAGCGGTACAGCAGCACGCCGAGCAGCGCGAGCGCGCCGGCGCAGGCGAGCCGGAACCACAGCGTCTGCACCAGCGTCGGCGCCACGTGCAGCGCCAAGGTCGCGACCGCGTCGCCCGGCACGCCGTCCTCGTTCACGGCGCGCACGTGGAACACGTAGTCGCCGGGGCCGATGTTGGTGTACGACGTGGCGCGCCGGGTGCCGGCGTCGAGCCAGGTCCTGTCGACGCCGTCCAGCCGGTATTCGAAACGCACGCGCTCCGGCATGCGCAGCGCCGGCGCCGTGTACTGGATGCGGAAGTGGTCGGCGCCGGCCGGCAGCTCGACCTTGCCGCGCGCGGGCCAGCCGCGGCCGTCCGCCGTCACGCCCAGGATCACGGCCTGCGGCGCCACGCGGTTGCGGCGCAGCTGGGCGAGGTCGAGGCGCACGACGCCGCCGGTGGCCGACAGCCACAGGTTGCGGCCGTCCGCGCTGACGATGCCGCGCCAGCGGTTCTCGAACGCGGCGCGGCCGGGATAGCCGTCCAGCGTGTCGAACAATTCGTAGCGCAGCGCGTGGTCGGGGGCGCGCATGGCCTGGCGCCAGTCCGCCGCGCGCACATGCACGAGGCCCGCGACGCCGTTCATCCAGCGGTCGCCGTCCGGCGTGACCACGGCGCCGGACAGGTTGCGCAGCGCGCCCGGATCCTGCGTGCGCAGCAGGTGCAGTGCGCCGTCGCGCAGCACGGCCGTGCCGCCGGAGCCGCTGACGACCAGGTCGTCGCCCGGGAACAGCGCGCTGGCCTGGCCGACGGGGCCGAGGTCGTAAGCGGTCAGCTTGTCGTCGAGGTAGTGCACGAGCTTCCCGTCGCCGGTGGCGAGCCACATGCCGGCCGGGCCGGCGCTGGCCGACTGGAAGATCTTGGGAGGCAGGTTGAACGCCGTGCGCGGCAGCCAGCGGCCGTCGCGCCACCCGATCAGGCCCGTCTCGAGCGTCGCCGTCCACAAGACCTTGCCGTCGTCGAGGACGCCGATCGGGCGGTAGTCGCGCGGCTTGCCGTCCGGACCGGAGGGCAGCGGGATGTCTTCCACCGTGGTGCCGCGGCGGCGCTGGATGCTGCGCTTGCCGCCGACGAGCAGCGCGCCGTCGTGGCCGTTGGTGATCACGCCGACCCACGGACCGCGCTCGGCGACCGGCGCCGCGTCGGGCGCGAGGCGCCACAGGGCGCCGGTCTCGAAGTCGGCCGCCAGCGCGCGGCCGGCGCCGTCGACGGCGAAGCTGTAGCGCATGCCGTTGCCGGGCAGGCCGCTGTGCAGGAACCGGTTGCGCCGGAAGCGGTCGAGGCCAGTTTCCGTCGCGATCCAGATGTCGCCTTCGCGGTCTTCCAGGATCGCCGTCGGGTCACGGCCGGACAGCAGCGCCGGGTCGGCCTGGCGTTCGGCGGGCGCGGATGGGATGGTCCAGCGCGCGTCCTTGCGCTGCCCCGCGTCCGGCACGCGGCACACGGGTTGCGGGCATTCCAGCAGCCACAGGGTCCCGCTGGCGTCGAACTGGCCGGCCTCCCGCGATTGCGCCGCGGCGGACGTGCCCGGGCGCGGGCCGCCGGTGGCGCCCAGCAGGTGCAAGGTCCCGCCGGACCGCGACCATAGGCGGCCGTCCGGCGCGAGCAGCGGCTGCCCGGCCCGGTCCGAGACCCGCTCGAAACGGCCGGCGGCCCGGTCCAGGCGCCAGGCGCCGCGCTCGTTGAACGCCCACAGGTTGCCGGCGCCGTCGACGAGGAGCTCTTCCTGGTGCGCGGTTTCCCATTCCGGTCCGGCCGCCACGGCGTGCCAGCGCCCGTTCACCAGGTGCGCGATGCGTCCGCCGACGGTCCACAGGCTGCCGTCCGTGTCGACGGCCAGCGCGCCGATGTTCTCGTAGGGCGTGGGTTGCGCCGGCAGGTCCTCGAACCGGCCGTCCGGGTGCAGCACCGAGGCGCCTTCCGCGGCGTAGGCGATGACCAGGTCGCCGTTCGGCGCGGCCCGCAGCAGCTGGATGCGCTCGTGGCTGCGTCCCGGCTGCGCGGGCAGCGCGTGGCGCTCGAAGCGCAGGCCGTCGAAGCGGTACAGGCCGTCGGCGGTGCCGAGCCACAGCCAGCCGTCGCGGGTCTGGGCCATGACGCGGATGGCCGGCGGCGCGCCGTCGGCGGCGGTCCATTGGGTGTGGTGGTAGTCGGCGAAGCCCGCCGGCGCCGCCGCAACCGGTCCGGCGGCCAGCAGCAGGACGGCCGCGAATGCGCGGACGGGACGATGGCGCGGGCGCATCGCGGTGCCGGTCAGAGGTCGATGAAGCCGCGCTGCACGGCGAGCGTGACGGCGTGCGCGCGGTCGTTCGCGCCCAGCTTCACGAGGATCGTGCTCATGTGCGTCTTGACCGTCGTCTCGCCGATGTGCAGCTGTGCGCCGATGCCGCGGTTCGAATGGCCGACGGCCGCCAGGCGCAGCACCTCCAGCTCGCGCGGCGACAGCGCGTCGCCGGCGTAATGGATCGCCACCTCGCGCCGCAGCGCCTGCGGCAGGATGTGCGAGCCGTTGTGCACCTCGCGCACGGTGGCCGCCAGGTCGCGTCCGGGCACGTTCTTCAGCAGGTAGGCGGAGGCGCCGGCCTTGAGCGCGGCCGCGATGCGGGCGTCGCCGTCGTAGGTCGTGAGCACGACGAGGCGCGCGTCCGGATGCAGGCTGCGGATCGCGCGGATGGCTTCGAGGCCGTCCTTGCCGGGCATCTGCAGGTCGACGAGGGCGACGTCGGGGCGGTGGTTCGTGAAGAAACGGATGGCTTCGTCGCCGTCGCACGCCTGGGCGATGACCTCGATGCCGCCGTGCGCAGACAGCGAAGCGGCTATGCCTTCGCGCATCATCGGGTGGTCGTCCGCGATCAGGACGCGGATCGGCGGGGCGCTGGGTGGGTTCATGCGGTGCGGGATTCGGGGGCGGTACAGCGGCTGATTGTACAAGATTTCACATCCTCGAGTGAGCGCCCCCCGCCAAATGGGTGGGGCGCGGTGCATGAACGAACGCTACGCTGGCAGCACCGGGGTCAGAGCGCGAATTTGATTTTTGCGCTCTGACCCCGAATTCAGCCACGGAGTCAGACAGTGCATACCGAACCCCCATCCCCCGAACCCATCGACGTCGTCCGCATCCGCCTCTGCGCCGACGCCGGCGCCACCGCCGTCGTCAGCGAATTCCGGATGGCCAACCGCATCCTGGCCGCGTGGGCGGCGCAGGCCCGGCGCGACAGTCGCGTCGACTACGAGGTCACGTTCCTGGACGGCCTGCGCCTGTCCGGCGGCTACCCCCTGCTGCGCAAGGGCGGGAAGCCGCAGGCCTCGCTCAGCCGCGTGATCCGCCGCCTGTTCAAGGAGATGGCGGGCGGGCCGGCTCCCTATCTGGTCGAAGGTTGAGCATCAGTGCGGGTCGGCCGGATCGCCTTCGTAGTTCAACGGCAGCCAGGTGTATCCCGCGTCGGACTTGCGCACGTGGCCGAGGCCCGGAAACGCGACGTGGGCCGCCCCGACGAGCAGGTGCTCGCGCGCCGCGCGCTCGAGCACGTCGGTGCGCGTGGCGCGGGCGTCGACCGCGCTGGTATCGTACTTGACGGTCGCCTCGACGTGGTCGAGCTGCACCGCCGCCACGTGCACGGCGTCGCCCCACACGAGCAGCGCCTGGCCGCCGTCCTCGACGAGATAGCCGCTGTGGCCCGGCGTGTGGCCCGGTTCGGCGACGGCGCGGATGCCGGGGACGAGCGCCGCGCCCGGCGCGAACGGCTGGAAGCGGCCGGCCGCCATGTACGGCGCGAGCGCGGCCGTCGCGCTGTCGAAAAAGCTCGCGAGGAACGCGGGCGCCGCGGCGCGCTGATCCCGCGACAGCCAGTAATCGGCATCCGCGCCGGCCGCGCGCACGACGGCGTTCGGGAACGCGGGCTTGCCCTGCGCGAGGATGCCGCCCACGTGGTCCTTGTGGAGGTGGGTCAGCAGCACGAGGTCGACCTGTTCGGGCGCGTAGCCGGCCGCGCGCAGGTTCGCGAGCAGCCTGCCGCAGCAGGCGCCGTACAACGCGCCGGCGCCGGTGTCGATCAGCACGAGCTGCCTGCCGGTGTTGACGAGGAAGGCGTTGATGGAGCCCTGCACGGGAGGATGCAGCTCGTTCTTCGCCAACGCCGCGGCTACGGTGGCCGGGGCCACGCCTTCCATGACGGTGTCGATCGGGAACGTGTGGGAGCCGTCGGACAGCGCCGTGATCTCGAACCGGCCGAGCATCGTGCGATACCAGCCGGGCGCCTGGGTGCGGACCTGCGGCGCGGCCGCGTGGGCCGCCGCGCCGGCGAGCATCAGGACGGCGGCGGCGAGGCGCGCGCTGAAACGGTGGGACATGCGGACCTCTCAATACGCGTGGATCAGGCCCCGCCGCGCCGCCACGCACGCCGCTTCGGTGCGGCACGAGACGTTCAGCTTGGACAGGATATTGTTGACGTGGTACTTGACCGTGCCGACGCCGATGTTCTCGGTGCGCGCGATCAACTTGTTGCTCATGCCGGCCGACAGATGTGCGAGGATCTCGAGCTCGCGCCGCGACAGGCGGTTGGCGTCCACGCGGCCGGCCAGCTTCTCGGCGAGGCCGGGCGCGAGATAACGGCGGTTGGCGGCCACCTGGCGCACGCACAGCACCACTTCGTCGAGGCCGGACTGCTTGAGCAGGTAGGCGCTGGCGCCGGCCAGCAGGCCCCGGTGCACATCCTCGTCGCCGTCGTAGGTCGTGAGGATGACGATGCGCGCGTCGGGGACGATCGCACGGATCTTGCGGATCGCCTCGACCCCCCCGCCGCCCGGCATGTTCAGGTCGACGAGCATGACGTCCGGGCGCAGGCGCAGGTAGTGTTCGACGGCGGCGACGGCGTCGCTCGCTTCGCCGACCAGTTGCAGCGCCGGTTCGGCGCGGATCAGCGTGGCGAGGCCGGCGAGGATCAGCGGATGGTCGTCCGCGATCAGCACGGTGACGGGGCGGGCGTCATCCATGGACGGCCTCCCCGGGTGCGGCTGTGGACTGGCTGCGCGCGCCGCGCGGCAGCGCGAAGCCGGACGTGCAGCCGTGGTCCGGATTGGCCTCCAGCCAGATGCGGCCGCCGTGCGCCTCGGCGATGGCGCGGCACAGCGCGAGGCCCAGGCCAAGGCCGTGCGGTTTGGTCGTCATCAATGGATCGAATGCCTCGGCGGCGGTGGCCGCGTCCATGCCGGCGCCGTTGTCGCGCACGGTGACGACGATCTCGCCGCCGGGGCCCACGCGGGCGCGGATCGCGAGGTGGCGCGCGCGGCCGCGCATGGGGGACAGGGCGTCGACGGCGTTGCCGACGAGGTTGCGCAGCAGCTGGCGCAGCTGCACCGGATTGGCGTCGACCGTGCGGGCGCCCGGCGCCAGCGTGACGCGGCAGCCGATGGCGTGGCGGCGCAGGTCGGCCGCATACTCGGCCAGCACGTCGTCGACGGCGGCGTCGAGGCGGCATTCCCTGCGGTCGGGGCGGACCTGACCGGCGAGCGCGCGCACGCTGTGGACGATCGCGGTGGCGCGCTGCGACGCTTCCAGCACGGCGCACAGCGCGGCATGCGCCTGGGCGGGCGCCTGGGCGCGTTCGATGCAGCGCAGCGCGAGGTGCGCATGCAGCGCGATGGCGGCCAGGGGTTGGTCGACTTCGTGGGCGATCGATGCGGCCAGTTGGCCGATCGTGGCCAGGCGCGCCTGCCGATCGGGCTCCAGGCTCGCGGCCAGTGGGGGCGGGTGGGTGGTCATGGGCTGCTCCTCGTCCGGTGATCAGGAGGCGCGGACGGGAATGCCGCGCCACCCTGGTCATTGTCGGGACGAAGGCCGCCCGGGTCCAGCTATACGAAGGGATATGACATCACACTAAAGTATGATGGCGGGCTCCGTTCAACCCTGTTCCGCCTGGCGCGCCAGGTGTTCGCCGATGAACCAGCTTTGCAGTTCGTTGGCGCGGACGACCTGGCTGACGATCAGGTCGTTGCTGCCGTCGTCGCCGGCGTCGGCCGCGGCGCGGGCCAGCGGCCTGGCGTCCAGCAGGATCGTTTCGTGGGCGCCGGCCAGGCGCTCCAGCTGGGCGGGGGCCGATTCGCGGCCGCGCGGGGCGCGCGCGATCGACGATTCGCCGGCGATGTCGCCGGCCAGCGCGAACGTCACGCCGCCCAGGGTCTGGATGCGTTCCGCGATGGCGTCCATGATCACGACCTGTTCTTCGTAGTGCTTGTCGAACAGCAGGTGCAGTTCGTAGAAGTTGGCACCGGACGTCTGCCAGTGCGCCTTCTTGTAGGCGTCGCGCAGCGCCATCGTGTGCGCCAGCAGGCGGTTCAGCGCGCGCACGCTCTGCGAACGGGTCTGCTCGGACAGGCCGATGCGCACGGGCGCCAGCGCGCCGAATTCCTGTACGACGCCGGCGTCGTCGTGGTTATGTTGATTGTCCATAGAGGCCTCCTGGTGGGAAATGGGATGACAGGCGGAGTCTATCCATCGCGCGCCGCGCCGGCACTGGTCCAAAGGCCAGGCGTTCCGGTAATATGATGCTTTTCATCTGCGGGAACGCCATGACCATCCATTCCGGGACCGGCGACGACGCCGGCGTGTACCGCACGCTCCTCGAATCCACGCAGGCGATCCCGTGGCGCATCGACTGGGCCACGGCGCGCTTCACGTACATCGGCCCGCAGATCGAACGGGTGCTGGGCTGGCCGCAGGACAGCTGGCAGACCGTGGACGACTGGGCCATGCGCATCCATGCGGAAGATCGACAGAAGACGGTCGACTTTTGCGTGAGCCAGTCGCTGGACGGCGTCGACCACGAAGCGGATTACCGCGCACTGACGGCCGACGGCGAGTACGTGTGGATCCGCGACGTCGTGCACGTGATCCGCCGTCCCGACGGCAGCGTGGATTGCCTCGTGGGCTTCATGTTCGACATCAGCGAGCGCAAACGGGCCGAGGACAAGATCCTGCAGCTGCAGAAGGAGTTGGAGGCGCTGTCGTACCGCGACCCGCTGACCGGCATCGCCAACCGCCGCATGTTCGACCAGATCCTGGACGTGGAGTGGGGCAAGGCGCGCGCGCTGGGCGAGCCGCTGTCGCTCGTGATCGTCGACATCGACTTTTTCAAGCAGTACAACGACCGCTACGGCCATCCGCAGGGCGACGCCTGCCTGAAGGAAGTGGCGCGCGTGCTCGACCGGGCGGCGGCGCGCACGCGCGACCTGTGTGCGCGCCTGGGCGGGGAAGAATTCGTGCTCGTGCTGCCCGCGACGGACGAGGCGGCGGCGCTGGCGGTGGCGGAGCGGTGCGCGCGGCGGCTGGCGCGGGCGGCGCTGCCCCATGCGGCATCGAGCGTGGCGGACGTCGTCACGTGCAGCATGGGGGTGGCGACGATCGTACCGGGCAGCCGGGACCTGCCGGCGCAACTGGTCGACACGGCGGATACGCGCCTGTACCGCGCCAAGGCGGCGGGACGCAACCGGATCGCGGGCAGCGCCGGCTGAAGGGAGTCAGGTCAGACGGCGGCGCCAGGCGGCGCCACGCCGGCGCCACGGCGGCGGCGCGCCAGGCCGAGTGCACCCAGGCCGAGGAACAGCAGGGAGGCGGTGCCCGGCAGCGGGACGTGGATGCCCTTGGCCAGGCCTTCCAGTACGTCGTTCTGGCAGGTCTCGCCCCAGTGCATGGCGAACGAGCTGTAGTCCAGCAGTTCGGAACCGGACAGGTTGATGGTGAACGTGAGCGCATTGGAGGCGACGGTCCATTTGCCGGACAGGCCGGTGTCCTTGACCGTGCTCGACTTCGTGTTCACCGCCGTTTCCTCGTTCTCGCGGTAGTTACAGTTGGTGCAGTTGATGTAACTGTTGGAGTTGAGGATGTTGCTCGCGTTGGTCGCGCCGTTCAGGGCATACAGCTTGAAGTTGCCGCCCGTGTTGCTCCAGCGGTTATCGAGCGCGAAGCCGTAGTCCCAGACCGTGCCTTTCGTGGCGTCGTCGGTCGCGTAGTGATTGGTGCTCGTGCCGGCGGCATTCCACGTGTCGGACAGGAACACGTCGCCGTAGCCGATGCCCTTGCCGGTCTTGCCCGTCAGGGCATCCTTGCCCCAGGTCGGGTTGACGCCCGCCTTGCCGGCGAAACTGGTGTTGATCGTGATGGTGAGCACGTTCCCGGCGCGTGCGATCGTCGACTTGGAAATGTCGTACGTGCTGCCCCCGATGACGTCGGCGGCGCCCGCGTTGTCGTACCCGTAATAGGCCGTTGTACCGGAGTCCGTAATGGTCGCGGCCCATCCCTGGCTCGCGCCGAGAATGATTGCAGCCGAGACGGCCAGCTTGATCGCTTGTTTCACAGACTCTCCCGAATAATTACACGTTGACCAGCTTCAAGCGGCATCATGCCACAGATAAACTTAACTTGTAAATAAATTATTTAATATCAATAGAGACCGTGTTCTTTTTACAACCGAAGGGCGCGGCGTGGTATCGCGGTCATGCTGCGCCGGTTTTGCTTGCCATAAAAGCGCTTGCGCCACGAAAATGCACGATTAACCTATAACAAGATCAGCGATGTCCTTCCGATCCTCCGCAAATCCTCGCGCGGGCCGCGTGGCCGCCGTCCTCCTTGCCGCCTTTCTCGCCGCCGCACTCCCCGCCTGCAAGCAGCAGACGGCGGAGCAGCAGCGCGCCCAGGCCGCGCAACTGCGCGCCAAGGGGGATTTTCGCGGCGCGCTGATCGTCCTCAAGAACGCGCTCGATGCGGATCCGGGCAGCACGGACACGCGCTACCGTTTGGCGCAGACCTACCTCGACCTGGGCGACAGCACGACGGCCGAAAAGGAAGCGCGCCAGGCGCTGGACCGGGGCTATGCGCGGGGCCCGGCGCTGGCCGCGCTGGCGGCCGCGCTGGTGATGGAAGGGCAACCGAAGAAAGCGCTGGACGAGACGGCCGCCGGACCGGACGACCCGGCGTTGACGGCCGCGCGCGGCGACGCCCTCCTGGCGTTGCACCGCAACGACGAGGCGCGCACTGCATACGAACGCGTGCTGGCAAAGCGTGCGGACGACCCGGCGGCCCTCGTGGGCCTGGGCCGCCTCGCGATCGTCGAGGGGCATGCCGACGCCGCGCACGGTTATGTGGACCGGGTGCTGGCCCGCGATCCGCGCAACGCCGACGCGCTGATGTTCAAGGCCGATCTCGTGCGCGCCGGCGAGCATCCCGACGAGGCGCTCGCGCTGTACGACCGCGTGCTGGCCGTCAGCCCGCAGCACCGCACGGCGCACGTGGAAAAGGCGTATCTCGCGATCGGGCTGCGCAAGCCGCAGATGGCGCAGGCGGAACTGGACCTGGCCGCGAAGGGCGCGCCGGGCAGCCTGCTCGTCGGCTATACGCAGGCGCTGCTCGACTACACGACCGACCAGCCCGACGCCGCGCGCGACGTGCTGTACAAGGTGCTCAAGGCCGTGCCGGACCACATGCCGAGCGTGCTGCTGGCGGGCGCCGTCAACCTGCGGCTCGGGTCGTATTACCAGGCGGAGCAGTATTTCCGCCGCTATCTGGAACGCAATCCGGCCAACGTCTACGCGCGCAAGATGCTGGCGCAGGCCCTGATCGGCTCCGGCCACGCGGACGAGGCGCGCGCCGTGCTCGAACCCGTGCTGGACGCGCGCCAGACCGACGCCGAAATCCTCGCGCTCGCCGCCGACGCCAACCTGAAGGCGCGCCGCTACGGCCCGGCGGCCGACCTGTTCGCGCGCGCCAGCGCGCTCGACAAGGCGTCGGCCACGCTGCGCACGGGCCTGGGCCTGGCGCGGCTGGGCGAAGGCGCGACGGACGACGCCGTGCGCGAACTGCAGGCCGCGACGGCGCTCGACAAGAACTCGCCCGAGGCCGTGGAAGCCCTGGTCCTGGCCAACCTGAGGCTGGGCCGGCGCGACGCCGCCCTCGACGCGGCGCTCGCACTGGAACGGGCCCAGCCCGACAAGCCGATGGCACACACCCTCAAGGGCCAGGTGCTGGCGGCCCTGGGCAAGCCCGACGCGGCCCGGGCGAGCTTCGCGCGGGCGCTGCAGCTCGATCCGGCGTGGTATCGCGCCGCGGCGAGCCTGTCGCAACTGGCGCTGGACGCCAACGAGCCGGCGCAGGCGCGCCAGGTGCTGGTCGACTTCCTCGCGCGGAACAAGAAGAGCGTGGCCGCGATGGACGGCCTGGCGACGCTGGCCGAACGCACGCAGGACAGTGCCCAGGTCACGCACTGGCTGGAACAGGCCGCGGCGGTCGACCCGCATGCGATCGGCCCCGGCGTCGACCTGTGCGCGCAATACCTGCGCACGGGGCAGACGGACAAGGCCCTGGAACTGGCGCGCCGCCTGCAGGTGAGCCATCCCGAAAATCCGGACCTGCTGGACCTGCGCGGCAAGGCCGAGCTGGCGAAGGGCGACCTGCCGGCCGCGCTTGAATCGTACAAGCAGCTTGCGCAGGCGCTGCCGCGTTCCGCGCCGGCGCTGATGCAGGTGGCGGCGCTGCGCCTGGTGATGAACAACACGACGCAGGCCGAGGCGGACCTCAAGAGCGTGCTGGCGATCCAGCCCGACTTCCCGTCGGCCCAGCTGGAACTGGCCGCGCTGTACGTGCGCAAGGGCTCGCACGACCTGGCGCTGATGGTCGCCGAACACATGCAGCGCCAGCATCCGCAGGGCGCGGCCGGCTTCCAGCTGCAGGGCGACATCCTGATGGCCAAGCACCAGCCGGCGGCCGCGCTGCCCGCGTTCGAACGGGCTTATTCGCTGCATGCGACGAACGAACTGGCGATCAAGATCGACAACGCGCTGCGCCAGGCCGGCCGCGTGCCGGATGCCGACCGCCGCCTCGCCACGTGGCTGGCGGCGCATCCGGACGACGTGCGCGTGCTCGCATACCGCGCGCAGGCGTGGATGGACGCCGGCGACTTCAAGCGGGCCGCGGCCCAGCTGGAAGACGTGCTCCGGCGCCAGCCGGGCAATCCCGTCGCGCTGAACAACCTCGCGCTGTGTTATCAGTCGTTGGGCGACGCGCGCGCGCAGGCGACGGCCGAGACGGCGCTGAAGGGGGCGCCGAAGCGTGCGGACGTGATGGATACGCTGGCGTGGATCCTCGTCGGCAAGGGCGACGCGGCCCGCGCCGTGACCCTGTTGCGCGAGGCGCAGGGCCTGGCGCCGAGGGCGCGCGACATCCGCTACCACCTGGCGGCGGCGCTGGCGGCGAGCGGCGACAAGGCTGCCGCACGCAAGGAGCTGGATGGCTTGCTGGCGGGGGATATGCGGTTTGCGCAGGCGGAGGATGCGCGCAGGCTGATGGAGAAGCTGAAGGCGGGGGGCTGAGCTTTTGCCGTCGTTCCGCGCGGGCGGGAACGCATGCCGGGCGTCCCGGTCGGCTCAGTATGGATCCCCGCGTGCGCGGGGACGACAGCTACGACAGTGGCGTCCAGCCAAGCCGCTCCTCGATCACCCCGCGGTACAGCGTCCGGATATCGTCCGGGATCCGGCGCACGTATTCCTCGGCCTTCTCGCGCTCCTCGCCGCGCAGTCCGTCCAGCAGGGCGATCACCTCGTGCGGACTGGGCGCCCGTTCGCTGACCCCGGCAAACTTGGCCGGCAGCGCCGTCCACACCGCCGCATCGGCGTCACGCGTCTTCAGCCAGTCGGCGATGCGGGCCACGATGGCCGGCGGCGTCGGCGCGGGCAGGCCGGGCGGCACGGGATCGGGCAGGCTGCCCACCCATTGCGGATACCCGGGCCGGATTTTTTCGCGCTGGCGCAGCATCTCGCGCGCCTGATCGAGGTCGCCGGTGTCCAGCCGCGCCCAGCGCGTGGGCACGGGCGGCGCCGGCGCGTGCAGGACGAGGGCCAGTTCGGCGCTGTCATCGCTGTCGCGCACGAATTCCAGCGGCAGCGCGGGACCGTCCGGCTGCCAGCCCGACGCCAGCTTCAGCGGTCCGGGCTCCCAGATCAGCGACCCCCAGGCGATGCAGACGATCTTCACGATGCTTCCTTTCCTCTAACGAGCCCGTCCGAACCATTCTAGCGGGACGCGCGTAACATACTGTATCGTTGCCGTGCGCCGACCACGGCGGAGCTTTCCTGTCATTAATTCCTTGATGGAGGGGACATGGACGAGACCGAAGTACTGATCGCGGGCGCCGGACCGACCGGCCTCGTACTGGCCTTGTGGCTCGTGCGCCAGGGTGTGAAGGTGCGCATCGCGGACCGCGAAGCGGGCCCCGGCACGAGTTCGCGCGCGATGGCCGTGCAGGCGCGCACGCTGGAACTGTACCGCCAGCTCGACCTGGCGGACGAGATCGTGGAGGGCGGCCTGCGCAACCCGGCCATCAACCTGTGGGTGAAGGGCGAACGGCGCGCGCGCCTGTCGTTCGGCGACGCCGGCCGCGAGCTGACGCCCTATCCGTTCGTGCTGATCTATCCGCAGGACCGCCACGAGCAGGTGCTGGTGCGCCGCCTGGAAGAAGCGGGCGTGAAGGTGGAGCGCAATACCGAGCTGCTGGGCTTCGAGCAGGACGCGGCCGGCGTGACGGCCAGGCTGCGCGGGCCGGCCGGCGAGTCGGTGTGCCGCGCCGCGTGGCTGGCCGGCTGCGACGGCGCCCACTCCATCGTGCGCCACCAGCTGGGCACGGGGTTCGAGGGCGGCACGTACCAGCACACGTTTTACGTCGCCGACGTGGAAGTCAGCGGCCCGGCGGCGAACGGGGAGATCCACGTGTCGCTCGAGGATGGCGATTTCGCCGCGCTGTTCGCCTACGACCTGCGCGGCAACGCCCGCCTGATCGGCGCCGTGCGCGATGCCGAAGTCCGCGAAGGCCACACGCTGGCGTTCGAGGACGTGCGCCAGCGCGCCATCGCGAGCCTGGGTTTGAGGATCGGGCAGGTCAACTGGTTTTCCACCTACCGCGTGCACCACCGCGTGACCGGGCATTACCGCTCCGGACGCGCACTGCTGCTGGGCGATGCGGCCCACGTCCACAGTCCGGCCGGCGGGCAGGGCATGAACACGGGGATCGGCGACGCGATCAACGTGGCGTGGAAGCTGGCCCACGTGCTGCGGGGCCGCGCGCCGGACACCCTCATCGACACCTACGAGACCGAACGCAAGGCGTTCGCCCGCAAGCTGGTCGAGACGACGGACCGCGCATTCTCGTTCGTCGTCGCCGAGGGCGGCTTCGCCGACTTCGTGCGCACGCACATCGCGCCGCTGTTCGCATCGGCCGCGTACGGCATCGAACCGGTCCGGGCTTTCATGTTCCGCGTGGTGTCGCAGATGGGCATTCATTATCCCGACAGCGCCCTGTCCGCGGGCGGCGCGGGCCACGTCCACGGCGGCGACAGGCTGCCGTGGACGGGCCATGGCGGCGGCCCGGACAACCACGCGCCGCTGTCCACGATGGCGTGGCAGGTGCACGTGTACGGCGAGGCCGCGCCGGCGCTGCAGACGTGGTGCGCCGGTCGCGGCATCGCACTGTACCGCTACGACTGGTGCGACGCGTTCCAGGCGGCGGGCCTCGTGCGCGACGCGGCCTATCTCGTGCGTCCCGATACGTACGTCGCGCTGGTGGACCGGGCGGCGGAACGCGACACGCTCGAAGCGTATTTCACCTCGCGCGGCATTCAGCCGATCTAGGCAGCCCGCGCCGGGTCGCCCGCCGCCTCGTCGCGCAACAACCGCGCCGCCGCCACCATATTGCGCAGCGCCGCTTCCGTTTCCGGCCAGGCGCGGGTCTTGAGCCCGCAGTCCGGATTCACCCACAGCCGGTCGGCCGGCACGACGGCCGCCGCCTTGCGCAGCAGGCGCACCATGTCCGACGTCGCGGGCACGCGCGGGGAATGGATGTCGTACACGCCCGGGCCGATCTCGTTCGGGTAGGCGAACGCGCCGAAGCCCGCCAGCAGCTCCATGTCGGAGCGGCTCGTCTCGATCGTGATCACGTCCGCGTCCAGCGCGGCGATGGCCGGCAGGATGTCGTTGAACTCGGCGTAGCACATATGGGTGTGGATCTGCGTCGTGTCCGCGACGCCGCTGGCGGCGATGCGGAACGCGCGGCCGGCCCAGTCCAGGTAGGCGTCGCGGCTCGCGCGGCGCAGCGGCAGGCCTTCGCGCAGCGCCGGTTCGTCGATCTGCACGATGCCGATGCCGGCCTGTTCGAGGTCCGTGACTTCGGCGCGGATCGCCAGCGCGATCTGGGCGCAGGTGAGGGCGCGCGGCTGGTCGTCGCGCACGAACGACCATTGCAGGATGGTGACGGGGCCCGTCAGCATGCCCTTCATCGGTCGGGACGTGAGGCTTTGCGCGTATGCGGTCCACGCCACCGTCATCGGCGCGGGGCGGGCCACGTCGCCGTACAGCACGGGCGGTTTCACGCAGCGCGAGCCGTACGACTGCACCCAGCCGTTGGCGCTGAACGCGAAGCCGTCCAGCTGCTCGCCGAAGTATTCGACCATGTCGTTGCGCTCGGCCTCGCCGTGCACGAGGACGTCGAGTCCCAGCTGTTCCTGCACGCGCACGGCGTGGGCGATCTCGGCGCGCATCGCGGCGCGGCGTCCGGGAGGTCGCCGCGGCGCCACGCGGCGCGGGCGGCGCGGATCGCGGGGGTCTGCGGGAACGAGCCGATCGTGGTCGTGGGGAACGCGGGGAGGTCGAAGCGGGCCCGCTGCACGGCCTGGCGTTCGGTGAACGGCGACGCGCGGCGGTCGGCATCGCCCGGCAACGCGGCCAGCGCGGCGGCGACGTCGGGGCGCGCCACGCGCGGGCTGGCGCGGCGGGCGGCCAGCGCGGCGCG
>JBJMVU010000295.1:0-14224 GCA_045810485.1 Massilia sp. | reverse complement strand
CTTCGATCGTCAGCTTGCCGGCGCCGCCCATCGCGTCGCGTGCATTGATGGCGAGGTTCAGCACCGCGTTCTCGACCTTCGCCACGTCCACCGCCGTGTTCCACAGCCCGCCCGAGATCACGAGCTCCACCTCGATCTCTTCGCCGAGCGCGCGCCGCAGCATGTCTTCCATGCCCGTCACGACGCGGCCGATTTTTACCACTTTCGGCTCCAGCGGCTGGCGGCGGCCGAAGGCGAGCAGGTAGCTGGCCAGTTTCGCGCCCTTTTCCACCGCCGAGCGTGCATTGCCGATCCACCTTTGGACTTCCGCGCCGTCGGTATGCATGTCGAGCAGCTGCAGGTTGCCCGAGATGATCTGCAGGAGGTTGTTGAAGTCGTGCGCGACGCCGCCCGTCAGCTTGCCGATCGTCTCCATCTTCTGCGACTGCTGCAACGCCAGTTCCGTGCGCCGGATCTGCTCCGCCTGTTCGCGGTCGGCCGTGATGTCGCGCCCGATCGCGTGGATGAAATCGGCGTCGGGCGCCGCGGTCCACGACAGCAGGCAGTAGCTGCCGTCCTTGCGGCGGTAGCGGTTCTCGAACTTGTAGACGTAGTGGCCTTCGCCCAGCGACGCCATCTGCGTGGTCGTCGCGGCCTGGTCGTCCGGGTGCACGAGCTGCAGGAAGTTGCGGCCGACGATGTCGTGCTCCGACCAGCCCAGCAGCGATCCGAACGACGGGCTCACGGCTTCGACGACGCCGTCGAACGACGCGACCAGCATGACGTCGCGCGACAGGCGCCACATGCGGTCGCGCTCCGCCGTGCGCCGCGCGACCGTCGATTCCAGGTCCGCGTTCAACGCGGCCAGCCGGTGCGAGATGACCTTCTGGTCCTCGATGTCGATGCTCGTGCCGATCCAGCGGACCACGTCGCCGTTCGCATCGCGCAGCGCGACGGCGCGCGACAAATGCCAGCGGTACGTGCCGTCCGCGCGGCGCAGGCGGCATTCGGCGTCGTACGGCGCGCCCGACGCCACCGCGACGGCCCAGCGCATCTGCACGGCCGGCAGGTCGTCGGGATGGACGATGGCCGTCCAGGCGATGCCTTCCAGGCCGTCGTGGCCGCAGCCGCTGTAGGCGTACACGCGGGTGTTGAACCAATCGAGCGCGCCGTCCCGCGTGGCCGTCCACACCTGGTTCGGCATCGCCTCTGCGAACGTGCGGAATTTTTCCTCGCTCTCGCGCAGCGCGCGCTCGGCCTCCACCCGCACCGTGACGTCGGCGCCCTGCACGAAGATGCCGAACACGGTGCCGTCCTCGCGCTTGACGGGCTGGTACACGAAGTCGACGTAGTGCAGCCGGCGGTTGCCGTCGCCGCCGGCCAGCCACAACGGGCTCGCCGTCGCGGTGTAGGCCGTGCCGGCGAGGTAGACCTGGTCCAGGATCGCGATCACGCCCTGCGGCACGGTTTCCGGCAGCGCGTCGCGCAGCGGCTTGCCGACCAGGTCGCGCTGGCCCGCGAGCGCGCGGTAGGCGGCGTTCGCGGACTGAATCACGTGGTCGGCCCCCGCCAGCTGGGCCATGAAGCCGGGCGCCTGCTCGAACATGGATTGCAGGCGGTCGTGTTCTCCGCTCAGCCAGCGCTCCGCGCGCACCTTGGCCGTCGTCTCGACGACGATGGCGATCACACCCACGACGGCGCCACCGGCATCGACGATGGGCGAGTAATCGAGGTTCATCCACACCTGTTCCGGCTTGCCGGTGCGGTGCAGCGTGAGTTCCTGGTCGCGGTACGACAGCGTGCCACCGGCCAGGCCGACCTTCATCACGTTGTCGTTGAAGTCGGCCACTTCCGGCCAACCTTCGCGCACTTTCGAGCCCAACAGGCGCGGATGGCGGCCGCCGGCAATCCCGGAATACGCGTCGTTGTAGATCATGACGCCGTCCTCGCCCCACAGTGTGACGATCGGCACCGGCGAGCGCAGGATCAGTTCCACGGTCGTACGCACGACGTCCGGCCAGCGGCCGACGGGTCCGAGGCTCGTGGCGCTCCAGTCGTAGTCGTCGATGATCCTGCCCAGCAGGCCGCCGCCCGCACCGAAGGTCCTCACCGGAGCCGCCTGAGTCAACATCTTGTCGATCCGCTCACAATGTCAAGAAGGCAGCAATTTTAATCGTGTTTCGCGTCCGGTGCGAACACGATTTGCCACCCGCGTCCCGCTTGTGCGGATCGGCCCCCGTCCGCTGCACCGCATGCTAAGGTCCGGGCCTGATGCGGCGGGCGCGCGCGCGGCGATCCCGTGCCGGCATGCTGCAGGGCAGCACGAAAATTCCCGGCGAAAGCAGTCGTGCGCTGTCTTTCCGGAATTAATATGTTGCTGCCGCACACACACCTTACCAAGGGGGACAGCGTTTATGAGCCAGAGCCAACCTCTGTCGCTGCATGTCCCGGAGCCTACCGGCCGCCCGGGTTGCAAGACCGATTTTTCGTACCTCGACATCCACCCCGCCGGGACCACGCCCCGGCCGCCCAGCGACGTCCGCTACCAGGACACGGCGGAACTCGCCGCCGGCATGATCCGCGTGCTGGACGACGGCGATGACGCCGTGGGCCCGTGGGACCCGGGCCTCGACCGCGACACCCTGCGCTTCGGCCTGCGCACGATGATGAAGACGCGTATCTTCGACGCGCGCATGGTCATCGCGCAGCGCCAGAAGAAGCTGTCGTTCTACATGACGTCGCTCGGCGAGGAAGCCATCGGCACCGCCCACGCGCTCGCGCTGAAGGACGGCGATATGTGCTTCCCGACCTACCGCCAGCAAAGCCTGCTGATGGCGCGCGAGTATCCGCTGGTGGACATGATCTGCCAGCTGCTGTCGAACGAGGCGGACCCGATGAAGGGCCGCCAGCTCCCCGTCATGTATTCCGTGAAGGCCAAGGGCTTCTTCACGATCTCGGGCAACCTCGCCACGCAGATCCCGCAGGCGGTCGGCTGGGCCATGGCGTCCGCGATCAAGGGCGACACCAGGATCGCGTCCGGCTGGATCGGCGACGGCGCCACCGCCGAGAGCGATTTTCATACGGGCCTCACGTTCGCGCACGTGTACCAGGCGCCCGTGATCCTCAACGTCGTCAACAACCAGTGGGCCATCTCGACGTTCCAGTCCATCGCCGGCGGCGAGAGCGTGAGCTTCGCCGCGCGCGGCGTCGGCGCGGGCATCGCGTCGCTGCGCGTGGACGGCAACGACTTCCTCGCGGTCTACGCCGCGTCCTGCTGGGCCGCCGAACGGGCCCGCGGCAACCTCGGCCCCACGCTCATCGAATGGGTGACATACCGCGCCGGCCCGCACTCGACGTCGGACGACCCGTCGCGCTACCGGCCCGCCGACGAGTGGACCTATTTCCCGCTGGGCGACCCGATCGGCCGCCTGCGCCGGCACCTCGTCAGGAAGGGATGGTGGTCGGACGCGGAGCACGAGGCCCTGCAGGCCGAACTGGAAGCCGAGGTGCTGGCCGCGCAAAAGGAAGCGGAACGCCACGGCACGCTGATCGACGGCCGCGTGCCCAGCGCCGCGTCGATGTTCGAGGACGTCTACAAGGAGATGCCCGAACACCTGCGCCGTCAACGCCAGCAACTGGGGGTGTGACATGAAGCGCGACATCGACGAGGACCTGAAAACCATCCCGATGACCATGATCCAGGCCCTCCGCTCGGCCATGGATGTCATGCTCGGGCGCGACGACAACGTCGTCATCTACGGCCAGGACGTGGGCTATTTCGGCGGCGTGTTCCGCGTGACGGACGGCCTGCAGGCGAAGTACGGCAAGCACCGCTGCTTCGACGCGCCGATCTCGGAAGGCGGCATCGTCGGCACGGCCGTCGGCATGGCGGCGTACGGCCTGCGGCCGGTCGTCGAGATCCAGTTCGCCGACTATTTTTATCCGGCCACCGACCAGATCGTGTCGGAGGCGGCGCGCCTGCGCTACCGCTCCGCCGGCGATTTCACGGCGCCGCTGACGATCCGCATGCCCTGCGGCGGCGGCATCTACGGCGGCCAGACGCACAGCCAGAGCCCGGAAGCGTTCTTCACGCACGTGTGCGGCCTGCGCACGGTGATGCCGTCGAATCCGTACGACGCGAAAGGCCTGCTGATCGCGGCCATCGAGAACGACGACCCCATCATCTTCCTCGAGCCGAAGCGGCTGTACAACGGCCCGTTCGACGGCCACCACGACCGCCCCGTCGTCTCGTGGGCGAAGCACCCCAAGGGCGAGGTCCCGGAGGGTTATTACACGGTCCCGCTGGACAAGGCCGCCGTGTTCCGCGAGGGCGCCGACCTCACCGTGCTCACGTACGGCACGATGGTGTGGGTGTCGGAGGCGGCCGCGAACGAGACGGGCATCGACGCCGAGATCATCGACCTGCGCACCCTGTGGCCGCTGGACCTGGAGACGGTCGTCGAATCCGTGAAAAAGACGGGCCGCTGCGTCGTCGTCCACGAAGCGACGCGCACGAGCGGCTTCGGCGCGGAACTCGCGGCCCTCGTGCAGGAACACTGCTTCTACCACCTGGAGGCGCCCATCGAGCGCGTGACGGGCTGGGACACGCCCTATCCGCATGCGCAGGAGTGGGCGTATTTCCCGGGACCGGACCGCGTGGGCGCGGCATTCAAGCGAGCGATGGAGGCGTGATGGGACAGCATGTGATCAAGATGCCGGACCTGGGCGAAGGCATCGCGGAAGTGGAAGTCGTCGCGTGGCGCGTGCAGCCGGGCGACGCGATCGTCGAAGACCAGATCCTGGCCGACGTCATGACGGACAAGGCGACCGTGGAGATTCCGTCGCCGGTGCACGGCACGGTTGTTTCACTCGGCGGCAAGGTCGGGGAATCGCTGGCGGTCGGCGCGGAACTGATCCGGCTGGAGGTCGAAGGCGCGGGCAATGCGATGGCTGCGCCGCCGCCGGCCGTCGTGCGGGTAGCCGACGAACCCGCGGACGAACCGGCCGACGAACCGGCCGACGTCGCGCACGGCTTCGTGCCGGAGCCGGCGCGCGTCGCCGAGGCGGCGGCGAGCGTCGCACAGGCTTCGCCGGCGGTTGCGTCGCCCCCGCCCCGTCCCGCGCCCGCGCCCGCGTTGCGCGCCGCCGGCGATAAACCGCTGGCCGCGCCGGCCGTGCGCAAGCGTGCCTGGGACCTCGGCGTCGAGCTGCAATACGTGGCTGGCAGCGGCCCCGCGGGACGCATCACGCACGCGGACCTGGATGCGCACGTGGCCGGCCACCGGCACGGACGGGCGTCCGGCGCGGGCGGGCGCTATGCCGAACTGGAAGGCGAAGAAGCCATTCCCGTGATCGGCCTGCGCCGCAAGATCGCCGAGAAGATGCAGCTGGCGAAGCGGCAGATCCCGCACTTCACGTACGTGGAGGAAGTCGACGTGACGGAGCTGGAAGCCCTGCGCGGCCAGCTGAACGCCCGCTACGGCGAGGAACGGGGCAGGATCACCTTGCTTCCGCTCCTGATGCGCGCCGTCGTCCTCGCGGTGCGCAGCTTCCCCGATGTGAATGCACGGTACGACGACCAGGCCAACGTGGTCACCCGTTACCAGCCTGTGCACATCGGCGTCGCGACGCAGACGGACGCCGGCCTGCTGGTGCCCGTCGTGCGCCATGCGGAAGCGCGCGACCCGTGGTCCAGCGCGGCCGAAATCTCCCGGCTGGCCGACGCCGCGCGCCACGGCAAGGCGGCGCGCGATGAGCTGTCCGGCTCGACGATCACGATCACGAGCCTGGGCGCATTGGGCGGCATCGTGAGCACGCCCGTCATCAACCATCCGGAAGTGGCGATCGTGGGCGTCAACCGCATCGTCGACCGGCCCGTGATCCGCAACGGCGGCATGGTGGCGCGTAAGCTGATGAACCTGTCGTCGTCGTTCGACCACCGCGTCATCGACGGCATGGTGGCGGCGGAATTCATCCAGGCGGTGCGCTCGTATCTCGAGGCGCCGGCCACCCTGTTCGTGGAGTGACCCGATGACGGAGAAGAACGACATGCGAGCGGAAACCACCACCCTCCTCGTCATCGGCGGCGGCCCGGGCGGCTACGTCGCCGCCATCCGCGCCGGCCAACTCGGCATCCCGACCGTGCTCGTCGAAGGCGCGGACCTGGGCGGGACATGCCTGAACATCGGCTGCATCCCGTCCAAGGCGCTGATCCACGCGGCGGACGCGTTCCACCAGGCGGCCGGCTACGCGGGCGAGTCGCCGCTCGGCATCCGGACCAGCGCGCCCACCATCGACGTCGCGCGGACGGTCGCGTGGAAGGACGGCATCGTCAAGCGGCTGACGGGCGGCGTCGGCGCGCTGCTGAAGAAGAATGGCGTGAAGGTCGTGCAGGGCTGGGCGCGCATCGTCGACGGCAAGACGGTGGAAGTCGGCGAACTGCGGATCCGCTGCGAACACCTGCTGCTCGCGACCGGTTCCGTGCCCGTCGAACTGCCGTTCATGCCGTTCGGCGGCAACGTCGTGTCGTCGACGGAAGCACTCACGCCGGCCACGCTGCCGGAACACCTGGTCGTCGTCGGCGCCGGCTACATCGGCCTCGAACTGGGCATCGCCTACCGCAAGCTGGGCGCCCGCGTGACGGTCGTGGAAGCGGCCGGCCGCGTGCTGCCCGCCTATGACGACGAACTCGTGAAACCCGTCGCGGCAAGCCTGAAGCGGCTGGGCATCGCCCTGCACCTGGAATCCAGCGTGCTGGGCCTGGCCGGGGACGGCAGCGGCGTCCGCATGAGGAACGGCGCCGGCGAGGAGGTCGCCATGGAGGCGGACCGCGTGCTCGTCGCCGTCGGCCGCCGGCCGCGCACGGAGGGCTATGGGCTGGAGAGCCTGCTGCTCGACATGAGCGGAAAGTACGTCCGCGTCGACAACCAGTGCCGCACGTCGATGCGCAATGTCTGGGCCATCGGCGACCTGACGGGCGAACCGATGCTCGCGCATCGGGCGATGGCCCAGGGCGAGATGGTGGCCGAGATCGTCGCCGGCAAGCGCCGCCATTTCACGCCCGCTGCGATCCCCGCCGTCTGCTTCACGGATCCGGAAGTGGTCGTCGTGGGCATGACGCCGCTGGAAGCCGACCGGCTGGGCGCGGACTGCACCAGCGCAAGCTTCCCGTTCGCCGCCAACGGCCGCGCGATGACCCTGGAGTCGACGGACGGCTTTGTGCGCGTGGTCGCCCGCAGGGACAACCACGTGATCGTCGGCTGGCAGGCGGTCGGGGGCGCGGTATCCGAGCTGTCGACGGCCTTCGCGCAATCCATCGAGATGGGCGCGCAGCTGGAGGATGTCGCGGGCACGATCCACGCGCATCCGACATTGGGCGAGGCTGTGCAGGAAGCGGCGCTGCGCGCGCTGGGGCACGCGCTGCACATCTGACCCGCCCGCCTCAAGGCTGGAGGTCCCACAAAAGACGCGCGGGCGCCATGCGTCGCCCCCGGCGCATGCCACCCGCGCTGCGCACCAGGCCGCTGGCACGCCCCCGATCCCGGACCAACCCGGGCATTGCACGGTCGTTACTTGCGTGGTTCCGTGTCGTCGTCCGACTGGCGGCTACCCGCGTTGCCGGTGCTGAGGCTGCCGATGCCGCCGAGGCCAGTCTGCAACTCGCCCGCTTCCTCGCCGACATAGCCCTCGCTGTCGCGCTCGGCGTCGTCGCTCAGCAGGTCGTCCGCGCGGCCCTGTTGCAGGTTGCCGCCCGTATCGGACTGCGTGTTCGTACCAGTACCGCCGGCGCCCAGCGTGCCGGCGGTACTGGTGCCGTCCTTCGTCACCTGGTCATAGCTGCGCCCTTTGGCGTCCTTGCCATCGCTCTGCATGGACATACGGTTCTCCATTCGTTCGCGTTGATGATCATCTTAACCCTCCGGCACATGCGGACTATAGGCATGCGCCCGGCTGGCGTGTAGGACATGTCGGGCGAAAGTGCCGCGAGGATATGCTATAAAAGCGTGTTGCAATGAATGAACGACGAATGAACGAACCGAACATCCTCGTAATCTACGCCCACCCGGCGCCGCACCGCTCGCCCGTCCACCGCCGCCTGGCCGAGACGGCGCGGGCGCTGCCCGGCGTCGAACTGTGCGACCTGTACCAATGCTATCCCGACTTCGACATCGATGGCGAGCAGGAACGCGAGCGGCTGCGCGCCGCCCACCTGCTGGTGTTCCTGCATCCATTTCGCTGGTACGGCATGCCGTCCATCGTGAAGGAGTGGATGGACGTCGTGCTGCAGCCCGGCTGGGCGTACAACGACGCGGCCCACACGGGCGAATGCGCACTGCGCGGCAAGCCCTTCTGGCTCGTGACGACGACGGGCAGCGGCCCCGAGGCCTACCAGCCGGGCGGCCTGCACGGCCGGCCGTTCGCGGACTTCCTCGCGCCGTACGAGGCGACGGCCGCGCTGTGCGGCATGGACTGGATCGCGCCGCTCGTCATGCACGGCGCGGCCGCGGCGACGCCGGACCTGGTCGATGCCTGGTCGGCCGAGTTCCGCCACCGGCTCGAGGGTTATGCCGGGCTGGCCGCAGCCGCCTCCGGGGAGCGCGCGCATGGAGCAAGTCATGGAAGATAAGCTGCTGCAAAACGCGGTCGTCTACCTCGGCGCCGCCGTGCTGGTCGTGCCGCTCGCGAAGCGCCTCGGCATGGGCGCGGTGCTCGGCTACCTCGTCGCCGGCATCGTCATCGGTCCGTTCGGCCTGCGCTTCGTCGCGGACGGCGAGGACGCCCTGCACTTCGCCGAGTTCGGCGTCGTGCTGCTGCTGTTCCTGATCGGCCTCGAACTGGAACCGAGCCGGCTGTGGGCGCTGCGGCGGCCCATCTTCGGCTGGGGCGGCGCGCAGGTCCTGGGCGTCGCGGCCGGCCTGTTCGGCGCCGCGCTCCTTGCCGGTATCGACTGGAAGGTCGCCCTGATCGCCGGCCTGGGCCTGTCGCTGTCGTCGACCGCGATCGCGCTCGCCTCGCTGGAAGAACGCAACCTGATGCCGACGCCGGCCGGCCAGGCCGGCTTCGCCATCCTGCTGTTCCAGGACATCGCCGCGATCCCGATGATCGCCATCGTGCCGCTGCTGGGCGTGCCGGAATCCGCCGGCGGCGGGGGCAACGCGTGGATCGCGGCGCTGAAGGTGGCGGGCGTGCTCGCGGGCCTCGTCGTCGCGGGCCGCTTCCTGCTCCGGCCCCTGCTGCGCATCATCGCCAAGACGGACGCGCGCGAGATCTTCACCGCGTTCGCCCTGCTGCTCGTGATCGCGATCTCGCTGCTGATGCAATGGGTCGGCATGTCGATGGCCCTCGGCGCCTTCATGGCCGGCGTGCTGCTGGCCGATTCGGAATACCGCCACGCGCTCGAGACCGACCTGGAGCCGTTCAAGGGGCTGCTGCTCGGACTCTTCTTCATCGCCGTCGGCATGTCGGTCGATTTCGCCGTGTTCCTCGCACAGCCGGGCCTCGTGCTGGGCCTCGTCGCGGGCTTCCTGGTCATCAAGGTCGCGGTGCTGTACGGCCTGTCGCGCGGACTGGGCATCGCGCGCGGCCAGCACCTGCAGTTCGCGCTGCTGCTCGCGCAGGGCGGCGAGTTCGCGTTCGTCGTGTTCGGCGCGGCGGCGACGGCGAAGGTGTTCTCGCCGGACGTGGCCTCGATTCTCGTGGTCGTCGTCGCGCTGTCGATGGTGGTCACGCCGCTCGCGCTGATGGCCTACGACCGCCTCGCGGCCGGCCGCGAAGGCCGCGGCGGCAAGCGCAAGGCCGACCGCATCGAGCCGAACGAGGACCACGTGATCGTCGCGGGCTTCGGGCGCTTCGGCCAGATCGTCGGCCGTTTCCTGCACGCGAACAACGTGCGGCTGACGGTCCTCGACCACGACCCGGACCAGATCGAGGTGCTGCGCCACTTCGGCTTCAAGGTCTTTTATGGCGACGCCACCCGGCCCGACCTGCTGCGCGCCGCCGGCGCGGCAAAGGCGCGCGCCGTGGTCGTCGCCATCGACGACATCGAGGACAGCCTGAAGCTCGTCGACGCCGTCCGCCGCGAGTACCCCGACCTGCCCGTCTTCGCGCGCGCCCGCAACGTCACGCACTACTACCAGCTGATGGACCGCGGCGTGGAACTGATCGAGCGCGAGACGTTCGAGGCCGCGCTGCGCCTGGGCCGCTCGGTGATGACGGCGGGGCTGGGCCAGAGCGCGTACGCGACCCGGCAGGCGGCGCTGAAATTCAGGCGCTACAACAAGCAGACGCTCGACACCGTGTACCCGTATTACAAGGACCGCGAGACGTTCGTGTCGATGGCCAAGCAGGCGCGCGAGGAACTCGAAGCGATGATTTCACGCGACCGCAAGGCGTTCGACGAGGAGACGGGCAGCGACTGGGACTGAACGCGTGACGCGTCACGCGAAATACTTCTTAGGGCGGGCTCCCGGAGCCCGCGAAGCGCCTGTACGCCGCACCAGTCCGCGTGGGCACGGGGTGCCCACCCTACGGCGCGGGCTGTTCGGTCCACGTCGGACCGGGCGTGGTCGGTTTCTCTTCCTTCCATTCCAGGCGGTCGATGCACATCCGCCGCGCCGTCTGCGCCAGGTCCCACGCGTGGTACACGATCCACGTGGACGTCCCGTCCGGCCCCGTGGTGAACGAATTATGGCCCGGCCCCAGCAGATCGCCAGCCTTCGGCGTGCGCATCAACAGCGCTTCGTGCCCGCCTTCCGGCCGCGTGTACGGTCCCAGCGGATCGTCCGCGACGACCCAGCTGACGCCGTAGTTGTCGCGCTCCCACGCGCCGCCGCTGTAGAAGCAGTAGAAGCGGCCGGCGTGCTCCAGCACGGCCGCGCCTTCCACCGTGTGCCAGTCGTACACGGCCCCGTACATCGTGCGGGCCTTGCGGAACACATGCCAGTCCTCGTGCGGCCGGACCACGACGCGCGGTTCGCCCGCCAGCGTGGTCATGTCGACGAGCCGGTCGACGACGATGCCCGTGCCGACGCGGTATCCGCCTTCGACTTCCAGGAAATCCACGCAGTAGAACAGGTACCACTGGCCATCCGGCGCGCGGAACGGATGCGCGTCGATGGCGAACGGTTGCCCGGGCACGAGCAGCCTGCCGCTGTCGGTGAACGGTCCGGCGGGATGATCGGCGACGGCCACACGCAGCTGCTGGTCGGTGCCTTCCGGCGCCGAGCCGGCCGAGTAATACATGTAGAACCGCCCGCCATGGCTCGCCACTTCCGGCGCCCAGTAGTGCGCTGCGCCGATTGGCAGCAGCGCGTGGCCCAGGGGCTCCCAGTCGACGAGGTCCGTCGAGCGCAGGACGGGCACCTGCCGCCCGTCCGCGCCGCCCGGCGCCGTGCCGTACGCGTACCAGGCGCCGTCGTGCCGAAGAACGAACGGGTCCGCGAACACGTCCGGATACACCGGGTTGCGATACGTCTTGCCCATGGCCGCACTCACAGCGAGAAGCGCAGCCCGAGGCCGTACGTGGTCGGGTTGTAGCGGATGTCGCGCGGGCGAATTGCGGAACCGAGATAGCTCTCGTACTTCTCGTGCGTCAGGTTGATCGCGTCGAACTGCAGCGACAGGTTCTTGTTCAGCGCATACGACACGCTCAGGTCGACGTACGTGCTGGCCTTGACCATGCGGTCCTGGAAAAAGCGCGGCTCGGCGATCTGCTCCACGAAGTCGCCGCGGTGCGTGGCCGTCAGGCGGCCCGTGATGCCGTTGCCCTCGTACAGCAGCGCGAAGTTGTAGTTCTTCTTCGCGACGTTCGTCAGCGCCGTCGTGCGGTACTCGTTGCTGGTCGGCGAGACGAGCGTCTGGTTGTCGCCGTCGATCCACGTGTAGTTGAACTGCGCGCCGAAATTGCTCCACGGGCCAGGCAGGAAATCGAAGAACTTCTGGATGCCGAACTCCGCGCCGCGCAATGTGCCGGTGCCGGAATTTTGCGGACGCGTCACGCGATAGTTCTGGCCGCCGATGACTTCGTTCGACTCCATGTTCTGCAGGTAGCCGTTGATATCGCGGTGGAACAGCGCGATCTGCGCATAGCCGTTTTTCGGGAAGTAGTATTCGAGCGTGGCGTCGGTGTTCGTCGAGCGCGTCGGCCGCAGGTTCGGGTTGCCGGCCGAGCCGGTGCCCGGCGCGTTCACGGTCGGCGGGATCAGCGACAGGGCCGGGTTCAGCGACGCGAAGTCGGGCCGCGTGATCGTGCGGCCGACGGATACGTGCGACTGCAGGTTCTCGCGCCAGCCGACGACAGCCGCGAAGCTGGGCAGGAAGTTGTTCTCCTTCGAGTTCACGTCGATGGGCGTGACGATGTCGCCGATGCGGCTGTTGCCATGCAGCTCGCGCGCGACGCGCACGTAGCGGCCGCCCACCGTGCCGGAGAGATCGACGTCGCCCGCCTTCGTCTTCCAGCGCGCCGCGAGATACACCGTGTTCGTGCCTTCGCGCTGCTCGAAGGTGCGGGTCGGATCGTCCGGCACGCGGCCCGGCGCGGCGCCGTAGAACGAGCGGACCGCGTCGGCCTGGTCGATCAGATAGTCGCGCGACGGCGTGAGCCACGGGCCGCCGAGGCGGTCGAGGCCCGGCACGAGCGATTCGAAACCGGGGCCGAACGCGTCGACCGGATTGGCGCGCACGGCGCCCGTGATGTCGCTGTGCCCTTCCGCCCCGTGGAAGCTCGCGCGGTGCGACGCGATGCGCAGGCCGGCGTCGATGCCGGAGAAGAAGCCGTCGCCCAGCCGGTACGACGCGTCGCCGCGCCACTGCACCTGCTCGCCCTTCGAGACGCCCCAGTTCTGCACCATCCCGCGCAGCACGAACGCGCGCGGATCGCGCAGCGCGTTCGGGCTCGTGGGCGTGCTCACGCTGTTGTAGCCGCCGTGGCCGTCGGCGCCGTACGTATAGACGTCGACGCTCGCGCCGGGGATCTGCTGGTCGACGATCACCGTGTCGTTCACGAACGTCGATTTGGTCCAGGCGAAGTTGGAGCTCGCCTTCCACGGTCCCTCGCGGTAGTTCAGGCCGAGGTTCAGGAAGTGCGACGTCGTGTGTTCCTTCACACCCCAGGTCGACGTCGCCATGTACGGATCCCAGTCGTACGGTCCGCCGAACCGCGCGGCCTGCGCATACGCCGACTGGATCGGACACACGACGCCTTCCGGCGTGTTGCAGTAAGCGCCCTGCGGCGCCAGCTGCACGTTGGTCAGGGTCGGCGTCCACGTCGTGATGGCCAGGATGTAATCGACTTCGCTGCGCGCGCGGTAGCCCGTGCCGAGGTATTGCACGTTCGCTTCCAGGGTCGGGTTGACCTTCCATTGCAGGGCGCCGTGGATGCTCCCGCGGTCGCGGTCGCCCGCGTTGTAGATGCCGCCCACGTTCGGCAGCTCGCCGAGCCGGGCGCCCGGCGTCAGCGGCGCGAGCGGCCCGTCGCCCAGGCGCGTGCCGACGCCGTTCGCATCGACGGAGTGCACGCGGTCCGGCCGGTCCACCCACTGCACGGGATAGCCCCAGTGCTCGCGGTTGAACGCGACGTCGACCAGCGCGCCGATCTCGCCGTAGCTCGTGTTCCAGCGATTGCTGGCCGAGAAACCGGCGCCCGGGTTGTTCTTCGTCGACGTCGCGTCCGACCCCGACACCTTCTGGCGGCGGTCTTCCACGTACCCCGTCACGCTCGGGCCCTTCAGGTCGAACGGCTGGCGCAGCCGGACGTCGATGCCGCCCGCGATGCCGCCTTCGAGCTGGTTCGGCGTCGCCGTCTTGTACACGTCCAGGCCGCCGATCGATTGCACGGGCAGATCCTGGTACTGCAGCCGGCGGCCGTTCCCCGTGAAGTATTCCATGCCGTTCAACGTGGTCACGACGTCCGGCAGGCCGCGGATGATGACCTGGCTCGTCTCGCCGCGGTCGCGTCCGACCTGCACGCCGGCGATGCGCTGCAGGGCGTCGCCGGCGGCGCGGTCGGGGAATTTGCCGATGTCTTCCGCATTGATCGAGTCGACGACCTGCACGGCGTCGCGCTTGATCGCCTCGGCGCTGCGGATGCTGCTGCGCAGGCCGGTTACGGTGACTTGCTGGACTTGCGTGGGTTGTGCGTCGGTGGTTTGCGCGCTGGCCGCGTGGGCGAGCAGCGCAAGGATGGCCGCGGACACGGGCCGGAGCTGGAACGTGGTCATGCGTATCTCCCGATTATTAGTAATAAGTT
>JBJMVU010000294.1:0-5921 GCA_045810485.1 Massilia sp. | reverse complement strand
GTCCTGGATCGACGGCCGGCGCGACTACCAGCTGTGGGTCGATGCCAACGTCGTGCGCGTACCCTTGCGCGAGCGGTTATTCAAGCTGGCGGCGTCGCTGCCGCATGCGGTGCCGGCATGTCCCAACGAGCCGCCGCCTCCGCCGATACGCTTGGGCGCGGATGGTTTTCCTGTCGACGAGCCGATGCCCCAGGTGTTGACGCAGGCGCAGATGGATGCGATCGTGGACAGGAGCAAACGGCCTTGCAAATAAGCTCAGATGCTTGCCCAGCGCCGTCCCGCGAGCGAAGTGTCGCATTCAGCTTCTTGAAATCATCCGTCGCTTCTGCGAATTCATGCGCTTCCACCGTACAGCCCTGCGTGAATGCGGCCGGGAAGAAATACAGCACGACAGGCCCCTGGCGCAGCGCCTTCGACAGCGAGAACGTCATCGGTTTGCCGGCAAGCGCAGCCTGTAACTGGAAATCGGGGGCGTTGGCGCCTTCCGGCAAAGCCGCGAACGCATGGGATGCCGAACATGCCAGAATGATTGCCGCCTGTGCCAGATGCGTGCCGAGCCATGTCATCGTGAACTCCTTGGGAAAGTTGGTGAACGATCTGCTGATCGTCATTCCCCCGGTTCGTTGCTGGCATCGGAAAAGTTGCGGTCCGAGATAAAAAAAATGTTCGCGCCGGTTCAGGTTCCAGGGGGCGCCGCCGGATGGCTCATGAAAAAGCGCAGCATTTCCTCGCTGGCCTTGGGCCCCTGGATATCGGTGTAGCTGCCATGCAGGCTGCCGCCCGACCAGGCGTGGCCCGAACCGTGCACGGTCCATTGTTCGGCCAGCACGCTGCCGGTGTGTTCCCGATGAATCCGGCGGGTGAATTGCCGTCCGCCGGCGCAGCCGGTTTCTTCCACGATCGCGATGCCGGCGTGTGCGCCGCGCCTGCGCCCGGCATGGCCGTCGACGGATTGGCGCACCACGCCGTTGCTGTTCTCGCGATTGACCAGGGCGTCGGCATCGCCGTGAAACACGATGACGGGCAGACCGACGTGCGGGCCGGTCTCCGCCAGCGCCGCCGGATCGGGGCCGTCCCGCATGGCCTGCATCGCGCCGGCGCTGCTGGTCGCACTGCCGTGCGCCAGGCCGGAGTGGCTGCCGACCGCGCTGAACAGGTCAGGATACGTGCGCCCCAGGATCACCGCCATCGCGCCGCCCGACGACAGGCCGGCGACCGCGACGCGGCTGGCATCGACCGCATGCTCGGCCATGATGCGCCGGGTGAGCCCCGCGATCAGCGCTGGCTCGCCCTCGCCGCGCCGTTGGTGGGTGCGCTCGTACCAGTTCCAGCACCTGTTCCAGTGCGCGCTGCAGGACTGCTCGGGATACAGCACCAGGCACCCGTAGGTCTCCGCCAGGCCGTTCATGCCGGTGCCGCGGGCGAAATCGGTGGCGTCCTGGCCACAGCCGTGCAGCATCACGACCAGCGGCATCGGCTGGCCGTTTGCGCTGTCCGGAACGAACAGCCGGTAATGGAGCACGCGGGCCTCGTCCTCGTAATGGCCGGACGTGAATGTACCGCCGGTCGGGCGCGGGACAGCGAACAACGACCATGCGTCGATTATGGTACTTAACATGGGCACGCTCCTCGCAAAGTCGCGGCGGCGGGGCCGCATGGCCACCGCCGCCGCAAAGTGCCTGATACGGGCATCAACGTGCCTGGCCGGGGTTCTTGTTGCCCTGGCGGGTCTGGTTGCCCTGCATATTGCCCTGGACGCTGACTTTGCCGGCCGGACCTTCGGCCTCGACGCGGGCGCTGGCCTCGTCACCGCCGCTTTGCAGGTTGCCCTGGAACTGGGCGCCGGCCTTGTCGGCGCGTTCGAACGGGTCGCGGAAATTCTTGATGGTCTCCTCGTGCTGGCGCAAGCTCTTGTCCGTTTCTTCGGTGGCGGCACGGGTGACGCCATCGGCCAGCGCGCGGGCGGTACGTGAGGTCTGCTGCACGTGCTGTTCGGTGACGCGCGTCAGGTCGACCTGGGTGGAGGCGGCCAGCTGGGACAGGTGCTGGTGGTAGGCACGCAGCTTGTCGGTGGTGGGCTGGGCATGCGCCGCCGCGACCGACATCGCATCGGTCGGACGCTCGGTCGTCAGCAGGCGCTGGCCGACGTTGGCGACTTCCTCGAACAGGGTCTGGTTCAACTGCATGTTCAGTTGGCTGACCTGCTGGAAGGAGCGCGACATGACCTGCGACAGTTCGTTGAAAAACGCGACCTGGGCATCGATGTGCGAGCGGAGGGCTGGATTGACGGATTGCGGGAATGGATACATGAGGTACCTTTACTTTATGAAAGTGAAAATGACGGGAATACGGTGGAGCGCCGGATGGATGCGTCGATACGCGGGGCGCTCAAGGGGCAGAACAGCATCGGCTGTCTGGAAGGATGACGATCGCTGAAGATCGCGTGCAAGTGCCTGACTATGCGCTCTTTTTGACGCACGCGCCGGAAATCGGCGGAAGTATTTTCGTGCAGTGGGCAGTGGAAATTTAAATTGCCCGATCCGGCGTTCAGCCGAACAAGCCGTGCAGGAACCAGTGCGGCCCGCCGTCATCCGTGCCGATGCGTTCCCGGTACACCCAGTACAGCGTGTGATCGATCCCTTCCGCAATGAAGTAATCCCGCGTCTCCGGCCCCTCCCACCATCCCGCCTCGATGCGTTCCGGATTCGACGCCATCCGCAGCGGTGAACCGTAAAACGGCCGATGCTCGCGCATCAACAGCGCGATCGGCCGCGCCAGCAGCCACGTCGGGCGCGGCAGGCTCAGGACGTCGGGCGGCAGCTGGGCGTTGCGCGCCTTGTCGCTGACCTTTTGCTGCACCGGCACCCAGACGTTGGCCTGCTCCGGGCGGTAGTCGGCCAGCAGCAGCGGTTGCAGGACGTTTTCCGGGCCCAGGCGCGCCGCCAGCAGTTCCAGCATGCGCATCCGGTCTTCCTCGCTGCCGCCCGGCTCGGGGAACAGCGACGCGTTCGGCGGCGCCATCGGCCGTACCTGCAGGGCTTCCAGCGCGAGGCCGATCACGGGCGCCTCCAGCGTCAGCCTACCCAGGCGTTCCCTGAGCAGGCGGACCAGGTGTTCGTCGCGCCACGTCGGTTCGGCCAGCACGATCTCGACGTTCGTCGGCGGACGCGCGACGCGGCCCCGTTCGTGCTCCAGTTGCAGCGTGATGCGCTCCACCGCCAGCTGGCGTGCGCACAGCCAGCCGGTCAGCTGCAGCAGCAGGCATTGCGCGCCCGCCAGCAGCAGCTCGACGTCGTCGATGCGGTCGTACAGTTCCAGGCGCGCGCGGAAGGTTTCCGGCGGCGCGATCCATTCGTACAGCTCCGGCACGAGGCCGTAGGCGGCGTCGAGCAGGTCGAGCAGCTCGCGGCCGCAGCGCCGCTGCAGGCCGGGGCGCGGCAGGCGGCGCAGGTCGCCCAGCGTCTGGCAGCCGATGCCGTCGAACCACGCCGCGTACGGACGCGCAGGCGGCATCAGCAGCACGGCCAGCCGGTCGAGCCGGCGCAGCAGCGCTTCCATGCGCACGGCGCGGCCCGCGCTCGCGCGCGCCAGCAGCCACGCGCCGCGCGCGGTGGGCGCGCACGCGAGCGAGGCCGTGAAGCCCAGCGCGCGCATGTTCGCGTGCACGCGCCGGCACAGCGCGCGGATGCCGCCGAACAGGCGCAGGCTGGCGCCCACGTCCATCAGCAGGGTCGCTTCCTCGCCTTCCGCGACCTGCGGCGTGTACTGCAGCAGGGCCAGCGCCACCGCCTGGCGCGCCTCCGCCTCCAGCGCCGGCGCGCGGTCGTGGATGCGGGCGTCGGGCAAGAGCATCAGCACGCCGCCGCGGCGCATGCCGGTGCGCACGCCGGCGTCCTGCGCGTGTTGCGAGGCCACCAATACGCGCTCCTGTTCGAGCACCACGGTGCCGGCGTCAATGCCGGTGTCAGTGGACCAGCTCGGTGTGAACACCTCCAGCGGCAACCGGGGCAGGTGCAGTGCGATCCACAGGCGCATGGCGATTGGGCAGGTAAGAGGTCAAGGGAAGGAACAGGGTCGCGTCGCGTTGCGGGCCGCGGCGTTTCACGAAGCCGATCTCGATACCGCCCGCCTGCGGCCGCAGGGACAGGCGCAGCGGCGCCGGCGAGGCGTCCTGCCCGGCCGCCAGCGGCCGCATCATGAAGAACAGGGTTTCCCCCGCTTGCGCGGCCAGGTGCAGCCGGCGCAGGTTGTCGGCGCGGATATTGTTCTGCCAAAACAGCAGTGCACCGCAACTGCCGCTGCGCAGCACCTGCTCCGCCGCCCACAGCGCGTCCGCCGTGCGGGTGGCGCGCAGCCAGATCAGTTGCGAGGGCGGCACCCCGAGCGCGGCCATCGCCAGCGCCTGGGGCGGATGCGGCGGCTGCAACAGCACGATGCGCCGCTGCGCCACGGCCGCCAGCGCGGGACGCAGCAGGCGCATCTCGCCGATGCCGGGTTGTTGCAGCAGCAGGTCGACGAGCGTACCCGTCGGCCAGCCGCCGCCCGGCAACTGGGCGGACAGCGTGGGGTGGCCGGTATCGATGCAGCGCGTGTCGCTACGCGCCAGCTGCGAGGCAAGCCAGAGCGACGGATGCAACGATTCCGGCGCTGCAGATATTGAACCTGAGCAATTCATGTTTGATGGGAAGAAATACTGTATAAACATACAGTACTATTCTCATCAGGTTTTGGCAAGGTTAATCTTTTAGAACGCTACTGCGATTGCTCAACATTCACGTGCCGGCGCTTGCCCCCTGCGGGCCTTGGCCTGCCTTTTTCATGGTTTTCGCGGTCAGCCACTGACGCACCGGCACGCATCGATATCTACAAATTATGTAATTCTATCTACACAGTGATAATATCCCCCCATGAGCGACCGGACCACACACTGGATCCTGCTCGTCGTCACCCTGCCGACGAGCAGTGCCACCGCACGCATGCGCATCTGGCGCGCCTTGAAAGCACTCGGCTGCGGGGCGCTGCGGGATGGCGTCTATCTCCTGCCCGATACGGCGGCGCTGCGCGCGCAGCTCGCCGGCCTGGGCGAGGAAACGATCCGCGAAGGCGGCGCGGCCTGGCTGCTGCGGGCCGGTCCCGTCGACGCCGCCGACGAGCAGCGCTACCGGAGCCTGTTCGACCGCCGGCAGGAGTACGCGGCCTTCATCGGAGTGCTCGCGGAAGCCGGCAAGTCCATCCCCGCCTCGACGCCGCAGGACGTCAACAGGCAGCTGCGCAAACTGCGCCGCGACTACGACGCGCTGCGCACGATCGATTATTTTCCCGACGAGGCCAGCGTCCAGGGCGAGCAGGCCTGGCAGGCGTTCACCGCGCTTGCCGCCAAGGTGCTGTCCCCGGACGAGCCGCACGCCGCCGATGTCCCGATTCCCAGGCTGGACCCGGCCGCGTACCGCGCGCGCGCGTGGGCCACGCGCAAGCACCTGTGGGTCGACCGCGTCGCCAGCGCGTGGCTGATCCGGCGCCATATCGACCACGATGCGCGCTTCCTGTGGCTCGACATGCCGGCCGATTGCCCGCCCGACGCGCTCGGATTCGATTTCGACGGGGCCGCCTTCAGCCACGTCGGCGACAAGGTCACCTTCGAGGTGCTGCTGGCCAGCTTCGGCCTCCACCGGGATCCCGGATTGGTGCGCCTGGGCGCGCTGGTGCATGTGCTGGACGTCGGCAGCGGCTTCGTGGCCGAAGCCGCCGGTTTCGAAGCGATGCTGGCCGGCCTGCGCCAGCACGCGCGCGACGACGACGACCAGCTGGCGCACGTCGCCCCCCTCCTGGACGGGCTGTATGCCCATTTCTCGAACAGGCATCCAACATGACTCCTCAATACACCCTCTGGCAGATGGTGGCTTACATGCTGCGGCTCGGTG
>JBJMVU010000293.1:0-17303 GCA_045810485.1 Massilia sp. | reverse complement strand
TGCACCAGCCCCGCCACGCCGACGCTCGTGCAGCCGCCGCCCTGCACGTAGCGGCCGGCGCGCGTCGTCACGGCGTCGTAGGCGTCGATCCACATGGCGCCGGCGCCCACCGTGACGGCCGGCTGCGCGATTGTCGCCATAGCGCCGCAGTTACGCGCGACGAATTCGGGTTCCAGCCGCACGTCGTTCATGTGGCGGGTCCAGACGAGCAGCGCATCCGGCGCGCTTGAGGTGCCCTGGTAACTGTGGCCGCCGCCCTTGACGACGAGGCGCAGGTCGTGGGTGCGCGCGAAGTTCACGGCGGCGACGACGTCCGCCGTCGTGCGCGCCGCCACCGCGTACGCGCTGGGCTGCGACGACCACGCGTCCAGCCAGCCGCTCGTGTGCGTGAAGTTCGGCTGGTCGCCCATGTCGAAACCGTTTTTCAGGCGCGCCAGGGCAGCCGTGCACGCGGGAGCGTCCGCACTGGCGGCGCAGCCGGCGAACGGCGCGTCGAGCTTGACGAGTCGCCCGCCCACGCCGCGTTTCAGGTCGTCCCACGCGGCGGCGGACGGCCACGGCGGATCGCCCGGACGCACGCGCCGGCGCAGCGGTGCGGCGCCCGATACGCCTGCGAGCGCGAACGGCAGCGTCGCCGCCGCCTTGAGGATGCTTCGTCGTTTCATTGGGTCTCCCAGGTGGATCGAATGCCGGTCAGGCTACGCCGGCGGGCGCGTGCGAGCGAGCGGAATGTGGCGAACCGGGAGGCGGACGGGGCGAGCCGGATTCAGGCCGCCGCCTTCGGCAATCCGAACACGAGGTCGAACGCCCAGTTGAACGCGAAGCTGTAGACGACGAAGAACACGACGAGGCCGATGTCGAGCATGAAGGCGTCGACGAGGGACGTCCGCAGCGCCCACGCGAACATCGGGACGATGGCGAGCACGAGGCCGCCCTCGAAGCCGATGGCGTGCACGACGCGCCGTGCCAGGCTGCGGCCGCGCTTGGCCTGCCGCGCTTCCCAGGCTTCGAACAGCGTGTTGTAGACGAGGTTCCAGGCGACGGCCGTGGCCGACGCGAGGACGGCGGCGATGCCGGCGGCGCCCGCGTCGTGGTCCGCGAGGCCGGCCAGCCCGGCCGTCGTGCTCGCGATGGCGATGGTTTCGTACAGTGTGACGTAGACGATCTTGCGTTGGATGCCTTGCATGGTCCTGCTTCCTTCAAACTCGATGGGACAAGGATATGTCGGGGAAGTTGATGTATAAAGTCAGGATCTATCAACTTTATTGACAGGTCATGGCCTTCACCAGCGACAGCGTGCGCATTTTCCTGGCCGTGCTCGACCACGGGTCCTTTTCGGCGGCGGCGCGCGCGCTGGGGCGGGTGCCGTCGGCCGTCAGCATGGCCATCGGCCAGCTCGAGGCGGAGCTGGACTTGAACCTGTTCGACCGGTCCGGACGCGACCCGCGCCCGACGGACGCCGCGCGGGCGCTGGAGCCGCGCGCCCGCCACGTCGCCAGCGAACTGCGGCGGTTGCGGGCGGACGCGCTGGCGCTGCACGGCGGGCTGGAACGGCGCCTGACCCTGGCCGTCGTGCCGGAACTGATCGCGGGCCGCTGGAGCGCACCGCTGGCCGTGCTGGCGCGCGAATACCCGTCGCTCGAAGTGGAGGTGCTGTCGGCGCCGCAGGCCGACGCGCTGCGCCTGCTGCACGACGGCGGCGTGCAGCTCGCGCTCGTGTTCGAGCGCGAACGGCTGGACGACCGCGAGGCGTTCCAGGAGGTGGGCAGCGAGCTGCTGGTCGCGGTGGTGGCGCCCGGTCATCCGCTGCTGTCCGGCGGCGCACCGCGGCTGGAAGACCTGATCGATGCGCGCCAGATCGTCGTGGCGGGACGCGACAAGGTGGACCATGACGGCGCGGGCCGCGATCCGCGCTTCGTGCACGCGCGCGACGTGTGGCGCGTCGATAGCCACCTGGCCACGCTGAACCTCGTGCAGGCGGGCCTCGGCTGGGCGTACCTGCCGCGCGCGCTCGTGCAGCCGCTGGTGGCGGCCGGGAGTCTCGTGGAGATCGGCTTCGACAACATCAGCAACGCGCTGCGCCTGTGGGTCGACGTCGTGTGGTCGCGCGAGCGGCCGCTGGGGCTCGGCGCGCGGCGTTACGTGGAACTGATGCGCGCGGACTGGCGCATGTCATAGCCGGGTCATATTGCGTCCCTATCGTGTTGCGACTTCATCAATCACAAACGAAGGGAACAACGATGATCGGATCGAATGGCCGGGCCCTCGGCGCCGTCGCGCTGGCGAGTTTGCTGGGAGCCTGCGGCTCCACGCGCATCGACGAGGCGACGAAGGACGATTACGTGAAATACGCGTGGGTCGTGATGGGCGACGGCGGCAAGCCGGTCGCGCGCGCGGCCACGACCTATGGCACGTGCCCGGTGATCAGCGTCGACGGCGCCGACACGCGCATGACCCTGCGCGCCGTCGCGGGCACGCCGGCCCAGCGCACGACGGCCAGCAGCCAGGCGGATTCGAAACCGTCGGCGTTCCCGCTCAACGTCTGCGAAGCGACGGTGGCGGCGGATGCGAAAGAGGCGCACGTCGGCAGCAGGGCGTTGCCGCTGCCGAAGGCGGCGCCGCAGCGCATCGTCATCCTGGCCGACACGGGCTGCCGCCTGAAGAAGGCCGACAACGCCTGGCAGTCGTGCAACGACGCCGACGCGTGGCCGCTCGCGCAGATCGCCGCCACGGCCGCGAAGCTGCGGCCGGATCTCGTCATGCACATCGGCGATTACCACTACCGCGAAAACGCCTGCCCGTCCGATATCGCCGGCTGCAAGGACAGCCCGTGGGGCTATGGCTGGGACACGTGGGAAGCGGACCTGTTCAAGCCCGCCGCGCCGCTGCTGGCCGCGGCGCCCTGGATCGTCGTGCGCGGCAACCACGAGGAATGCGCGCGCGCCGGCCAGGGCTGGTTCCGCCTGCTCGACACGCAGGCCTACAGCGCGAAGCGCACCTGCGACGACCCGGCCAACGACAGCGTCGCCAACTACACCGCGCCGTACGCCGTGCCGCTGGGCGGCGACACCCAGGTGATCGTGTTCGATTCGGCCAAGGCCGGCAAGGCGGCGCTTGCGACGAACGATCCGCAATTCCTCGCCTACCAGGACGCCTTCAGGACCGTGGCCCAGCTGGCCGGCAAGGCGAAGACGACGAGCGTGTTCGTCAACCACCACCCGATCCTCGGCTACGCGCCGATCGCGGGCGGCGCGCCGGCGGGCGGCAATGCGGCGCTGCTGTCGGTGATGCAGCAGCTGAACGCGACGGCGTACTATCCGGCCGGTGTGTCGCTCGCGATCCACGGCCACGTGCACGACTTCCAGGCGATCAATTTTGCGTCGAACCACCCGGCCACGTTCGTGAGCGGCAACGGCGGCGACAACCTCGACGTCGCGCTGCCCGACCCGTTCCCGGCCAACCTGCCGCCAGCGCCCGGCGTCACGGTCGAGCGCATCACGCACAGCAATACGTTCGGCTTCATGCTGATGGAACGCGCGGGCAGCGGCTGGACCTACAAGGCGTACACGAAGGCCGGCACGCTGATGGCCACGTGCGCGCTGGCCAACAACCACCTCAACTGCGACAAGGCGGGCTTCATTGCTGGGTAAGTCACTCATCGTCGCGGGCCTGCTCGCGGCATCCGCGGCGGTCGCGGGCACGCCCCAACTGCCCGCGATGCCCGGCGCGGCCGGCCCGTTTTCTCCCGCGCCCGCGCGCGTGGCGCTGGGCCGGCAGGTGTTCTTCGACACGCGCCTGTCCGAGCCGGCCGGCACGAGTTGCGCGAGCTGCCACGACCCCGCGCAGGGCTTCGCCGGCAACCACGGCTCGCGCATCGGCGTGGCGCTGGGCAGCCGGCCCGATCTCGTCGGCAGGCGCAACGCGCCGTCCGCGCTGTACGCGGCGTACGTGCCGCCGCTGTTCTTTTATCAGGACGACGACGCGCCCGCGCCCACGCCGTTCGGCGGCCTGTTCACGGACGGGCGTGTGGACACCGTCGCGGAACTGGTGCGCCATCCACTGCTCGATCCGCTCGAGATGCACAATCGCGACGACGCGGCCATCGCCCGCAAGCTGCGCACGGCGCCGTACGCGGACGGTTTCAAACGCACGTTCGGTGCGAACGTGTTCAAGACGACGGCGAGTACGCTCGCCGCCCTCGGCGCCGCGATGGAGGCGTTCCTGCAAAGCCGCGAGATGGCGCCGTTCTCGTCGCGCTATGACGCTTGGGTGCAGGGCAAAGCGAAACTCACGCCGCAGGAACTGCGCGGCCTGAAACTGTTCAAGGACCCGGACCGCGGCAACTGCGCGAGCTGCCACAAGTTCAACGAGACGTCGAGCAATCCGGCCCGCTCGCTGTTCACGGATTTCGGCTACGACGCCATCGCCGTGCCGCGCAACCGCGCCATTCCCGCCAACCGCGACGTGCGCCACGTCGACGAGGGTTTATGCGCGACGGGGCGTGCCAAAGGCTGGAAGGACCCGGACCAGTGGTGCGGCTACTTCCGCACGCCGAGCCTGCGCAACGTCGCGGTGCGCGAGCGCTATATGCACAACGGCGTCTTCTCCGACCTGCGCGACGTCGTCGCGTTCTACGCCACCCGCTCGATCGAGCCGGAACGCTGGTACAAGGACGGCCGCCTGTTCGACGACGTGGCGCCGCGCCACCTGGGCAACGTCAACGTCGCCACGATGCCGTACAACCGCCGCAAGGGGATGAAGCCGGCGCTCGATGGTGCGGACATCGACGCCATCGTCGCCTTCCTGCGCACGCTGACGGATGCGCCGTTCGAAGCGTCCGCCGCGGCGCGTGGAGCAGGTGTATATTCGGCAACAAAGGAGGGTGCAAGATGAATCGGATATCCATCATCGGCGCGCTGCTGGCGGGCTGTCTCCTGGCGGCGTGCAACCGCGGTGCCGACAGCGTGGGCCCCGCCCAGCAGGCGGGCAAGGCCATCGACGACGCGGGCGCCCGCGCGCAGGCGAAGGTCGACGCGGCCGGCGCGCGCGTGCAGGAAAAGCTCGACCACGTGAACGACAAGATCGACCGGATCAACGAGAAGGTGGAGGACAAGGTCCAGGCCCAGGTCCAGAAGGCCGACCAGGCCGTGCGCGACGCGCGCGAAGGGGCGAAGGAAGCGACGGAGCGGGTCGGCGAGAAGGTGGAAGCGGCCGGGGAGAAGATGCAGCGGGCGGCGAAGTAGTCGCCAGACCGTCGTTCCCGCAGAAGCGGGAACCCATACTGAGCAACCGGATTCGGTACGTCTGAAACTCCGCGGTATTCTTGATACCGGGCTTCGGAGACTCAGCATGGATCCCCGCCTTCGCGGGGACGACGAGTTAGGACGCCATCCGGAATTCCGACACGTGCGCCGTCACGATCGACAAATCGACGATCCCCGCGCGCCAGGCCTTCTCGATGTCGTGCTCGACCTCGTCCAGCGACGCCGGATCGAGGCCGGTCACGCCGCACACGCCGTACGCGCGGTTGCGGCCGTGGCCCTTGGCCAGGTACAGCGCCATGTCGACGATGTTGATCGCGCGCTCCCACGAGATCGCGGCGCCCGGCACGAGCGGGAACGGCGCGAAGCCGATCGACACGTTCACCGACAGCCGCGTGCCCTGGTAGTCGATCGCGCGTTCCGGGATGCCGGCCAGCAGGCGGCGCGCCACCTCGTCCAGGCTGTCCCTCGGCACGGCCGGCAGGAAGGCGAGGAATTCCTCGCCGCCCCAGCGCACGATCATGTCGGTCTCGCGCAGGATCTCGCGCAGCGCGTCCGCGATCTCGCGCAGCACCGCGTCGCCGGCGCCGTGGCCGTGCGTGTCGTTGATGTGCTTGAAGTGGTCGACGTCGAGCAGGAACATGGCGCTGACCATGTCGTCGCCGCTCGCGCCGGCCCCCCTGCGCTCGATTTCCTGGTGCGAGCGCATGAATTCCTGGAAGTGGCGGCGGTTGTACAGGGCCGTCAGCGGGTCGCGCGCGCTCTGCTGCTTGAGTTCCCGGTTCTTGACCTCGAGCTGGGCGTTGGCGTGCCGCACCTTGCGGTACAGGATGCCGACGATGACCGACGCGAGCGCGAACACGAGCGCAAGCAGCCACCAGACGCGCTGCTGCAGGCGGCGGTTGTCGATCTCGGTCGACTTGACCTGGTTTTCCTGGCGCAGCATCTCGATCTGGCGCTGGCGCTTGTCGGCCTCGTATTTCTCCTGCAGCTCCATCATCGCCTTCTGGCGGCGCGTCTCGAACAACTCGTTCGACAGCGCGCGCTCGCGGTGATACGCGGCCAGCGCGCCGGCCAGGTCGCCCACACGTTCGAGCGCGTCGCCGTATTCGACGAGGACGCCCTGCTGGTCGGGCTTGTTGCCGGAGCGCTGGTACCAGTCCATGCCCTGCTCGATGTGCTTCTTGCCCTCGGCCAGGCGGCCCATGCCGAGATAGGCCTGCCCCACATTGACCCGGGCCGTCGCGGCGAGGGCGTCGTCATGCAGCTTCTGCGCCTGCTCCAGCGCCTGCTGGGCGTACGTGAGCGCGCGGCGCCAGTCCTGCTGCTTCAGGTACGAGTCGGCCAGGTTCACGAGCGTGTTGGAGATCATCGCGTCGGCGCCGATGCGGCGCTCCAGCGCGAGCGCCGACAGCAGGGCCTTCGTGCCGCGCTCCATGTCGCCGCTGTTGGCGGCGAGGATGTATTCCGTCGTCTTGAAGATGGCGAGGCGGCCCGGCGAATCGATGGCTTCCGCCAGCTGCTCCGCTTCGCCGATCGCCTCGAATCCCTTGTCGAATTCGCGCATCTGGTTGTACAGGTAGGCCAGCGACTTGAGCGCGACGGCGAGCTGCAGCCGGTCGCCGCTCTGGCGCGCGAGCGTCACGGCGCCCTGCATCTTGCTCAGCGCGACAGGGAAGTTGCCTTCTTCGGCGAACGATTCGCCCGACGAGATCTGCGCGAGGATGCGCAGGTCGACGTCCGGGCTCTTGGCGGCGAGCCGCTCGGCTTCCCACACCAGCTGGTGCGACTGGCTCATCTCGTTCAGCCCGAACACGGCATAGGCCTTGGACAGCAGGGCGCGCGCCACGAGGCTGTCGTCATGCGCCTCGCGGCCCAGTTGCAGCGCCTGTTCGCACAGCTGGAGGGCTTCCTCGTGCTTGCCGAGGCGGTGGCTCAGGTCGCAGGACAGGGTGAGCAGGCGGGCATGTTCGGCGGGCGTGCGGCGCGCCTGGGCTTCCAGGCCGGCCAGCAGCGGCACGGCATGCTGTGGCGTGACGCGGATGATTTCCCCGAGTTCGGCATAGCGGGCGCGCACGGGCGCCTCCGGGAGGTCGGCGGCCAGCGTGCTTCCGGAAACGAGCAATAGCAGGGCCAGCAGCGCACGGCTGCTTCGGTGCTGCGTTGCACGATATAGACCTGCCAACATGCCTCCCCGGGGAAGTGTAGTCCCTTAATTTAGGACATCTGCATATACAATTATAGGCTCTTGCAATTGAGAAAGATCAAGTATTAGAACGATTATGCGTAAAAGAAACAGGTTGCGTGTCTAAAAAGACGCGACTTCACAAAATAGTGTTTAACCAATAAAGTTGCTTCGGTGATAGCGATGTCAAATCGCTAAAAAACCGGTCAAACGCTCAGCTGCTGCAGTAAATACAGCCGCTGGTACAGGCCGCCTTCGATGCGCATCAGGTCGTCGTGGCTGCCGGATTCGCTGATGCGGCCGTGGTTCAGCACGACGATGCGGTCGGCGTCGCGGATCGTCGACAGCCGGTGTGCGATGGCGATGATCGTGACCTGGCCGCGCAACTCGTCGAGCGCCTGCTGCACGATCTGCTCCGTCTGGCTGTCGATGCGCGACGTGGCTTCGTCCAGCAGCAGGATGCGCGGCCGGCCGGCGAGGGCGCGCGCGATCGCGATCAGCTGCTTCTGGCCGGACGACAGGCGCGAGCCGCCTTCGCCCAGCGGCGTGTCGTAGCCTTGCTCCAGCCGCGCGATGAACTCGTGCGCGTGCGCGGCGCGCGCGGCCGCTTCGATGGCCGCCTGCGACAGGCCGCGGCCCATGTCGATGTTCTCGCGCGCCGACGCGGCGAGCAGGAACGGATCCTGCGGCACGAGGCCGACCTCGGCGCGGAAGCGCTCGTTGCCGATGGTCGCCAGCGGCTCGCCGAACAGCGTGATCGCGCCGTGCTCGAACACGTAGTAGCGCAGCAGCAGCGACAGCAGGGTCGACTTGCCGCTGCCCGTGTGGCCGACGATGCCGAAGAACGCGCCCTGCGGAATGTCCAGCGACAGGTCGTGCAGCACGGTCTGGCCTTCCACGTAGCCGAAGGAGAGGTCGCGCACGCGCACGGCGGGGACGTCCCGCGCGTCGGCCTTGCGTTCCGACGTGACGCGGCCGGCCACGTGTTCGGCGGCGCCCGCCTCGTCGAGCAGCGCGGCCACGCGCGCCGTCGCGACGACGGCCTGCTGCAGGCCCGAGAACTGCATCGTGATCTGGATGAGCGGCTCGACGACGCGCGCGATATAGCTGATGAACGCGTACAGCACGCCCACTTCGACGGCGTTCATGCTGCGCTGGCCGAAGCTGTAGATGACGACCGCCAGCAGCACCACGTTGAGGAAGTCGAGCGCGGGCCGCAGCAGGAAGGCGTTGGCGCGCAGCTCGGCCACGCGGGCCGTGTAGTGCTGGTCGTTGGTGTGGGCGAAGCGCTGGCCGAAGCGGTGCTGCGCATTGTTCGCCTGCAGCACGCTCATGCCGCCGATCGATTCCGCCATCTGGCCGTTGATGTCGCTGCGCAGCGCGCGCGCGCGCGTGACCGCGGGGGCGGAGAGTCTCTGGTACAGCCACACGATGCCAAGCACCGCGGGAACGAGCGCCAGCACGATGACCATCAGGCGCCAGTCCAGCCACGCCATCGCGATCGACGTGCCGACGAGGACGATGCTGGAATCGAGGATCACGAACAGCACCTGGATGTACAGGGTCTTGACGGCCTCGGTGTCGTTGGTGACGCGGCTCACGAGCTGGCCCGTGATGGCGCGGTCGAAGAACGCCATCGGCAGCCGCAGCACATGGCCGTACACCCATTCGCGCAGGCGCTGCACGGCGCGCATCGCGAGGCCGGACAGGCGCACCAGCTGCAAAAAGCGCAGCCACGACGCGGCCCATCCCGTGACGACCACGCCGGCCAGCAGCCACGCCATGCGCGTCCAGTCCAGGTGGTGCGGCAGCAGGTGGTCGTCGATCAGCTTCTTGCCCAGCAGCGGGCCGACCACTTCGAGGCCGGCGGCGAGGATCAGCCACAGCGTCGCCCACCCGAGGTGGCCGCGGTCGGGATGGGCGGCGCGGCGCAGCAATCCGGTGGCCTGGCGGGCCTGCGCGGAGGTCACGCTTTTAATGGTTTCAGATGGCATCGAGGCTGGCCTCCAGTTGCTGGTAGCGCCACTGGCTGGCATACCAGCCGTCCAGGGCGAGCAGTTCGTCGTGCGTGCCGCGTTCCACGATGCGGCCGTCGCGCAGCACGACGATCAGGTCCGCCTTCACGACGGCCGACAGGCGGTGGCTCGCGATGATCGCCGACAGGTCGGGGCGGTCGCGCCGCACGTCGTCGAGGTGGTCGAGGATGTTCGTTTCCGTGCCCGTGTCGACGGCGGACAGCGCGTCGTCGAGCAGCAGCAGGGCGCTGTCGGCCAGCAGCGCGCGCGCGATCGCCACGCGCTGGCGCTGGCCGCCCGACAGCGTGATGCCCTTCTCGCCGACGGGCGTGTCGTAGCCGTCCGGGAAGCGCAGGATGTCGTCGTGGATCGCCGCCATGTCGGCCGCCCGCTCGATCTCCGCGCGCGACGCGCCGGGGCGGCCGAGGGCGATGTTTTCCGCGATCGACGCGGAGAACAGGAACGATTCCTGCGGCACCCAGCTGATGTGCGCGCGCAACGTCTGGAGCGTGTAGTCTTCCAGGGCATGCCCGCCCCACGTCACCCGGCCATGCTGCGGCGTGGCCTGGCGCAGCAGCACGCGCAGCAGGGTCGATTTACCGGCGCCGGTGGCGCCGACGAGGCCCAGCGTCTTGCCCGGTTCCAGGCGCAGCGAGACGTCGTCCAGCGCGGAGCGGGCATCTTCAGCGTAATGGAAACGGACGTGATCCAGCACGAGCGGGCCGCGCGCGAGCGTCTCCAGCGTGCCGCGGTCGTCGACGCTCAGCGGCGCATCGAGCAGCGGCTGCAGGCGCGCGAGGGCCGCGCGTCCGCGTTCGATCAGCGACAGCACCCAGCCCGCCGCGAACATCGGCCAGATCAGCTGCCCCAGGTACATGGTGAAGCTCGTGAGGCTGCCGATCGTGATCTGGCCCTGCCACACGAGATAGCCGCCGAGGCCCAGCGTAAGGCCGGTGGCGGCGGTGAGCGTGAGGCCGACGGCGGGTTCGTACGCCGCTTCCCATTTCTGCGCCGCGAGGCTCGCATCGGCGGCGCGCGCGGCCAGTTGCGCGAACTGGTCGGCGCTGCGCTGTTCCAGGCCGAGGGCGCGCAGCGTGCGCACGCCGGACAGCGTTTCCTGCACGTGGTCGTTGAGCGCCGAGAAGCGCTTCAGCGAATCGGTGGACGCCGTGTGGATGTGGCTCGAGATGCGCCAGAACGCCAGCGCCATCAGCGGAAACGGGAGCAGGGCGATCGTCGTCAGGCGCCAGTCGACGCCGAGGAACATGATGCCCAACACCATGACGAGGGTGAGCGTGCCGTCGAAGCCGGCCAGCATCGCCTCGCCTGCGGCCTGTTCGATGGCGTCGATGTCGTTGGTGCCGAGCGCCATCAGGTCGCCGGTGCGCTGGCGCTGGAAGAACGCCGGTCCTTGCGCCGCCAGGCGATCGTACAGCTTCGTGCGCAGCTCCACGCCGAGCCGGTACGACGCGGAATACAGGCGCAGGCGCCACGCCACGCGCAGCCCGTAGATCGCGAGGCCGAGACCGAGCAGTTGCGCGATCTGGATCAGCAGGTCATGTCCGCCGAGGCGGTGCGCGGCGAGGCCGTCGATCATCGCGCCGACCTTGCGCGGCACGAGCACGGTGCACAGGGCCACGCCGAACAGCATCACCGCCGACGACGCATAGGAGCGCCAGTGCCGGCGTACGAAGCCGCCGATCAGCCTTGCCAAACCCATTGAAGATCCTGTTCTTGTTGTTGGTGATGAAAAAAGAAAAAGCGGGCCGAGGCCCGCTAATTTACTATTTTTGCTGCTTTCGTGCAGGTAGGGTGGGCACGCCGTGCCCACGCGTGACGTCAATATATTGCAAACGTCCGCGTGGGCGGAGGGCCGCCCACCCTACCACGCAATGTTATTTCTTGCGCTGCGAGCGCGTGGACTTGCCGCCGTGGCTCACGACGCGCAGCGGCGGCGTGTTCTCGGTCGGCGTGACGAGCGGCAGTTCCACGTGCGGACCGGCTTCCAGCGGCAGGGTCGATGCGATCGGGTGCTCGGCGGCGGCCGGCTTCGGCGCGACCTGGTTCAGGGCCTTGGCCAGCGGCTTGGCCTTCGCCGGCGGCACGTCGTCCGCGATGGCCGCTTCGACCGGATCGGCGGCGGGAGCTTCCGGTTCCGCGGCCACCGCTTCGGTCACGGTGGTCGTGAGCACTTCGGGTGCCGGAGGTTCGACGGGCGCGGCGGCCTGCTTGCCCGCATCCAGCGCCGCTTCGGCCAGCGCGCTGCCGGTATCGACCGCGGCGCGGGCGATCTCGCTGCTCACCGTGGTGGCTTCAGCCGTCGCGATGGCGGCCTGCTCCAGGATCTGCGGCACGGACGTCGGGACGTTCGCCGTGGCAGCCGGCACCAGTTGCAGCGGCGAGGGCTGCGTGGTCCAGGCGCGCTCGTGCGTGCCGGCGGCGATGCCCAGCAGTTCGCGGCCGTAGGAAAAGAATTGCTGCCACTGGCCCTGGGCCGACGAGCCGATGGTGAAGAGGTCGCGCGGGTTGGTAACTGCTAGCAATTGCTTGAAGGTTCCCGTGGCTTGTTCGACCGTCGCGCGGGAGGTCTTCACGTTGAGCGCAATCAGCTGTTCGGCACTGTCGAGTGCGCGCTGGCTCACTGCCCGGAACACGTCGAGCTGTGCTTCCCATTGGGACTTGCGGACGGCGGACAACTGTTCGGAGAATGAAGTCATCTAAGTTCCTTGTCTTTCAGGTTATAACCGTTCGGTTTATGACGCACTGCAATAAGTCTAGTGTAAAGGTGTTCATGCGGGATGAAAAGGGAATTCTGTGTTGTTTTTATAAGGAAATCTTGCGGTGCAGCATTGAGGTTTGATATATATCATTGACAATATAACCACCGTGGTACTCTGATGGCGTCCTATACCCATCAGGAGCCCGCGCATGGATCTCGTTTTCCGCAACGCCACCCTGGCCGATGGCCGCCGGGTCGACATCGCCATCGCAGGCGGCGCCATCGCAGCCGTCGAGCCCGCTTTGCCGCAGCGCGGCGCGCGCGAGATCGACGTCGGCGGCGACCTGGTCACGCCACCGTTCGTCGACGCCCATTTCCACATGGACGCCACGCTCAGCTATGGCCTGCCGCGCGTGAACGAGTCAGGCACCTTGCTGGAAGGCATCGCGCTGTGGGGCGAGCTGAAACCGCAGCTGGCGCAGGAGGCACTGGTCGAACGGGCGTTGCGTTACTGCGACTGGGCCGTGGCGCGGGGCCTGCTGGCGATCCGCACCCACGTCGACGTGTGCGACGACCGGCTGCTGGCCGTGGAAGCGTTGCTCGACGTCAAGCGCAAGGTCGCGCCGTACATCGACCTGCAGCTGGTCGCGTTTCCGCAGGACGGCCTGCTGCGCAGCAAAACCGCATTCGCCAATCTGAAACGCGCGATCCGGATGGGCGTGGACGTCGTCGGCGGCATCCCGCATTTCGAGCGCACGATGGCCGACGGCGCCGAGTCCGTGCGGCTGCTGTGCGAATTCGCGGCGGAGCAGGGCCTGATGGTCGACATGCATTGCGACGAAAGCGACGACCCGCTGTCGCGCCACATCGAGACGCTTGCAGCGGAGACGTTGCGCCTCGGTTTGCAAGGCAAGGTCGCCGGCTCGCACCTCACGTCGATGCATTCGATGGACAATTACTATGTGAGCAAGCTGCTGCCGCTGATGGCGGAATCGGGCGTGGCCGCGATCGCGAATCCCCTCATCAACATTACCTTGCAGGGCCGCCACGACACCTACCCGAAGCGGCGCGGCATGACCCGCGTGCCGGAACTGCTGGCGGCCGGCGTGCCGGTGGCGTTCGGCCACGATTGCGTGATGGACCCGTGGTACGGCCTCGGTTCCGGCGACATGCTGGAGGTTGCGCACATGGGGCTGCACGTCGCGCAGATGACGGGGCAGGCTGCAATGCGGCAATGCTTCCAGGCCGTCACCGACGCGCCTGCCCGCATCCTCGGGTTGCAGGGCTATGGCATCGCGCCGGGCTGCCGCGCGGACCTCGTCTGGCTCGATGCGTCGGACCCCGTCGAGGCGATCCGCCTGCGCGCGGCGCGCCGGCTCGTGCTGCGCGCAGGCCAGGTCGTCAGCGAGGCGCCGCCCGCGCGCGCGACCCTGCATCTGCCGGGCCGGCCGGCGTCGGTTGATTTCCGGCTGGAACAATTTAATAAGGGAGCCGGGCAGTAATCCACGGCACGAAGTATTTCCTACCTTTATTCAACGGAAATTTTCTACGGCCAGTTACCGGATCGGCAGCCGTGCAGCCGAATCCCAAGGTAGAATCTTGCGCTTTCGATACGTCCCAGCAGGTCACTCGGTGAAAGATATCCAGATTCGTCCAGCTACTGAAACTGATTTCAATGCTATGTGGACCATTTTCCAGGCCCACGCGGCCGAGGGCGAAACCTATGTCCAGGACGCCGGCACGAGCCGCGAAGAGACCTACGATTACTGGTTCGCACCCGAGGCGTCGACCTATGTCGCGGTGCGCGGCGAGGAACGGATCCTCGGGATGTATAAATTGCAGCCGAACCACGTGGGACGCGGGGCGCACGTCGCCAACGCGTCGTACATGGTGAGCCCGAACGCGCAGGGTGTCGGCGTCGGCCACTTCCTCGGCGAGCACAGCGTCGGCGAGGCCCGGCGCAAGGGCTATCTGGCGATGCAGTTCAACTTCGTCGTCAGCACGAACAACCCGGCGATCCACCTGTGGAAGCGGCTGGGCTTTTCCATCGTCGGCACGCTGCCGAAGGCCTATCGGCACCGCCGGCTCGGCTATGTCGACGCGTACGTGATGTACAAGCTGCTCGAAGATCCCGCGCGCTGGCCGCTGCCGGAAGAAGACTGATGCCGGTGGACATTCTCGCGACGCCGCGCCTGCGCCTGCGCACCGCCCACCTCGACGACGCCGACTTTTATCTCGCGCTCGTCAACGATCCGGGCTTCCTCGAACACATCGGCGACCGCGGCATCCGCACGCGCGAGGATGCCGTCCAGGCCCTGCTCGACGGCCCGATCGCGATGCAGGAGATGCGCGGCCATTCGCTCTACGTCGTCGAGCTGAAGGAGGGCGGCGATCCGATCGGCATGTGCGGCCTGATCCGGCGCGAGACGCTGGACGGCGTCGACATCGGCTACGCCTACCTGGAACCGTACTGCGGCCGCGGCTATGCGTACGAGGCGGGCATGGCCGTGCTGGCCCTCGCGCCCGCGCTGGGCCTGCCGCGGGTGCTGGCCATCACGTCGCCCAACAACGTCGCGTCGAACGGTTTGCTGCGCAAGATGGGCATGCGGTTCGAACGCTTCGTCCATCTCGTGCCGGAGGATGCCGGCAGTAATCTGTACAGCCTCGATTTCTGACCTGCCGCGTCACTGGCGGGTCGACCCCCACGGGAAGAACCAGGTCAGCGGTTTGTCCACGCGCGCGGCCCACGACGCCTCGTTGTGGCGCCCGCCATCGGCCTTGTAGAACATCAGGTCGTTCGCCTCGACGTAACCCTTGGCCAGCATGGCGTCGCGCATCTTCGCCGTGTCGTCCAGGCCGTCGTCGCGGGTGCCGGCGTCGATATAAAACTTCACCGGCATGCGCTCCGGCGCCTTCGTGAGCAGCGTCCCGTTGTTCCACCAGAACGAGCTGGAAACGCCGCCGGCCTTCGAGAAGATGTCCGGGTGGCGCTGCGCGATCAGCACCGAGGCGATGCCGCCCAGCGACGAGCCCATGATCGCCGTCGTGTCCTTGCCGGGCAGCGTGCGGTACGTGCGGTCGATGTACGGCTTCACCGTCTCCACGATGAACGCGTCGTACGCATTCAGCTTGCCGCCGCCGTATTTCGGGTCGCAGCAGGGCGTGTATTCGGCGATGCGCTCCGGCGTGTTGTCGATGCCGACGACGATCACCTCGTCCATCACGCCCGTCGCCACGAGGCGGTTGATCGTCTCGTCCACGCCCCATTCGACGCCGAACGACGCCGTCTTCGCATCGAACAGGTTCTGGCCGTCGTGCATGTACAGCACGGGGTAGCGCTTGGCCGCGTTTTCACCGTAGCTGGGCGGCAGATAGATGCGCAGCGCGCGCTTGTTGTCCAGCTGCGGCGACGCGACATCCTTCACGATCGTCACCTTGCCGAACGGCGCGCCGAAGAAGGGGTAGATGTCGAGCGTGCCGCCGGCCGCCAGTTTATACACGCCGCCGATCGACACCTTGTCCGCGCCCAGCGTGGGTTTCATCTGGATGTCGCCCAGCGCATCCGGCCACGTGAACGTCCACACGTTCAGCGGACCGCCCTCCGGCTGCGCGGGCACGCCCTGCGACCAGCCGGCGGCGCCCTTGTCGGCGCGGATTTGGATAACCTCCTTGCCGGCCGCGTAGTGCACGCGCACGGTGGTGGCGTGGGCCTGCGCCAGCATGAGGCTCGCGGCGGCCGCGATTGCGATTCGTTTCATTATTTGGTTCCGTTGATGCGCAGCAGCCGCACGCCGTAGATGTCGAAGCGGTTCGACGGACCGTCGACGCCGCCGGCCGCGCTGAAGCTGCGGTTGCTGTCCAGATAACTCATGTTGTAGAAGTCGCTCATCTCGATCCGGTACGCCACGTTCGGCTTCAGGCGCGCCGCCAGCGGGGTCGAATACACGGCCGGGGTGTTCGCCTTCTCGATGCGCGCGTGCGGCAGTTGCACGACGCCCTGCGCGACGATGCGTCCCGACTCATCCTTGAGCGCCAGCCATTTTACGCCACCGCTGATGCCCAGGTTGATCTGGTTGGCGCCGTTGTGATAGCGGACCTGCACGGCGTAGTCGCCGCCTTGCGGCACGCGCACGTCGCGCACGTCGAGGCGGTCGGCCGGCTGGCCCCAGTTGGCGAGATGCGGCTCGGCGAAGCGCGCGTTGGCGGGCGCGGTGGCGACACTCGCCTGCACGCGCGCATCCGTCGCGGCGATCGCCACGCTGGAGTCTCCGCAGCGCGGCACGCTGTGGTGGCTGCGGTTGCCCGATGCCGTGTATTGCGCTTCGACGGCGTAGCACGCCGCGCCGCTCTTCTCGCGATCCGTCCACGCGCCGGCGGCCACGTTGGATGCGACCAGCCTGCCGTCGCGGTAGACGTTGTACGTGATGCCGGCCTGCCGGTCCGCCGGCGCGATCGTCACGGTCGTGGCGCCGCCCGCGCGCGCGATGCCGTCGATGCGCGGTTCGCGCGGCCCGAACACGGCAGGCGTTTCCGCATACGGATCGGCGTTCACGCGGTGGATGGCCGTGGCCCCTTCGACCAGCTTGCCCAGCTGGACCTCGATGTCGCTGTGCGCATCGAGCGCGCTCCACGGGATGCTGCCACCCGCCGGCTTGCCGTCGACGAGGATGCGGTCGACGGCGTAATAGCCGCTGGCGCCGGCCGCCGGCACGGGCGGCAGCCGCAGCTTGACGTTGACGGCGCGGCCCTGCAGGCGCAGGTTGTACAGCGCGATGCTGTCGCCGCCCGCGAACACGCCGCCGCGCAGCTTCGCCGTGACGAACGGCTTCACCTCGATGCCGCCCTGCGTCGTGGACACGCCGAACACGTCGCGGATCACCATGCCGAGATAGGCGCCGACGGACCACAGCTGGCGCTTCGAATTGATGACGGGGCCGATCAGGTTCGGATGCGCCTCGTCCAGCAGCAGCGGCTGGCCGGACAGCCACTCGAGGTTTTCCATGTTCGACAGATTGAGCGCCGCCCCGCGCATCAGCGTTTCGTAGGCCGCGTCGGCAACGCTGACGTTGCCGGAAATGCTCGCCGCCTTGAGGCCGTAGGCGGTGACGAAGGGCCAGATCGCC
>JBJMVU010000292.1:0-14943 GCA_045810485.1 Massilia sp. | reverse complement strand
GAACCCCGCACCTTCCAGATCGATGATGACGTTCGGCGTGAAGGCGTCGTAGATCATCGCGGTGTCGATATCGCGTGGGCCGCGGCCCGCCATCGCAAAGGCGTCGGCACAGGCGCGCGTTACCATCTCGCGGCTTTCGGTCGCCCAGTTGGTGTGGCCGCCGCCGTGCGTCATCAATGCCTCGCCCCATCCTCGGATCCAGACCGGGGTCTTCGCACACTCGGGGAACAGATCCGGGTGAGCGATCACGAGAGCGCCGGCGCCGTCACTGACGATGCAGCAGTCGAGCTTGCGCAGGGGCGTGGCGATCATCGGCGACGCCATGACGTCGTCGATGGTGATCGGCTCGCGGCGCAGAGCGTGCGGGTTCAGCTGGGCATGCTGGCGCATGGTCACGGCGACGTGCGCCAGTTGCTCGCCCGTCAGGCCGGTCTCATGCATGTAGCGTTGGGTCAGCATGCCCATGAAGGCAGTGACCGTGGTGCCATAGATCTGCTCGAACGCATCGGGGATGGGAACCATCTCCTGGCCGGTCAGCTGGTTGTACGACACCGTACCCACGTTCACCTTGCGCGACTTGGTCGTCGCGCCGTAGCCGATCAGGGCGCATTTGAACAGGCCAGCGTGGATGCCCAGTACCGCGCGGTTGACGTAGTAGCCAAGTGACGCGCCGCCGATATCGGTTTCATCGATAAATTTCGGCTTCAGATTCAGGTAGTCGGCGGCCATGGTCGAGGTGCACAGACCGAGCTGCCCGCCTTCCGGCGCCGTCGCCGCCACGAACAGGGCGTCGACATGGGCCGGGGACAGGCCCGCGTCCTTGATGGCGCCGCGACATGCTTCAGCGAGCAGCTGCCACTCGCTTTTCTCGGGAGCGAACCTGGTAGGGTGCTCGTATGCGCCAACGATTGCCGCTGCTTGCGCAAGTTTAGGATCGGCCACTAAAAACTCTCCATATTGAAAAATGCGAACAGGCTTGCCGAAGCGACGGGATCGACATCTGCCGCTCCGGCGCCTGTGTTACTGGGTATTGATAAGAAATCAGTCTCGCCCGCGTTCTACTGCGTCACCCCGCGCTGCAGGTTCAGCGCGATCCCCCGGGCGTCCGTCCGGTTCTTCTTGCCCGTGGTGCCCGCAGGGATGGCGGCAACCTGGAACAGATGGGAAGGCACCTTGAACTTGGCGATACGTTCCGCGACGAATGCGGTGATCGCGTCGAGGTCCAGGGCGTCCACCGTCCGGGACGTCACGAGCGCCGCGATGGTTTCGCCCCACACTTCGTCGGGCAGGCCGACGACGACGGCGTCGGCGACTTGCGGATGGGCGCAGATGGCCGATTCGACTTCGGCGGGAGAGATGTTCACGCCGCCACGGATGATGATTTCGCTCTGGCGCGTGACAAAAATGTAGTAGCCGTTCTCGTCGCGGCGCAGCAGGTCGCCGGAACGGATCCAGCCGTCCGGCGTGCGGCGGGTGGCGGTCAGCTCGGGCTCGTCGCTGTATTCGAGGAAGTCGCCCGGGCTGCGCACCCAGGCCTCGCCTGGCTCGCCCTCAGGCACGTCGCTCCCCTCGTTGTCGACCAGCCTGATCTCCACGCCCGGCACCACGCGGCCGAGGCAGGCCGTGGGCGCGTTGCGGTCACGTTCGGGATGGATGACGAGTGCCGGGAACGTCTCGGTCATGGCCCATGCTTCGGACAGGCGCAGGTCCAGGCGCGTCTCCATCGCGGTAACGACCGTCTCGTTGCGCGGCTCGCCGCCGAGGAAGGCCTTGCGTAGCGCGGACGTATCGAAGTCACGTTCCTTCAGTTTGCTGTGCATCATCGCGTACATGCTCATGGTGCCGGCGAACGCGGTCACTTCCCTGGCCTCGATGAGCTCGAGCGTCCGGGTCGGGCTGAACTTCGGTTCCAGGACGATCGTCGCACCGGCCGCAAATGCCGACTGCGACAGCGAACACAGGCCGTACACCCAGCTGAGCGACATCGCCACCAGCAGGCGGTCTTCCGCCTCGAATCCCCACGCTTCGCGGTAGGCGTTGGCGCTCCAGGTTTCCGCGCCGTGCGACCTGAGCACGGGCTTAGGCAGGGACGTGGTGCCGGACGTGTAGCTGATGAGCAGCGGTTGCTCGGGCGCGAAATCCACCGGCGGGTACACACTGCCTTCCACCAGCAGGTCGGAGAACTTCAGGTACGTGGGGAGCGCACTGGCTTCGTCAAGGATCACGATCTTCGCGATGTGGCCGGTTGCGGCGAGGGCCTCGACGAGTGTGCCGATCTGGTCGGTGGTCGTGATGATGATGCGGGGCCGCGAGTTGGAGAGCGCATAGGTCAGCTCGCGGATCTTGAACGAGACGTGGATCGGCGCGAACACCGCGCCCATGCGGGCTGCAGCGTGGTACACGGCGAGGCACTCGACCGTGTTTTCCGCAAACATCACGATGCGGTCGCCCTTGCCCACGCCAGCCCGCTGGAGACCGGTCGCAAGCGTCTCGGAGGTGCGCGCCAGCTCCCCGTAGGTCAGCGTGCGCTCCCCCATGCGGACCGCGATACGGTCCGGCGTGGTGCGTGCATGTGAAAGTACAACTTCGGCGTGATTCATCGGTTGCCCTTTTAAACGTGGTAGTTGGTTGATTTCATGTGGCCGGGCGTGGCCTCGGCGTTGCGCGAGCCGGACACGATGCCTGCCGCGGCGTAGGCGCCGGCGGCCGCAAGCCCGAGCGGGGCGAACACACCCATGGCTCGGCGCAGCGCGTCGCCCGACGGCATGCCGCCGGCGGCGAACAGGTCTGACAGGAAGCCGATCAGCATCGGCGCAAGGATCAGGTTGCCGAAGCTCGTCGCGAGCAGGAAAACGGCGACCGTCTTCGCGCGAATGCCGGGCGGGGCCATGTTATTGATCAGGCTGAAGGTCGGGCCGGTGTACATGTACAGCACGGGCACATACAGCCACAGGCACAGCACCGAGACCGGGAGGTGCGTGGCGGTGTAGGCCACGATCGACGCCACGGCCGCGCAGGCGATCACGCCGGCGATGGCCCAGATCTGCACGCGCATCCCGCGGCGCGACAGCCAGTGCATCGCGATGGCGGCGCACACCGTGGCCGTCGCGCCGCCGACCAGGTGAAGCTTGCCGAGCACCGCCCCGCCCTCGCTGCCCGTCAGGCCGTAGGTCCGCATCAGGAATGCCGGCGTCCACCACAACAGGCCCCAGCCCCAGGTGCAGATGGTGGCGCCACCGATCATGACGAGGCACAGTGTCTTGTCCCGCCAGATGTACGCGAGCGTCGCGAACACGCCCGCCCGCTGCGCGCCGGCTGGGGTGGCGGCCTTGTCCAGGCCACCACGGACCGGCTCCTTGATCAGAAACATCGCCAGTAATCCCAGCGGCAAGCCCGACAGCCCGAACACGAGCATGGCCGTACGCCAGCCATACAGGTCGCTCAAGGCCCCCGCGACCGCGGTCCCGCAAAACGACCCTGCGCAAACGCCCAGGGTGAAAATGGTCATCGCGACACCACGGCGCGCGGCCGGAAAACGGTCGGCGATCAAGGTGAGCGACGGCGGCGTGCAGCCTGCTTCGCCCAGACCCAGGCCCAGGCGGGTCACAACGAAGGCTGTGAGCGTCGTCGTCATTCCGCCGAGGGCCGTCATCGCCGAAAAAAGGGTCGCGCAGATGCCGAGCAGGTAGCGGCGGCTGACACGGTCCGCGAGGATGCCCGCCGGAATCCCAAACAACATCAGTACGAGGCCGAGCGCCAGGTTAAGACTGGCAACCCCTGTGTCCGAGAGCGCAAATTCGGCCTTGATGGACTGCAGCAGCGTCGGAAAAATGAAGCGGTCGGCGACGTTGAGCGTATAGATCACGGTGGCGATGGCGAGCGTCAGCCAGGCCTGAGCGCCGGGCTTGAGCGTGCCGACAGCCTGGTTGGGTACCGTGGCAGCGGCTGGTGGTTCTGTGGGATACGCCATTCATTCACCCCTTAGGACTATTTTTCGACTGATGCGTCTAATTCTTTAACAACTCTACTCCTGCGGTGAGCTTTGTGTCAAAGAATTTTTGCGCTTGCCGATAAGCTTATGCGCTCGATGTAGGGTGTTTGCCGAGTCGCTTACATACAGAAGAGCAAAGAACGGAAGAAGATTGACATGGCGGACGAGGGGCCGCTAGACTTATCGGTATAATTTTCAACCCATGTGTCGAATTTTCGACAAACGACATTTCGCGGCTGATTAATACCACCACATGCCGACTGGAGGTGATGTTGAAGCTGTTCTATGAGGACCTGCTCCCCGGGTTCAGTTGCGCGGTCGAACCGTTCACGCTGACATCGAGGGAAATCACCAATTTCGCCCGGCAATGGGATCCTCAGCCATTCCACCTCGGCGAGACGGACCATTCCGAGATCGGGCAAGGCCAGTCGGCGAGCGGACTTCATTCCATGTCCGCGACCCTGCGCCAGTTCGTTCTCGCCGATATCTTCAGCGGCAACATCGTGCTCGGGGTCGGTTTCGAATCCGTGCGCTTCCGGGCGCCCGTCATGGCAGGCGACGTATTGCGTGCGAGCGCCCTCCTGGTGGAGAAAAGGCCCATGCGGACCCGTCCCCATCTCGGTTTGCTGACCTGGCAGATCACCGTGCAGAGGCAGGGGCAAACGGTGCTCGATTTCCAGGTCATCAATCTCATCCGTGTTCGGCCCCAGCCTTTAGCCCATGTGCAGTTAGACTAAAATGACAAGGTTTGAGCGTTTGGCGGAGCGGCCGACACCAGTTGCCGCACCACCTCGCGCATAGCCAGGTCGAATCCCGATCAATTAGCGCAAAATATTCCCATGCCAAGAAAATCATCGAACGCGGCTGAGCAGGTTTCTCCCGACGAGGCCAGGCCAGGCGTACCGAAAACGAGCAGTATCCGGAGCCTGAAGCGCGATCTCGTGCGCGAAGAGATCGTCAAGAGCGCCGCGCAGCTGTTTGCGCATCGCGGCGTCCGCAATGTGTCGCTCGAAGAAGTCGCCAGTGGACTCGGCTACAGCAAGTCCAGTGTCTACTACTATTTCAAGAGCAAGGACGAGCTGCTGTGGGCCGTGTTCAGCTACATCTCCGGGCATTTCGTCGGCAACGCCGAACGCATCGCGAGTGTCGAGGCCGACCCGATGAACCGGCTGAAGGAGCTCATCCGGATGCATGTCCGCTTCCTCGCGGAGCACCTGGAGTGGGCGACCGTCTTCTACCGCGACGCGCAGGCGCTCCCGGAAGAGCGCCAGAAGGAAGTTCGCGGCATCATCGTCAAGTACGACAGCATCTTCCGGCAGGCGGTACTGGAGGGTACACAGAACGGCAGCATGCAGCCGATCCCGCCCGAGGTCGCCGTCAACGCCATACTGGGCGCCTGCAACTGGATGGTGAACTGGATATCGCCCAAGCATCAGCAGAACATCAATCAGATTACCGACACGTACATTGCGTTGTTCACGGATGGCCTGGCCACACGCCGGCCGGATTGATCGTCTCTGGACACCTCTGCGTTTCAACGCTGACTGCCACCTGATCGCCTTTCCCTTCGCCGCAAACCTCACCAGGGTCCAATGGAAATCAGACAGCTGACTTATTTCATCGCCATCGCCGACACGCTGCACTTTTCGCGCGCGGCCGAGGCTCTCGGCCTGGCGCCGTCCGCGCTGAGCATGCAACTGCAGAGGCTGGAACGCGAGCTGGGCGTTCGCCTTCTCGACCGCACCAAGCGGTCGGTATCGCTGACCTCGGCAGGCAAGCTGTTCATCGAAGAAGCGCGGGCGGCGCTGGCGCAACTGGAACATGCCAAGCGCGTCGCAAGCCGCGCCGGACGCGGTGAAGCCGGCATCATCCGCATCGGCTACGTGATCTCGGCGTCCTGTTGCGGCATCGTCCAGGAGATCCTGTCGAAGTTTCGGACACTGGCGCCCCAGGTATCGATCTCGCTGGAGGAGCTGTCGAGTCCTGCGCAATTGCAGCTGCTCGAAGAAGGCAAACTCGACGCCTGCATCGTGAGGACCCTGGTGGGCGGTCCGGACCAAGTCGATCGCTTCCTGTTGCGCACGGAGCGCATCGTGATCGCCGTATCGTCGGCGCACCCGATCCTCGCCCGGGACGAGATCCAGATCCGCGAGCTGGTCGACGAACCCTTCATCGCCCCCCAGTTTGGTCAAGACATCGGCTTCGCGTCCCACCTGTCCCGCATCGGCGAGCAGATCGGCTTCGTACCAAAGATCGGTCATCACACGCGCGACTTCATCACTGCGCTCACTCTGGTGGGCGCAGGCCTGGGGATCGCTGCCGTGCCGGAATCGATCCGGTCGGTCGCGATCCCGGGCGTGCGCTTCCTCAGCTTCGACGAGATTGGCGAGCGATCGGAACTGACCATGATGCTGCGCCGGCATGAGACGTCACCCGTGGTATTGAAATTCAAACAGGCGATGACGCAAGTACTGGCATCGCAAGGCCTCGCCGCCACCTGAGCTTGCCGAACTCAGCCCAGGTGCGCCGGGAGCAGATAGCTCTTGTCCAGCTGATCGACCCGGTTCACGCCCAGCATGGCCATGTTGCGGTCGACCTCTTCGCCCAGAAGCTGGATGGCACGCTGCACGCCTGCCTGGCCACCGGCCACGGCCGCATACATGAACGGGCGTCCGGCGAATACGCATGTCGCGCCCAGAGCCACGGCCTTGAGGACATCGCTGCCCCTACGGAAGCCGCCGTCGACCATGACCGGCATTCCCGGCACTGCGTCGAGAACGCGCGGCAGCGCGCGCAGGGCTGGCGCAGCACCATCGAGCTGCCGTCCGCCGTGGTTCGAGACGATGATCGCATCCGCGCCGATCTGCTTTGCCAGGACGGCGTCCGCAGAGCTCAGGATGCCCTTGATCACCACGGGGCCCTTCCACTTCTTGCGGATCCGTGCAATGTCTTCCCAGTTCAGGTGGTCACGCCCCGTCGTATCGCGGATCGCGTTGCGCGACAGGATGGGCGCGCCGCGGGTCGCGAACGAATTTTCGAAGTGCGGCATACCGCGGGTCAGCAACGTGCGCATCATCGTGCCCACCAACCAGCTGGGCTTGATGGCGCCGTCCCACGCCAGCCGCAGGCTCGGACGCAGCGGCGTCGAAAAGCCGGCGCGGATGTTATTTTCCCGGTTGGCCCAGACGGGAATGTCGACCGTGAGCACCAGGGTTTCGAAGCCCGCGGCCTCGACACGGTCGATGAGCGGATCGATGCGTTTCGCGTCACCCGGCAGGTAAGCCTGGAACCAGGTCCCCGGCACTTTCTCGGCAACCTCTTCCATCGGGATCAGGGAAGTCCCGCTCATGATTGCAGGAATACCCGCAACGCGTGCCGCTTGCGCCAGCACCAGGTCGCCCTCGTAGGCAAGCAGCGCGCTGATGCCGACCGGTGCGATGCCGAACGGCGACGAGTATGTCTGCCCGAAGATCGAAATGTTTTGCGAACGCCGGGATACGTCGACCAATACACGGGGCACGAAGTCGTATCCGTCGAAGGCGGAGCGGTTTCCATTCAGCGAGCGATTGTCCTCCGCCGCGCCGGCAATGAACCCGAACAGGGGCCGGGGCAACTTTCGTCGCGCCAGGTCTTCGAAATCCGCCAGGCACAAGACTTTCGACAGCGATTCCGGCATGGGCACGGGCGCAGGACGCGCGACATTGGATTTGTTCAAGCCGACTTCCGCCATATACATGATTTTCTCCGCAAAACCGATATCCGAGTCCTCACTGTAAGCGGAACGCCCGGTAGAATAAAGCGAATAAATATATCGATCAATTTCGCTTTTCCGACACAAGCAATATGACCCTCAAACAGCTCGAAGCGTTCTACTGGGCCGCGACCTGCGCGAATTTTTCATTGGCCGCGCAGCGTCTTCACTTGTCGACCTCGTCCCTGTCGAAGCGAATCGCCGAACTCGAGCAATCGCTGGACGTGCTCCTGTTCGATCGCTCCACCCACAAGGCTTCCTTGACGGATGCTGGCCAGGCATTGCTGCGAAGGGCGCCCCAACTCCTCCAGGCCGCGGAAGACACGAGGCGCGCGGTCAGCAAGGACAAACGGCTCGCCGGCCGCTGTTCGCTGGGCGTAGGCGAGCTCAGCGCCCTTACTTGGCTGCCGGAGCTGAGCCGCTACCTTCGCAGCGAACTGCCGCTGATCCAGCTGGAGCTCCAGGTCGATATCGGCAGCATCCTGCACCAGCAACTCCTCAACGGTAGCCTGGACTGCGCGGTTGTGGCCGGCCGCTCGCCGCATTCGTCGATTGCGTCCCATGCGATCGGACAGGCGAGATTCCTGTGGGTGGCGGCACCTCACCTTCTCCCGGTTACGCGCCCAGTCGATCGCAGCCTGCTCGAGGAACATCCCCTGGTGACGCTGCCCAGGGGCGCCGGCACCAGCAGTACGCTCGACGACTGGCTGATGGAAGCCGATATCGGACTGACGCGCCAGTTCACCTGCAACAGTTGGGGTGTCGTCGCCGGACTGCTGGTGGACGGCTTCGGCATTGGCATCCTGCCCGAAGGCTGGGCCCGGGTATTTGAACGCCGGCGGCAATTGCAGATATTGGCTAGCGCCACCGAGCTCGCGCCCTTGTCCTACGAATTCCACCATCGCCGCTGCGACGACCGCGGCATCATCACCTCGATGAAGGACGCGGTCCGCAAGACACTCAATTTTTCCATTGCGCCCAAACTGCTTTGACAAACGAGGCTTGCAACGCCAGCCGGGTCTGTTCACCAAAACTGAATTATTCGCGTCATTTTCAGCGTTGTTCCTGCTCAGGGGCGGCCATAAACTTCCAATCGAACCTTTTCTCTTGGGAGCAAACATGGAAATGACCGCACCGTTCGCCGAACGCCAGACCACCCACTACCAGACTGCGGACGGCTTTACCATCGGCGCGCACCCGCACCACAAGCGCCTTTACCACATCGTGTTCGACGGCGCGAAGCTCAGGCAGTTCTTTGCCGAGACCACGGACACCAATCCACAAAATCTGGAGTACGTCCCGCACATGCGGTTCATGCTGGCCAAAAAGCTGACCTCGCTGTTCGGGACGAACCTGCAAAGCGTGCTGCGTGCGATCCTCCTGGACCGCAATTCGGGTGGCTTCACGGTGGGGGTGCAAGGCACCACCGTCAACGATTCGGACTACGTGAAATTCGGCACCGCGATCAGCCACCTGATCGGCCCAGGCAACTTTGATTCGATGTCCGGCACCTACTACGCCCGCTTCCTGGTCAAGGATACGGACAACAGCGATTCCTATCTGCGCCAGGCGTATCGCCTGTTCACGCTCCATACGGACGGCACCTTCGTCGACGAGGCCACCGACTGGCTGCTGATGATGAAATTCTCGGAGCAGAATGCCGTCGGCGGCGAGTCGCGCCTGCTGCACCTGGACGACTGGGACGACCTGTCGCGCTTTGCCGAGAATCCGCTGGGCTCGTACGAATTCACTTACAAGTCGCCTCCGAGCAAGAACGTCGTGCAGATCGTCAAGCGCCGCACCTTCTTCAAACAGAACGAGAAGTACTGCATCTGCTTCATCGATCAATTCGTGCAGCCCGAGACGATCGCTCAGGCGGAATACCTGCACGACCTGTCGGCGTCGATGGAGAATTCGCCTGCCACCGCGGCCATTCCGCTGCCGACAGGCGACCTCGTCATGCTGAACAACCTGTTCTGGCTGCACGGCAGGGCGCCGTTTGAAAAGAACGAGAAGCTGCACCGCGAACTGATGCGCCAGCGCGGCATGTTCTCGTACACCTGATCGGTTTTCACCCGGGCTTTATCGGCCCGGCGTTCCGCAATCTTGCAAGACGTTTCTCGGGGGGCACTGCCCCCCTTGTTTGTTCTGGACCGGCCACGCCGGTCCAGAAGCTTCAGCCGCTGAACGTATAGCTGGTCTTGACGGTCGTGAAGAACTCTGCCGCGTAAGTACCTTGTTCGCGGGAGCCGTGACTTGAGCCTTTACGTCCGCCGAACGGCACGTGATAGTCGACGCCCGCAGTCGGCACGTTAACCATGATCATTCCGGCCTCCGAATGGCGCTTGAAGTGGGTGGCATGCTTGAGCGAGCTGGTGCAGATACCGGCGGACAGGCCGAATTCCGTATCGTTGGCCAGTGCCAGTGCCTCTTCATAGTTCGCGACAGGGATGGCGCAGGCGACCGGCCCGAAGATTTCTTCCTGGGCGATGCGCATCCCGTTGTGTGCGTCCGCAAACAGGGCCGGCGACAGGTAATAGCCGTCTTTTTCGCGCGTGAGGCGCTCGCCCCCGCAGACCAATTTCGCGCCCTCGTCCTTGCCGATGCCCACATAATGCAAGTCCTGGTCGAGCTGGTCCTGGTCCGCTACCGGGCCGATCTGCGTACCGGCGAGACGCGCGTCGTCGACGCGGAGTGCGCGGAGACGCGCGCCCATGAGCTCGACGAATTTGCCGTAGACCCCACGTTGCACGATGAACCGGCTTGCTGCGGTACAGCGCTGTCCCGTCGAGAAATAGGCGGACTGGATCGCGACGTCCACCGCTTGCTCCAGGTCGGCGTCGTCGAGAATGACTAACGGGTTCTTGCCTCCCATTTCGATCTGGGCCTTGGCGAAGCGTTGCGCCGTTGTCTGCAGAACGCGCTGGCCGGTTGAGCGCGAGCCGGTAAATGACACGGCGTTGACATGCGGGCTTTCCAGCATTGCCTGGCCAACCTCGCTACCCCGTCCCATTACGAGATTGAACACGCCTTCGGGAATCCCCGAGCGGCTGATGATCTCGGTCAGTGCCCAAGCCGACCCTGGAACGAGGTCCGCAGGTTTGAACACCACGGTATTACCATAGGCCAGTGCGGGCGCAATTTTCCACGCCGGTATCGCAATTGGAAAGTTCCACGGCGTGATGATGCCGACGACGCCCACCGGCTCGCGCGTGACCTCGACATCGACGCCTCCCCTTGGACTGCCGAGCTTATCGCCGCGCTGCCTGAATACCTCGCCCGCAAAATATTTGAAGATATAGCCCGCGCGCGCCACCTCGCCAATCGCTTCGGGAAGCGTCTTGCCCTCCTCGCGCGCCAACAGGTCGCCCAGCTCGGCCTTGCGGGCGAGGAGCTCGGAGCCGATCAGGTCGAGTGCATCGGCCCTTGCCTGAAGATTACCGTCGCCCCACTTGCAGCGCGCCTGATGCGCTGCCGCGATGGCTGATTCGGCCTGGGCGCGATCGGCCTTCGCGTAGAGATCGACGACATCGCCGATATTGGATGGATTGATGTTTTTGGTCGAGGATGCGCCAGCGACAAACTCACCGTTGATGAAGTTCTTTTTCAAGTGATGCCCCGTTCTGGTAAGTCATAATGAAAAAGCCGCGTCCGGAACGCGGCTCAAGACATGCTCAAGGCCGGGTTCAGCCGGCCTGAAAAGCCTGGATGCCCGTCTGGGCGCGGCCCAGGATCAGCGCATGAATGTCGTGGGTACCTTCATAGGTGTTCACGACCTCCAGGTTGACCATGTGCCTGATCACGCCGAATTCGTCCGAGATGCCATTACCGCCGAGCATATCGCGAGCGACGCGGGCGACGTCGAGCGCCTTGCCGCAAGAATTACGCTTCATCATCGACGTGATTTCCACTGCCGCGGCGCCCTGCTCTTTCAGCCTGCCCAGGCGCAGGCAGCATTGCAGGGCGAGCGTGATCTCGGTCTGCATATTGGCCAGCTTGAGCTGTACCAGCTGGTTCGCGGCAAGCGGACGTCCGAACTGCTTGCGGTCGAGGACATACTGGCGGGCCGTATGCCAGCAGGCCTCGGCAGCGCCTAGCGCGCCCCATGAGATGCCGTACCGGGCCGAATCCAGGCAGGTGAACGGTCCGCGCAGGCCACGTACTTCGGGGAACGCATTCTCTTCGGGACAGAACACCTCATCCATCACGATCTCGCCGGTAATGGATGCGCGCAGGCCGACCTTGCCGTGAATCGCCGGCGCGGTCAGTCCTTTCCAGCCTTTTTCCAGGACAAAGCCCCTGATCGAACCTTCGTCGTCCTTTGCCCAGACCACGAACACATCGGCGATCGGGCTGTTGGTGATCCACATCTTTTGTCCGGACAGCTTGTAGCCGCCCTCGACCTTGCGGGCGCGCGTGATCATGCTGCCCGGGTCCGATCCGTAGTTCGGCTCGGTCAGACCGAAACAGCCGATCAGCTCACCGGTCGCCAGTCGCGGCAGATATTTCTCGCGTTGCTCGTCCGTGCCGAAACGATGGATCGGCAGCATGACGAGGGAAGACTGGACACTCATCATCGAACGGTAGCCCGAATCGACGCGTTCGATTTCACGTGCGATCAGGCCATAGCTCACATAGTCCAGGCCCGCGCCGCCATACTCGACGGGAACGGTGGCGCCCAGCAGGCCGAGCTCGCCCATTTCTCGAAAAATGCCGACGTCGGTCGTCTCGGTGCGAAATGCTTCGAGCACGCGCGGCGCCAGACGCTCTTGCGCATACGCGTTCGCCGCATCGCGGATCATCCGCTCTTCTTCGGTCAGCTGCGTCTCGATCAGTAACGGATCGTCCCATTGGAAATTTGTAGCCATAGTCGTGTTCGTGTTTTGGAGGTTGACGGGAGTCCCGGTCTTGCGACCCGGTAATTCGCTTACTGCGTCTGGATATTCCGGGCGATGTCCGCAAGCACGTCGCCGATGATGCGCAGACCTTCGTCCAGCACGTCGAACTGGATCGTCAGCGGGGTCATCAGGCGCAACACGTTGCCGTTGGTACCGCAGGTCAGCAGCAGCAAGCCGCGCTTCGCCGCTTCGGCCTTCAGCTCGTTGGCGATCTCCGGTGCGGGACGGCTCACATCGCCGCCATGGAAGAACTCCACGGCAGTCATCGCGCCGAGACCGCGGACGTCGCCAATGAACGAGTAGGCGTTGGCGAGTTCCTTGAAATGGCGGCGCATCCGCTCGCCGAGTTCCAGGCTGCGCTCGCAGAGTTTTTCCTCTTCGACGATGTCGAGCACGGCGAGCGCAGTCTTGCAGGCCAGAGGATTGCCTGCGTAAGTGCTGCCGAACGACCCCGGATTGCAGTGGTCCATGATGTCGGCGCGTCCGACGACGGCGGAGATCGGCATCCCGCCGCCAAGGCCCTTGGCCATCGTCGTCAGGTCGGGCACGACACCGAAGTGCTCCATCGCGAACAGCTTGCCGGTACGTGCGACGCCGGTCTGGATCTCGTCGGCCACGAGGAGGATGCCGTGCTTGTCGCACAAGGCGCGCAGACGCTGGAAGAATTCCTTGCTACCCGGGATGTAGCCGCCCTCACCCTGCACCGGCTCGACGAAAATCGCCGCGACCCGGCTCGCCTCAACGTCGTTCTTGAACAGTTTCTCAATGCCGTTGATCGCGTCGTCGACCGAGATGCCGTGCACCTCGGACGGATACGGCGCATGATAGACCTCGGCCGGCATGGGGCCAAAGCCGGCCTTGTACGGCTCCACCTTGCCGGTCAGCGCCAGCGAATACATCGTGCGGCCGTGGAATGCCCCGTTGAAGGCGATGACCGCGGAACGCTTCGTGAATGCGCGCGCCAGCTTCACTGCGTTCTCGACCGCCTCGGCGCCCGTGGACATGAAGAATGCTTTCTTGTCGTGGCTGCCTGGCGCCAGCTTGCAGAGCTTTTCAGCGAGCTCGACATACGATTCGTAAGCGACAACCTGGAAGCAGGTGTGATTGAACTCCGCAACTTGTGCAACCGCCACGTCGACCAGCTTCGGGTGGCAATGGCCAGTGTTGAGCACGGCGATACCTGCGCAGAAGTCGATGTAGCGATTGCCTTCCACATCCCAGATTTCACTGTTGCGCGCCTTGGCGGCGAAAACCTGGTGTGCGTTGCCGATGCCGCGCGGGATCGCTGCGGTACGGCGGATCATCAGTTCGGTATTCTTGTTCATTTTGGTGGTCATGCCCTTGCTCCGGATTGGTAGTGGTAGCCTGCGGACCGGACACCGCATCGATGTACGCTCCTTCGGCACACGACGATAGTAGGCGGCCTTCGCACACCGACACAGAGACAATCCCCACGATATCCGTACGCACTGTTATGGTCGTGCAAGGCATACAGTTTCCTCAATTCAAGCAAAGCCGGATCATGCATTTCCGCTAGAATGCGGAGGTAGCGCTGGCAAGGTTGCGCGCGCCTCGATTGAACGTACATGCTGAAACTCGACCCCAAGAATGCCATACCCCTCGTGACCCAAATCGTCGAGGGCATCAAAGAACAGATTGCCGACAACAGGATCCGGGCCGGCAGCAAGGTGCCCTCGATCCGGCAGTTCGCGGAAGCGCATGGCGTCAGTTCGTCGACGGTGGTCGAGGCCTACGATCGGCTCGTGGCCGAGGGTTTCCTCGTGCCGCGGCAAAGCTCCGGCTTCTTTGTCCGCGTCGGTAGCCGCAGCCTGTATCGCGAAGAACGTCAATCTTTGCGCAACATCCGGTTCGATCCGCTGTGGTTCGTGCGCCGGGTCTGGGAGAACAGCTCCGCGGACATCACGCCGGGATACGGCTGGGTGCCCGACGCCTGGCTGGACGCCGAACTGCTGCGCCGTGCCATGCGGACCGTGGCCAGCAAGCCGGGCGCGCATGCGGACGGTTATGGACTGCCGAAAGGCCTCACTGCATTGCGTCTCAAGATTTGCGACTGGCTGGCCGAACAGGAAATTCCCGCCGCGCCAGACCAGGTGTTGTTGACGACCGGTGCCAGCCATGCGCTGCAGCTCGTGTCGCGTTACCTGGTGCGGCCCGGCGACACCGTACTCATCGACGAGCCGGGCTACAGCGTGATGATCGCCAACCTCAGGGCCCTGGGCGCGAATGTCATCGGCGTCCCATGGACCCCGACCGGTCCGGACTTGCAGGTCATGGAGACCCTG
>JBJMVU010000291.1:0-6905 GCA_045810485.1 Massilia sp. | reverse complement strand
CATCTCGCTGCGCAATGGCCTGCAGGCCACGGCGACGGTGAGTTCGGAGCCGCTGCTCGTCGCCTACTCGCGCACGGCAACGACCCCGAACTTCCACCTGAGCAGCAGCTCGCCGGCGATCGGCCGCGGTATCGCGACCAACGCCTACCCGACCGACCTGGACGGCAAGCCGCGTAACGCCACCACCGGCTACGACATCGGCGCCTACCAGCACTGATCCCGGCGCCTGAAACCAAAAAATGCCCGGCAGGTTCGACCCCGCCGGGCAAAAGGGCTATCCATTCCGCCGAAGGATAGAGACACCACCTGCAATCAGGTTCGGGACGACTGCCGCGCCAGCGGCACGATGTGGAGCAACCCGAACAACAACGCGAACAGCACGCTCACGGCCAGCGCACCCCGATAGCGCAACACGGCGCGCCTTGCGGTGCCGGCAGCGTCGACGGCGTCTTGTGATCCAGCGCGGCGAGGTGCGGATTCGCCGTCTCGCCGGTCCAGTCCGCGAGCATCCGGCCCATCATCGACTGCGTGGCGACGAGCGGGCCCAATTGCGGCGTGTACTTGTCGGTGGCCAGCACGAGGAAAGGCGCGCTCGTGCTGCCGTGCGTTATGCATGTTTACCAAGATCGTCAAATTCATCGCGCCGACCCGTGTCACGCCAGGGGGACCGGGGACCGAAAAAATCCCTGGATTTCCTGGCGCCGTTCGTTGCGCAGGAATGTCTGCCGATCCTCGGACTCGGCCCCGCCAGGCTCGCATAGCCGACGATGCGCGCGGTGTCGTCGGCGCGCTGCGTTCGGCAAGGCCGACCAGGCGCCACGCCGGGGTTTCGCGTCGCATTGCAGGCGCACGCGCCATGCGTTACGTGTATTGAAAAGCGTCAAAATGGATGGGTGCGTTCTTCAGTAGCATTTCTTCGCGCGTTCTTTATACTGGGTAGCGGGCCGTATTTGCGTACACGGACGAGGGAGCGGCGAATGCGTTCGACTGTGTTTTCACGCGCAAGAACAATTTTTCTCCTGCTTTATGCGTTGCTGTGCCTATGCGGATGCGATAAAGCCCCTGCGCATAACGATGAAGATCCCGGGTGGGTCGACCAGGCCAGGCCGCCGCATCGAATTGCCGTCGTCTTCGTGCACGGTATATTTGGCAGCACTCGCGGTACCTGGACCAACGACAATGGCGAGAGCTTTTTCAGCCTTCTGAAAAAGGACGAGACATTAGGTCCGCAGGTGGACACCTACGCATTTGGTTTCAAGTCCAGCATGATGCAGTCGGGATCGCTGGACATACGCGAAGCGGCGATCAAACTGCAACGCTACCTGGAAACGGACCAGGTCATGCGGCACGATGCTGTCGTGTTTGTCGGACATAGCATGGGCGGCCTGGTCGTCATGCGCTACCTGGCCAACAACCTCGACAAGGATGCCGCCCTGGCCGCACGGGTACCATTGATCCTGTTGTTCGGAACGCCGATGGAAGGCGCGCAAATCGCAAGCCTTGGCAAGCTGGTGTTATCAAATCCTGCCTTGTCCCATCTCCAGCCGGCTGATTCGAATGACGCGCTGAAGCAGCTTAATGATGACTGGGCGGCGCTTGGCGCGTCGGTCAGGCCCTGGGTCAGTTGTGCCTACGAAACGGCCACCATCGGCGGCGTTCGTATCGTTCCCCAGACGTCAGCGACGAGAGTGTGTGATGACCGCCCTCTCGCTATCGATGGCGCCGATCATATCGCACTTGTCAAGCCAGACCGACCGCGCCATCCCGCCTTCATGCTGCTGAAGCACGACCTGACGGAACGCGTGATACCTCTGAATTTTCAGGCCAAGCTGGAATTCCCGGATTTTAATAAGGATGCGACAGCACAGGGCAGCACCTACACGTACAAGCTGGATGCGCCGGAGCGTCAGGTTCGCGTGATGAACACCGGACGCGCCAGTATTCGGTATTGGGTCGCCAACAAGTCGCAAGACGCGCTGATGATTTATCCAGGGCAATCTCAAGAGATCATATCCGGCCGCGGCAATGCGAACCTGACGATGGCATTGCGTGTCGACGCAAACAGCGGACCGTACGAATTCCACGTAAAAACCGATGCGCCTTCCGACGATCTGATCCAGGTGAACGTATCCGACCTGGACAAGATTCGCGCCTGGCATCGGGAGACCGCCCTTGCTGTCGGCGATTCATTGAATCGCTACTTCAAAGACAATGAGCAGGAAGTCGCCGGCTTGCAGGACCGCCCCGACCTCCTGAATGCACGGTTGGCGGGGATCGCGTACGAAGCTGTCGCCCATCGTCTTGTCGATATGCCTGCCGGGCAACGCTGGTTGCTCACCGCGGATATTCTGACGGCGGCGCAACTGAATACCGTCGCGAGTTCGGCACTGGCCGTGCTACGCAGCGACGCTACGGTCAGCCCATCGGTCGTCAACGGGATCGCCAGGAAAGTGGAAACGCAGATTGCCGTTGATGCACAGCTGCGTGCACTGGCCGAGCAAAAGCGCCTTGAGCAACTCGAGGCCAGGCCGAACCAGCGCAACATGGGAAGCGAAGGGCCGACTGCGCATGAGGTTCCGTCGCTCCCGGCCTGGCTGAACGACGATGCCTACCATGCGGTATCGTTGCGTCTATCGGAAAACATGAAGCAAATTAAGACGTTGAGGGTTGATGCGGCAAGTCTGGAAATAGCGACCAAGGCGATTAATGAAGAAACGGCAAAGGAAATCCTGGTGCGGGCGAAAGCCGAACAACTAAGGCCGACTACGCCGGAAAAGTTCGAACGCCCTTTACCGTCCGAAGGTCCCATCCCCAAATCACCCAACCTCGACAGGTTCAGGCAGCAGGAACGGGACCGCAGGTTTCAAAATAATCGCTAATCACTTGATGACGTCATGCCGTCGCCTCCAGCACGAACGCGGCAGCCTGGAAGTCCCCGTTCAGCGCGGCCCGCAGGCCGTGTCCCATCCAGTACGCGCCGCTGGCGCGCGCCGGCGTACCCGGTGCCGCCGTGCCGCTGATGGCGCGCACGGCATACGTCGCTGCCGGATCGAGCCCGCGCAGGCGGATCAGCGGCTGCGTCTCCCGCATCGTGCTCGAATGCAGGAAGGCGAACAGCACGGCCTGCCTGCGGTCGTCCGACACGGACAAGGTGGCCGAGCGCGGCGATCCCTTTTGCGGCGACACCAGGCGGTACAGATTCCCCTGCTGTACCGTGGCGCGGATTGCCTTGTACTCGCCGACCAGGCGTGTCGCCAGCGTGAAGTCGGCGTCCGTCCAATGCTTCAGGTTGGCGCCAATACCCAGCGCGCCCTGCATCGACGACAGGAAGCGGTATTCCAGCGACGTCACGCGGCGGTTCACGTAATTCGGCGAATCCGTCACCCACGCCATCATGATCGCCGGTGCGTAGGCGCGGCTGAAGCCATCCTGGATCGCCAGGCGATCGAATGGGTCCGTGTTGTCGGACACCCAGACCTGGTCCGTGTAACGCAGGATGCCCAGGTCGACGCGTCCGCCGCCGCTGGCGCAGGATTCGATCTCCAGCTTCGGATGGCGCCGCCGCAGTTCGGCCAGCAGCTTGTACAAGTTGTCGACATAAGCGACGTACAGCTTCTGCTGCTCGTCCGGCGCGACGTCCGGCCAGCCCGGCTCCGACCAGGTACGGTTGTGATCCCACTTCAGGAAAGCGATGTTATTGGTCGAGACCAGTTGATCCAGCATCTTCAACAGGTAGTCGTAGACATCCTTGCGCGCCAGGTTCAGCACCAGCTGGTTGCGCGCCTCCGTGCGCGGGCGTCCCGCGAAGTGGATGACCCAGTCCGGATGGGCGCGATACAGGTCGCTGTCCGGATTCACCATCTCCGGCTCCACCCACAGCCCGAACTCCATCCCCAGCGCGTTGACGCGTTTGATCAGCGGCCCCAGCCCGTGCGGGAATTTTTTGGGATTGACGACCCAGTCGCCCAGGCCGGCGTGGTCGTTGTCGCGCGCGCCGAACCAGCCGTCGTCGACGACAAAGCGTTCCACGCCGATTCTGGCAGCCTGCTCCGCCAGCGCGATCTGGCCCGGCTCGTCGACGGAGAAGGCAGTTGCCTCCCACGAGTTGTACAGCACGGGCCGCGGGCGCGGCGCGGGCGCGCCGGGCAGGATGCGGGTACGCTGGTAGCGGTGGAACATGCGCGAGGCCCCGCCGAAGCCGGTGTCCGAATAGCCCCCGTAGAAGACGGGCGACGCCAGGCTGTCTCCCGGCTTCAGGCGATAGCCGAAGTCGAACGGGTTGTAGCCGGCGGTGGCGCGCACGCCGCCCAGGCCGTCCAGGTCGACGCTGATCCGCCACGACCCGCTCCAGCCCAGGGCGCCGAACCAGACCGGTCCGGATTCCTCTTCGGTGTCCGCCCGGCTCAGTGCGAACCAGGGATTGGCCTGGTGCGACGTCTCGCCCTTGCGGCTCTCGATGACCGTGGAACCGGGCGTGACGGGACGCGTCTGCAGTGCAAACTCGCCGGCCCACCGCCCCGTCAGGAAAGACAGCTGGTAATCGTCCGCGTAAGGCAGGTTGACGCTCGCCGCCGCCAACTGGTCGACGTGCACCCAGCCGGACGTGCGGTTCTCGACGGTGGCCGAGCGCGACAGGATGCCGGTCGCCTCGTCCATCGCATACGTCAGCGCGACGTGCACGGCGCGCTGGACGTCCTTCAAACGCACGACGATGCGCCCCGCCTGGATCTCATGCCCGGCATAGCGCAGGTCGAGGTCGCGCACGCCGTCCGGGAAACGGACTTTCAGGGCGGGCTCCGTCATGGTCCCACCCCCGAAGGCGACGAATTCGAACGGCGTCAGCATGATCGGCGTCTCGTTCGACGAGTTTTCCGGGGCGGCCACGGGCGCGGCCAGCTCGTCGGTCTTGGACAGCGCGCTGCCCCAATACAGCGTTTGCAGGCGACCGTCGCCGTTCACGCCGAACGCATAGGTTACGCCGCCGCCGTCGAGGCGGAACACCTTGCCGCCCCTGTCCGCTGCCACGCTGGCGCATGCGCCGCCGGTTGCCATGGCGGCGATACCGCCCAGCAGGCCGAGGCACACGGTGCGCCGGCTCTTGTCGATGTCCTTCATGGGCCGTTTCCTTGAGTGATTGCGACCTCCGAGTGTAGGAAAGTTACGGACGCCCGCCGTATCGATTTTTTAACCGGAGCCATACTGTCTCGACATAGCTCTTCGAGAGGTCGCCACCGAAGCGGCATGCGCCATCGGCCGCGTGCGATCGTCGGGGTCCTGGCCTACAGCCGTCCACGCAGTTCGAGCGCGATCGCGCGCGGCTTGGTCACATAGCTGTAAGGCGAGCCGACGACCGCACCAAGCGTGCTGATCGTTATGTACTGCCTGTTGGTGAGGTTCGTCACGACCACGCCCACGCCCCAGTTGCCGGACGGCGCCGACCAACCGAGGCGCGCATCGACTTTCTCGCGCGCCTCCCCAACGCCGACACTGCCGCCGGGGTTGCACGTCCCCTGCGCCGTCGTGTCGGCATTGCAGCGCCGCGCGCCGATGTAGCCGAGCATCAGGTTGAAGTCCGCCGTCCCGTTCCACAGTGGCCAGCGTGCGCTGGCGCCGGCACTGGCGTTCAGGCGCGGCGCGCCGGGCGGCTGGCCGTCCAGCCTGACACCGGTCGGCGACACATAGTGCGCATAGGTCTGGTCGAGATAGGCCAGCGCGCCGTTCAGGCGCCAGATCCGGTTGAGCATCCACTGCGCGTTCAGCTCGGCGCCCGTGGCGCGCTGGTCGCTGTTGACGACCTGGTAGCTGGGCACGCCGGCGCCGGCATTGGACGGCACCAGGGTCAGGCTTTGCAGGTTGGTGAAGCTGTAATGGAAAATCGACGCGTCATAGGACAGGCCCAGCGCACGCACCCGCCCCTTGATGCCGATCTCGGTATTCGTCACCAGTTCCTCGTCGTAATAGCCATTCACGCCGAGGGCATCGAAGCCACCGGCCAGATAGCCCTTGCTCCACGAGCCGTACACCATGTGGTCCGGCGTCAGGTGGCGGTCGAGGACGACGCGCGGGCTGAAGTTATTCCAACTCCGGGAGGCCGGGAACGGCCTGGCGCTCGATACGGTGTTGCTGAACTCGACATTGCGCGCCACGACGCCTTGCAGCGACGCCGCCTGTTGCGCGGTCAGCAGTTTCAGGGCGACAGCGGTCGGAAACAGCTGCGCCTGCTGCATGACGGCGAGGCGAGCGTCGAGCTCGCTGGCGGTACGCAGCGGGTTGTACCAGCTGAAGCGCTTGTCGTCGTGCGTGAAGCGGCCGCCAAGGGTGAGGTTGGTGACAGGGTCCAGATGCCAGAGCAGGTCGCCATACACGGCATACGCGCCGTATGCGCCCGTGTCGTGGATGCTCTCGCGCCACGGCAGGCCGGCGAGGCTCAGCCCTTGCAACGCCGCGTTGCCGGTGGCACGGCCGATGCCCTGGGCTAGGCCAGTCAGCGTCGCATAGGGCGCGCTGCCGGCGGCGTGGCGGATCAGCGTGTCCAGCGACAAGGTCGTCAAGTCCACGTGTTGCGTCTGCGTGGCGCGCTCGCGATAGGCGCTGACGCCGCCTACCCAGTCGAGCGCGCCGTTCTGCCCGCTCAACTTGAACTCCTGCTGCCAGGTCGAGTTCGATTCTACGTTGCCGATGCCGATATAAGCTGCCGGATTCACCGAACCGTCGTTGTCCTGCCAGTTCTGCGTGTTGAAGTGGCGGTAGGCGGTGATGCTGCTCAGTGTGGCATGGCGCAGCGGCGTCGTCACACGCAGGGTGAGGCCGTCGAAGGTGCGCGACTGCGCATTGGGGAAGGCGTCGTTGGCCAGCGACTGCGTGCGCGGATCGATCCATGTCGCAGGTCCGGCGAAGTCGATTTT
>JBJMVU010000290.1:0-19580 GCA_045810485.1 Massilia sp. | reverse complement strand
GCCACGCGCGGGCTGGCGCGGCGGGCGGCCAGCGCGGCGCGGGCGGCGCCCAGGTCATCCGCGACGGCCTGTTCGCCCTCCGTCAGCGCCCGTTGCAGGATGCGCAGCTCGTCCAGTTTTTCACGGGCGCCGGCCAGCCAGGTGCGCAGCTCGGCGTCGAGCGTGGCATCCTGCGCGAGCGTGAACGGCACGTGCAGCAGCGAGCAGGAAGGCGCGAGCCACACGGCGCCGGCGCGCCGCTCCAGGACGGGACGCAGGCGTTCCAGGCAGGCGTCGAGGTCGGCGCGCCAGATGTTGCGACCGTCGACGATGCCGACTGACAGCACCTTGTGGTCCGGCAGCCAGTCCGCGACGGGGCGCAGCTCTTCCGGTGCGCGCACGCCGTCCACGTGCAGGCCCGCGACCGGCAGCTTGCACGCGAGGCTCAGGTTTTCCTGCAGCGGCGAGAAGTAGGTGGCCAGCAGCAGCGGCACGCCCGCGCCGTGCAGCAGGTGATAGGCGCGCTCGAATGCGAGCGACCAGTCGCCCGGCAGGTCGAGGCCGAGGACAGGTTCGTCCAGCTGCACCCACTCGGCCCCGGCGGCCTTCAGGCGCGCCAGCAGGTCGCAGTAGCGCGGCAGCAGGGCGTCCAGCAGCGCGAGCCGGTCGGCCCCGTCCCTGGCCTTGCCCAGCCACAGGAACGACAGGGGGCCGACCAGCGTGACCTTGACCGCGTGGCCCAGCGCGCGCGCCTGCGCCACCTGGTCCAGCAGGCGGTCCGGGGCGAGTTCGAACTGCGTGGCGGCGTCGAATTCCGGCACGAGATAGTGGTAGTTGGTGTCGAACCACTTGGTCATGTCCAGCGCCGGCCGCCCTTGGGCGCCCTCATGGGAAGTGTGGCCGCAGCCGCAATGATCGCGGGCTTCCGTCGCCACGCCGCGCGCCAGTGTAAACAGCTGCTGCAGCGGGGTTTCCGCGCCGGTGAAGTCGAAGCGCCCGGGGGCGCACCCGAACAGCAGCACGTGGTCGGCCACCTGGTCGTAGAACGCGAAGTCGCCCACGCTGACGAAGTCGAGCCCGGCCGCCCGCTGCTCGGCCCAGTGGCGCGCGCGCAGGTCGGCGGCGACGGCTTCCAGCGCCGCTTCGTCGATCTCGCCCCGCCAGTGTCGCTCCAGCGCGAATTTCAGCTCGCGCTGGGGGCCGATGCGGGGATAACCGAGAATATGAGTTTTGATCATGGTGTTGCCTCATTTGGATGAATAAGTCTTGTCATCATCGATGAGCAACGGGCATAATTCAAACGAATTATTTTTCTGTCCAGATGAATTCCGCTCATGCCGACCTCGATCCTCGATCTGCGCCACCTGCGCACCTTGCTGGCCCTGCTTGAATCCGGAAGCGTGTCGCGCGCGGCGGCGCTGCAGAACGTCACGCAGTCCGCGCTGTCGCACCAGCTCAAGGCGCTGGAAGAGTTCTACGGGCTGACGCTGTTCGAGCGCAAGTCGGCGCCGGTCGCGTTTACGCCCGCAGGCCGGCGCCTGCTGGAACTGGCGCAGGAAGTGATCCCGGCCGTGGACCGGGCCGAGCGCGACATCGCGCGCCTGTCGGGCCACGGCGCGGGCAAGCTGCGCATCGCGGTCGAATGCCACACGTGCTTCGACTGGCTGATGCCGTCGATGGATGGGCTGCGCCTGCGCTGGCCGGAGGTCGAGCAGGACATCGTGTCCGGCTTCCAGTCCGACCCGGTCGGGCTGCTGCACCAGGACCGGGCCGACCTCGCCATCGTGTCCGAGGTCGATGCGGACGAGCGCGACGTCGCCGTGCACCCTCTGTTCGAGTTCGACATCGTCGCGATCCTGCCGCTGGGCCATCCGCTACTCGCGCGCGACCATCTCGTGGCCGCCGATTTCGCGGACCAGACCCTGATCACGTACCCGGTCCCGGACGAGATGCTCGACCTCGTGCGCCAGGTGCTGCGGCCTGCGGGCGTGGAACCGGCGCGGCGCACGACGGAGCTGACGGTGGCGATGCTGCAGCTCGTGGCGAGCGGACGGGGTTTCGCGGCATTGCCGCTGTGGGCCGTGCAGACGTATCTGCAGCGCGGCTACGTGGCGCAGCAGCGCATCGGGGAGGGCGGCTTGACGGGGCGCCTGTACGCGGTCACGCGCCAGGCGAAACAGGGAACGGGCCGCGACGACGCCTACCTGGACGACTTCGTGCAGGTGATGCGCGAGACGTCGTTGCGGACCTTGCCGGGTATTCGGCTGCTGTGACGGCGCGTCAGACCGCGTAGGCCGGGGCGGCGCCGTAGCGGTTCGGGCGGCTGTCCTGGGCCAGGAACACGATCAGCACGATGATGCCGACGATCGGCACGAGGCTGATCAGCTGCCACCAGCCGCTGCGGTCGGTGTCGTGCAGGCGGCGCGCGGCGGCGGCGATCGACGGCAGCAGGGTCGCCAGCGAGAACACGATCGACAGGGTCGTGCTGATCTGGCCGAGGATCATGCTGGCGATGACGAGGAACAGGGCGAACCACCAGTATTCGGAACGGCGCGCCGTGCCGTCGAAGCTGGCGTATTTCTGGAAGCAGGTCTGGATCGATTCGATGAACGTCATGGTGCCCTCGTGGTGTTGGTCCGAACCCATGCTACGCGAAAACCGCCGAGATAATCTCACCAATACTCTCGCCCCGCACGGTTCATCCGTACGTCATCCGGATGGCTTATAGTAACGACGACAACACTTCCGGGAGCAAGCATGCGGTACACCCTCGCTTCGTCGGCCGGCAAGGGCCGGATCAACGAAGACGTCGTCGTCGTGTACGAGCGCGACGGTTTCACGGACCTCGTGCTGATGGATGGCGCGACGCCGCTCACGCCTGACCGCTGCGTGGCCGCCGGCGCCAGCGATCCGGCCTGGTTCGTGCGCCGCTTCGCGCAGGACCTCGGCCGCGTGCTGCGTGCCGACGCCGGGCAGGAAACGCTCGTGCTGGAAGCGCTGGAACATACGCGCGCCGCCTACCGCACCGCGGGCGGCCACGCGGACGTGCCGCCGTACGCCTGGCCCATCGCGACGCTCGCATGGGTGCGCGTGTCCGATCCGGACACCCATGGCGCGCACACGCTCGATCTCTTTTGCCTGGGCGACAGCAAGATCCTGCTGCAGCTGCCCGACGGCGCCGTGCGCGACATCGATCCGTTCGAGAACCCGCAGGAGCAGGCGACGCAGGCCGCCGTCGCCGCGCTGGTCGCCGAGGGCGTCCACGACCCGGCCGAGCGCTGGACGCGGCTGCTGCCGATGCTGCGCGCGCGCCGCCACGAGCAGAACACGGCCGCCAGCCCGGCGATCCTGTGCCTCGAGCCGCGCGGTCCATTCGCTTCGCGCGCGGCACGCGTGACGGCGCCGGCCGGGTCGCTGCTGCTGGTGCTCAGCGACGGACTGTACCGCCTCGTCGACACGTACGGGCTGCATTCCGACGACAGCCTGCTGGATGCCTGCCGCGCGCGGGGGCTGGATGCGCTGCTGGACGAACTGCGCGCGTTCGAAGCGGGCAAGGAGGCGGCCGGGCTGGCCGCCAAGACGGCGGACGACGCGTCCGCCATCGTGTGGCGTTTCACCTGAAACGACAAAGGAGAGACCGATGTCCGTCCAGACCATCGCCCCGGCCGCCCTGGCCCTGATCGAACGCTACGTGGCTGCCTACAACGACTTCGACGTCGACGGCATGCTCGACACGCTGACCGCCGATGTCCGGTTCGAGAACTGGTCCGGCGGCCAGTTGACGGCGGCCAGCGACGGCCGCGACGCCTTCCGCGTGCTGGCGGAACAGGCCCGGGCGATGTTCGCCGAGCGCGAACAGCGCGTGACGGCGCTCTCGCCCCGCGGCGACACCCTGGTCGCGGCGATCGCCTGGCGCGGCCAGCTGGCCATCGACGTGCCCGGCGGCCCGGCGGCCGGCACCCGGCTGGCGTTGCGGGGCGAATCGGAATTCGTCGTACGGGATGGACAACTCGCGCTCGTCGTCGACCGCAGCTGAACGGTGCTGGCGTGGATAAAAAAAGACGGTTCTGCTGAATTTAACGTTGGTCTGATCTGGCTCATGGATTTGTATTGCGAGGAGGTGTAATCTGATCTTTTACCCCAGCGCAATGTAACTTGTCTGGGCAGCAACGGATACACAGGAAATCCAATCGTGTCGAGGGTTTCCTATGCTCCATATTATGATTGGCTTATTCATAACACATGAGAGGACTTCCATGAACCACGATGCAGGATTCCGCGTTTCGCGCCTCGAGGAACAGAAACAGCGCGCCCGCCGCGTGCGCATCGGCGTGATGATCGTGCTGTGCGCCTTGCCGGTGGCGATGGCGCTGGCCGCGACTGGCGTTACGACTCTGGTACGTGTATCCGCGCTTTGACGTGCTTGAGGTTCGCGACGATCGTGAACGTCATGATGACCAGTAACGACCATGAACTCCACTTGCTGACGTGCACCGCCGACCAGGCCCCCAGCTGGTTCGGATAACGCCACAATCCCCAGAATGTGCTCAAGTTCTCCGCGAGCCAGATGAAGAACCCGGTCAGCACGAATCCAAGTAACAGCGGCATGCGCCGCTCGCGGTCCAGCGGGCGGAAGCTGACGGTCGTGCGGGCGTAGAGCCCGAGCGCGACGGCCGCCAGGTACCAGCGCGCATCGCCCAGCGCGTGGTGCGTGAAAAAATTCAAATAGATCAGCAGCGCGACGAGCGCGGCCATCCAGTACGGCGGATGATGCCGGACGCGCAGGTCGAGCAGGCGCCACGCCTGGATGATGTAGCTCCCCACGGCCGCGTACATGAACCCCGAGAACAGCGGCACGCCCCATACTTTCGTGTAGGCAAAATCGGGATAGCTCCACGACTTGATCCCGCTCGACGTCTTGAACGCTTCCAGTGCGAAGCCGAGCGCGTGGAACAGGCAGACCGCCTTCAATTCGTCGCGGGTTTCCAGACCCGTCGCGAGCATCCACGCCTGGATCGCCAGCGCCGCCACGAGCAGAAGGTCGTAGCGCGGCACGCCGAACAGGCCGGTGCGCGGCATCAGCAGCACGCAGGCGAAGAACAGCCCGGCGAACAGGCACGCCCGGGCTTCCTTGACGCCGAAGACGAGGAATTCGAGCGCGCCCCGGCGCCAGCCTTCGATGCGGCGGTTGCGCGTATCCGTCAGCAGGGCGTCGAAGGCGGCGAGCGAGAACGGAGCGCGGCGCAGCATGGCGGTCAGTAGCAGTCCGCGCCGTTGGACGTGACGCAGATCGACGCGCTGCGCTTGCGTTCGATGTACTCCGGGTTCGCGAGGTCCGCGGGGTTGACGTTGTCGACGCAGCTGGCGGCCGTGCCGTTGCATGCGACGGCCGCGAGCTCGTAGATGTATTTCGTCGCCGCGTTGCCGTTCTCGTCCTGGCCCTCGCCGAAGGTGGACCTGGTGCACTTCACGCTCACGAGGAAACCGTCCAGGACCAGCTTCGGCGCACCCGTGACGGCCGGGCAGTCGGCGTTGACGGGTTTCAGCAGGTAGAACGCCCGCTCCAGGCCTGCGCGCGCGGCCTGTTTCGCGCGCGCCCCCAGGAGCTGCTGGTTGACGGTCGTTTGCGCCGTGTCGGCCAGCCGCAGCGCAGCCAGCGCGAAGCCGGCCAGCACGACGAGGAAGATGATGGCCGCGATGTACGCGAAGCCGCCCGCGCGCCGGGCGGTCATGGCACATTCTCCACGTGCGCACCCATCGTCAGCCGGGCGGATTCCCCGCCTTCGGACAGGCCCAGCCGCAGCTGCATGTAGCCGCTCTGCTGCGTGGCGCCCTGGCTTTCGCGGTACAGGATATTGCAGTCGCTGACCTTCGTCGCGAGGACGGCCGGTCCCGTCGGGCAGGTGGTCGCCGGCGCCTTGCCGGGCGTGTAGCCGGTGACGCGGTAGATCACGCCGGTGCCCGTGCCGCTGGCGTCCGAGCCGGGGTTCGCGCACGTATAGGTGACGGCGCGTTCATTTTGCGGGATGACGACGAACCGGCCGCCTTCGTACCCGGCGGGGGCGGTGACCCCGGCCGCCGGGACCAGCGTGATCGTGTTCCGGCCCTGGCCCGCCGCCGCCGCCGTGACCTGCTTGATCGGCCATGACGTGCTGGTATCGTAGACGTCGCTGCCGTTCACGTTGCCCACAAAGACGAAGTCGCCGCCGGCGACGCTCGAATCCACGGCGGTCAACGTGTCGAACGACGTCGTGGCCGTGTCGGCGGTCAAGGCGTTCCCTTCGCCGGCCTGATTGACGCGGTAATCCTTCGCCATCCGGAACCGCCCGCCGTCCTTGGTGGGCACGAATTCGATGCACTGGTGTTGCGCGTCCTGCCACGTGTAGCGCAGCGAATTGGGCACGGCCGCATGCACTTCCGCGATGATGCGGCGCAGCGCGGCGTCGGCCTGGCTCGTGAGGTTCGCGCGCTGGCGGATCGCGAGGTACGACTGCATGGCCGGACGGATCTGCATGACGAGGATGCCGGCGATGACGCCGATGAGCACCATCACGATGATCAGTTCGACGAGGGTGAAGCCGCGCTGGCGGGTCATGATGGGTTGGTCCTCCAGCCGGTCAGCACGATGGGCTTCGGGTAGTTCGTGTCGTTCGCGGCCCCGGTCACGGACACCGTGACGGTAATGCGCAGCGCGTCGCTGGCCGTCGCGACGCCCGGCAGCGCGGCCGTTTTGGCCTCGACGACGACCGTGTATCGCTCCAGCCCCGGGATGGTGTTGCCTTCGACGTCCTGGATGCCCGTCGATTGGTAGCCGTCGTAATCGCGCACGTCGTCGAAGCCGATGCGCGGCCCGTTGGGCGCGCCCGGTGCCGGCCCCTGGGCGAACGGCTTCATGAGGATCTCTTCCATCATGTTGTCCGCGATGGCCTGCATCTGCTGCACCAGCACGGGGTCGACGCTGGAACGCGTCGTGGTCGCGTACACGGCCACCATGCCCGCGAGCGCGACGCCCATGATGACGAGGGCGACGATGAGTTCGACCAGCGTGACGCCGGCGCTGCGCCTGATCTTATTCAACATAGCCGGTCGTACCCTCCACCGTGATCGTGCGGAACGTCTCGTTGGCGGCGCCCGTGATCCGGATGCCGCCGGACCACGCCGTCGCGCCCGCGGCGTCCGACGTCACGCGGCCGTCCGGCTGGAAGAACAGGGCCTGCGTCGTGACGGTGAGGGCGCTGTCGGTCGTCGCATAGTCGCCGTCGTCCAGGCCGTTCAGCGCGATGCCGGCGCCGCCGCACGCGTTCACGCGCAGCACGACGGCCTTCGGACCGACGCTCGCACAGACGACGCGGCGGTGCCCCATTGCGATCTTTTGCGCGCGGCGCAGGCCGCTGACGACCTGGTCGCCGAACACGGCCGCCTCCGACGTCTTGTCGCCCATCAGGCGCGGGATGCCGATGGCGGCCAGCACGCCGATGATGACCATCACGACGACCAGTTCGACCATCGTGAACCCTGCTGTACGCACGCGGACGGTCATCGGAACACCTCGCGCGCGTGGATGATGCGCTTCGTCTCCGGCGCGTAGACGCCGAACGTGGCCATGGCGGACGGGTCGACGGCGCCCTTGCTCGCGCACGACGGGTCCGCGCTGCGCAGGAAGGCGAGGGCGGCGCCGGTGCTGGCCGTCATCGTCTGTTTGTCGGCGTAGCACGACGTGTTGGCGCCGGTCGCGCCCAGGTTGAGCGCGACCGGGACGCTGCCGCGGCCGGACGCCGCCGGCGGTGTCAGCGTGAGCGTCGTCCTGCCGTTTGCGAACGTCGGCGGCGGCGCCGACGGCAGGCTGGCCGCGATCGTACCCATGCCCTGTCCGGTCGACACGCTGGCGCTGCCGGGCAGGATGGTCGTCGTCGAATCCTCCGCGTTCAGCACCCACGTCTGGCCCGTGTAGTATTCGAGCGAAACCGGAATCTTGAGTGTCGTGCCGGCGGCGCCGAACAGGCTCGGAATCCGCATGCGGCCGCTGCGGATCAGCAGCGTCGGTTCGGTGCCGGTCGTGACCGACGCCGGGATCGCCGCCGAGCTGACCGGATTCAGCGTCGCCTGCGGATCCTCCGTGGCCCGCACGCGCAGGCGCGACTGCCCGGTGGGCGACGTCGTGAACGTAAACTTGCCGGTCCACGTGGCGGCGCCGGCGACGAAGTCCGCCGCGCGCAGCTGCGCCTTGCCCGTCGGGTCGGTGGCCGGATACGTCGCCGAGCGGCTGTAGGCGCCGCCGGCGGTCAGCGCCGTGCCGTCCGGGTTGTGGGCGGTGAAGATCACGTCGCGCGCGTTGGCGGCGCCCGCGTAGTTCTGCGTGACGCCGTTCTGCACGTTGCGCGCGGTGACCGTCAGCTTGATCGCGGGTTCGCCCGAGTAGTACTGGAGCAGGGGGCTGCCGGCGAGCGTCGCGCTGCGCTTCCAGTCGGTGTCCACGTCGAACGTGAAGTACGCGGGGCTGAACAGGCCGACGGCGCCCGTGCAGCCGGTGGCGGCGACGTTGGTCGTCGCGGTGGCCGGCTGCATCCGCGTGCCGAGGTAGTCGCCGCTCCCGAGCGAGGCGACGAGGTCGATGCGGCCGGTTTCGCTCCACGTCTCCGTGAACGTCTGCGCGCCGTTGGCGAGCGCCGACGCGGTCTGGGCCAGCAGGCCGTTGTTGTTGTTCGGGTTGCAGGTCACCGGCGCCAGCTTGATGCTTTCCGGCGTCGACTCGCGGCCGAAATTGGGCGTCGCGGTGGGCGTCGTGTTGCCGTTCAGGGCCGTGACCGTGGCCTTGAACGGCTTGCCCGCCACGTAGGGCGCATTGGCGTTGTCGAGCGCGATCAGGAATTTGGCCGGCACGAACGTCGTCGTGATAAGGGCGGTGCCGGGACTGCCGCTGCCGTTGTCGGTCACCTTCACGGTCATGGCGCCGGCGTCCGCGTACTGCATCGGCACGGACGCCTTGCCGTTCGCGTCGAACGCCAGGGAAAGCGTGGCGCCGGTGTTGTCGCAGGCGGCAGCCGCGTTCTGGGTGCTGTTGAGGGCCTTGCCGTTCAGGCGCACGGGCACCGTGCCGCCCGTCGGATTCGCGTAATAGCAGTTGAACGTGACGTTGCGCGTCGTATTGTTGAACAGCGGGACGCAGGAATTCGCCTTCGCGTCGAAGCGCACGGCCGCCAGCGACAGCACGGGCGTCGTCTGCGGCGCCTGCGCTTCGGCGTAGAAGGCCGAACCGTTCGTCGTGAGGGTGTACGCGGAACTGGCGACCGTGACCTTGCAATCGGCGCCCGGCGCCGCATCGCCGTTGCGGATGCAGGTGGTGGCGCTCGCCGTCGTCGCGCCGGACGGGCTGAGCGTGAATGTGCCCGCTTGCGTCCAGTTCACGCTCGCCTGGGCGCTGCCGGAGGCGGGGATCGCCACCGACTGGCCCGTCGGCGCGAGGGTCACGGTGGCGCCGTCGCCGTACGTGCTCGTGCAGGCCTGGTTGGCGCAGGCGGTGATCGTCACGGTCGACGGCGCGCACACGCTGCCGGCCGGGTCGTAGCGGATGAGGAAGTGGTCCAGCGCGACCGCGTTGCCCTGGCAGTGCGGGCCGCCTTCGGTGTTCACCTCGTAGCCGCTGTTGTTCGTCACGCAGTCGCATTGGCCGCGCCGGGTGCCGCCCGTGCAATAAATGACCTCCGTGACGCGGTCATGCGATCCGAGCACGGCGCTGTCGACGGTGGCGTTGCCTTCGATGATGGCGCCGGCCGGGTTCATCGTGAGCGTGCCAGTCTCCACGTCGCCCTCGACGGTTACGTGCGAACCCATCTCGAGGGACGTCTTGGCCGTGATCTTGCCCGTGACGATCGACTGGGCTGGCAGCAGGCTGACGATGGGGGCCGTGATGTTGCCCTGCACCGTGCCTTGCGAACCCAGTTCGAACGATTTCGTCGCCACGATGTTGCCGTAGATTTCCGAACCCGGCCGCGCCGTGATCGTCGCGCCGGTCACGTTGCCGTTGATCGTCGCGTGCGTCGCAATGTCGACGGTGCCCGTCGTCGTGACGTTGCCGTTGATCGTCAAGCCGGATCCGGTGCCGAGGTCGGCGTTGCCGGCCTGGATATTTACCGTCAGTGTCTGCACCTGGCTCCCGACGCTGAAGGTATTCGCGGCGACGAACGTCCCGCCGCTGATCATGAGGTTGCTTCCCTTGATGCCGCCGATGTCGAGGTTCCCCGTGCTAGCCAGGACGGCGCTGCCGCTCATCGTGAGGCGGTGGTTGTAGCCGAACGAGGTGTCGGACGTGATCTTCACCGTGTAGCCGCTGGCGATCACCATGTCGTCGTCCCACCCCGTCAGCGGCAGGCTGGGACAGGTGTACACGGCGCCGGAGAGCGGACAGTTGGCGACCGCGCCGCCGTTGAACGTGTAGACGGCGCCGGCGGACGCGGGGCCGCCTGCCGCGAACAGCATCAGGGCAAGCAGCGACAGATAAACGCGGCGGATGGACATGGCTGGGCGATTATATCTTGGCGGAACCCGCATTTCGTCAGATCATTTCGCTAAATCAATAGTGCGAAAGGATAGACAGTCACATCCAAGCGGTGGCCGGATTCGCGCGTTTCGAACGTTGCAGCCATTTACGTGGTGCGCGTAGAATGGCATGGAGCGGACTACGAGGCCAGCATGAAGGAGCAGGACGCAACGACGACGGTCGCGGAGCGCGAGACGCGCGGCCGCAACATGCCCGAGGTGATCATCGCGACCTTCCTCGAGTTGATGCGCGCCCGCAATCCGAACAGCATCACGTTCCGCGACATCGCGGCGGCCGCCGGCATCTCGCACATGGCGCCTTACCGCCACTTCCGCTCGAAGCAGGAGTTGCTGAACCGGATCGGCGACATCGGCTTCGGCATGCTGGCGCAGGCGCTGGACGACGCGGCGGCGCCGCATGCGCGCGACCCGCGCCTCCAGATCGTCGCCGCCTGCAGGTGCTACTACCGCTTCGCCGTCGACAATCCCGGCTATGCCCAGGTGATGTTCGGCACCGACCGCGAACTGTGGGACAAGGCCGAACCGCTGCCCGCGCTCGACCGCACGCGCGCCATCCTGCTGCGCATCATCCGCCACTGCCAGTCGGCGGGCGACCTGCCGGGGGGAATCGACGAAAAGAAGGTCCTGGGCCTGTTATGGGCCCACGTCCACGGATTCACCCTGCTGTCCGCCAACCGCGTGCTGACGGAGCGCGAGACCGGCGCGCCCGAAGCCTTCCTGGAAGAGGGCGTGCGGGTCATCCTCGCGGGACTCCAGGCGGCGCCCCATGTTGCGCCGCATAAGTGACAAACGCCGCCGTTCCGGTTAGCATAATTAGTTAGTCTGTCGAACAATTATGTCCGGACGCTGCCACTGTCGAGCGTATTGACGCAATCCTCTGCCCACACACGATGTCTCCCACACCTCTCCGCCTCGCCATCGCCGCCGCGCTGCTCTGTCCCGTCGCCGTCCTTGCACAAACCACCCCGCCGGCCGACAAGAGCAAGACCCGGACCGAAGACAAGCCGATGCAGAAGGTGGAAGTGAAGGGCGCGGCCAGCACCTACGACCCGCGCCGCGACGACACGGCCAGCAAGACCGTCCTGTCGGCCGAAGAGATCCGCAAATACGGCGACGACAACATCTTCGACGTGCTCAAGCGCGCGCCGGGCGTGACCGTCACCGACAAGTCGATCAAGATGCGCGGGCTCGGCGCCGGCTACACGCAGATCCTCGTCAACGGCGACCGTCCGCCGCCAGGCTTCTCGCTGGACGCGCTGACGCCGGACCAGATCGAACGCATCGAGGTGATCCGCGCCGCCAGCGCCGAGTATTCGATGCAGGCCATCGCCGGCACCATCAACATCGTGCTGCGCAAGGTCGTCAGCAAGCCGCAGCGCGACCTGCGCCTGAACGCGACGCGCTCGACCCTGCAACGCAGCGGCACGATGGGCGGCACGTGGGGCGAGAAGGTGGGAAGCCTGTCGTATTTCGTGAACGGTTCGCTGTTCGGCGGCCACAACGACTTTCATTCGCGCGGCGCCGACCAGCTGACGCTGCCGGACGGCGCGCCGGCGCAGGCGCGCCGCACCCGCTACGACGGTGGCGGCGCCTACCGCGGCGGCGTCCTGTTCCCGCGGCTGAACTGGAAGATCGACGAGTCCAACGAACTGAATCTGTCGGCCGGGCTGCAGGCCAGCAGCCATGCATGGTCGGGTGCGTCGCACAACGACAACCTCGCCGGCGCGTTCGGCAATCCGGACTGGATCGACATGCCGGGCCGCACGTCCGGCGACCAGTGGATGATGCGCGGCGAGATCGGCTGGATCGCGAAGATCGCCGGCGGCAAGCTGGACCTGAACCTGTCGGGCGAGCGCAGCCGCGACGAGAACGACAACGACACGGATTACTATTCGGCCGGCCGCGCGCACCACCTGCTGCGCGACTGGGACACCGTGTATCGCCCGCGCCGCATGTCGTTCCGCGGCAAGTTCGCGCGCTCGCTGTTCGACGGCCATTCGCTCGTGACCGGCATCGATGCGAGCCGCCAGCGCAACGAAGATACGCGCGACCGCGTCGACCGCCAGGACGACGCGCCCGTCACGCACGTGGTGGAAAGTTACGAGCCGCAGGTCACGCGCCTGGCCGGCTACGTGCAGGACGAGTGGAACGTCACGCAGCAGTGGTCGATGTACCTCGGTGGACGCTGGGAAGGCGTGCAGACCGACAGCGCCGGGACCAACGTGCCGGAAACGACGTCGCGCAGCCACGTGCTGAGCCCCGTCGCGCAGACGCTGTACAAATTCCCCGACAAGAGCGGCCGTCAGGTGCGCCTCGCGTTCACGCGCACGTACAAGGCGCCGACCGTCGACCAGCTGACGGCGCGGCGCTACCTGGCGGCGCTGAACACGCGCTTCTCCGCCGATTCCAGCGGCAATCCGGACCTGAAGCCGGAGCTGGCGAACGGCATCGACGTCGCGTTCGAGCAGTACTGGGCGGACGGGGCGATGGTGTCCGTGAGCGGCACGCAGCGCCTCATCAGCGACTATATCCGCACGCGCCTGGACCTCGACCAGGACGGCCGCTGGATCTACCGCCCGCTGAACGACGGCGACGCGCGCGTGCACTCGCTCGAGGCGGAGGTCAAGCTGCCGCTGCGCATGCTGAACCCGGCCGCCGCCGGATTCGACATGCGCGCGAGCGTGACGCGCAACTGGTCGGAGGTATCGACCGTGCCCGGCCCCGACAACCGCCTCGACGGCCAGACGCCGCTGTCGGCCAACGTCGGTCTCGACTACCGCCGCGACCGCCTCAGCTTCGGCGCCAGCATGGCGTACCAGCAGGGTGGCTGGGTGCGTGTGTCGGACGCGCAGACGCGCCATGCGCACACGCGGCGCGACGTCGACGCGTACGCCGCGTGGCGGCTGGACGAGCACCTGCAACTGCGCTTCACGCTGAACAACCTGCTCGGCATGGACAACGCGTCGGAAAGCAGTTTCGAAGACGCGGGCGGCCTGTCGCGCCAGGCCAGCTGGCAGCAGGGCGCCACGCGCGTGGGCCTGAATCTCGAGATGAAGATGTGATGCGGAAACGAATGTTCCATTCGTTACGGTTTGGTACAAATTCCAAACGTACAGATGAGTTACCGCGGTTAGGATTGCCGCATGAACTTTACTTTTTCGTCATTGGAGCACGGAACCTGTGTCGTCAAGCTGTGGGCGACGGGCCGTTACGGGTTTTCCCTGCCGAAGAAAGTCGACATCACGACGCCCGCCGGGGTGTCGTGTACGTTCCTCTACATTAATAAGGTCGAGAAGCGGCTCAGCATGAAGGCGGATCCGGGCAACCGGATGATCGTCCGCATCGCCATCGGGGCCTTCCTCGCCGGCGTGCCGCCGGACGGCAGCACGGTCGAGATCGACCCCGGCATGCCCCCGTATGCGGGCAAACTCACGCCGGTGCGGCTGGACGCGCCACGCGCACCGATGCGGGTGCGGCCGGGAAAGTCGCATGCCCGCACGCGGCTGGAGGCCGAGTGCGGGACGACAACCTGACAGTCCGAGGGGGAGTTCCGCTGCGCTGACAGCGCGTACAATCGGCGGTCACACAACGCGTGCCTCATCCGTCTAATGGATATGGATACCCAGACCGCCACCCCGACCGTCACCCCGTCGCTCGACGAATTCGTCCGCCTGCGCCCCCGCCTGTTCGGGATCGCCTACCGCATGCTCGGCGTGCGCGCCGACGCCGAGGACATTGTCCAGGAGGCCTGGCTGCGCTGGCAGAACGGCGGCGGTGTCGAGGCGCGCACGCCCGAAGCGTGGCTCGTCACGGTCGTCACGCGGCTGTCGATCGACCGCCTGCGCGGCGCGATCACGGAGCGCGAGCATTATGTCGGTCCTTGGCTGCCCGAACCGCTCGTGGAAGACACGGTGGCGTCGCCGGAAAGCGCGCTGGAAGCGGCCGGCGACCTGTCGACGGCCTTCCTGCTGATGCTCGAACGGCTGGCCCCGGAAGAACGCGCCGTGTTCCTGCTGCACCAGGTCTTCGATTTCGATTACGCCGAGGTCGCGGCGATGGTCGGCAAGACGGAAGCCGCCTGCCGCAAGGTGCTGCAGCGGGCGCGCGAGCGCGTGCGGGCGGAGCGGCCCCGGTTCGCCGTCAACCGCGAACTGCACCTGGAATTGCTGGGGCGCTTCGTGCAGGCGGCCCGCTCGGCCGATCCGGCCCAGGTACAGGCCCTGCTGGCGGCCGATGCCACGTTCACGGGCGATGGCGGCGGCAAGGTCAAGACGACCGTCAGGCGCGTGTTCGGCGCCGACCGCGTGGGCCGCCTCGTGGCGGGCATCGAACGCAAGTGGTCGGGCGCCGATACGCGCTACGACATCATCACCGTCAACGGGGCGCCGGGCTTGTTGACCTGGCGCAATGGCATGCCGGATGCGATCACGTCGCTCCACATCGAGGACGGCCGCATCGCCGCCATCTACGTCGTGCGCAACCCGGACAAACTGGGCGGCGTGGCCGATTTTCGATTCTGATCAGCAACTTTTTGTCGAAGCGCAACATATTTTCCTGATAACACTCAGATCGCGCTCGAATCGGCAAAAAAAACCGCGCTTCGGACTTATGCGTGGCGCAAACGGAGGTATGCTGGCGGTCGGCACAACGCTGGCGTGGTCAACTCTTCGAAGGTGCGTAACAGATGGCAGGGGATATCTCGTTGTACAGGAATCATGTGCTGTTCTTGTCGCACAGCTTCTTCATCAAGGACAACCGGGCCGAGTTGCTGCTGCACGCGCACAAGTATGATTTCGAGATCCATTTCTTCCACGAGCTCAGCGAGTTCGTGGCCGCCGTCGAGCACGACGCCGGCGACGGCCTGTACGTGATCGACCTCGACGCGCTGCACAATATGCAGTCCGACCTGCGCGACGCGCGCAAGACCCTGCTGCTGGGCGAGTTGCTGCAGCGCCTGCCGGCGAACCACCGTTACGTCTACCTGCAGAGCGTGCGCCAGGGCAGCCGGTTCCTGCTGCAGCAACGCCTCGTCGACAGCAACTGCATGGCGTACGCCGAAAAACCCATCGCCAACGACGTGCTCGTCGACAAGCTGTTCAATCTGTTCGTGCAGCAGAAGCGCGGCGACCTCGTGCGGGTGGCCATGCTCGGCACGCCGCCGGGCTGGGACGAGGCCGCGCTGCGCGCGCAGCAGCTGGAAGTGGTCTACCACACCGATCCGCAGACGCTCCACCTGCGCGTCAAGGATTTGCAGCCGGATATGGTGTTGATCACGGACGTGGAATACGAACGGACGGAAGCCGTCGTGCGCGTGCTCAAGCGCAATATCGAAGCCGATCCGGTGCGCGAGATCGCGCTGCTGCATCGCGGCGCCGATCCGGCCCGGGCGCGGCGCGCCCTCGACAGCGGTTTCGATGCGCTGTTCGCGATGGACGACCCGGACCTGCTCGCCCGCCAGTTGCTCAACCGGGCCGCGAAGATCCGCGTCAGCCGCGACCTGATCGGCAAGGACCGTGCGACGGGCCTGCTGAACAAGATCGGCCTGCAGCAGAAGGCGCAGGCGCTGATCTGCCGCGCCGCGCTGGAAAACCGGCCGCTGTGCTTCGGCATCATCGACATCGACAAGTTCAAGACGATCAACGATACCTGGGGCCATTACTTCGGCGACATCGTGATCAAGCGGCTGTCCCTCACGCTGGCGGCGCGCATGGAAGAGGGCGACCTGCTGAGCCGCTTCGGCGGCGAGGAATTCGTCGTCGTGTTCTGGGACTGCACGCTGGAGCAGGGCTGGCACCGGCTCGACGCGCTGCGCCAGGCGTTCGGCGCGATCGCGTTCGAGGTCAAGCCGGGCGACGTACGCCGGTTTTCGTTCAGCGGCGGCCTGGCCGCGTATCCGGAGGGCCGCAGCGAGAACGAGTTGTTCCTGCGCGCCGACGCCATGCTGTACGAAGCGAAGCAGGGCGGACGGAACCAGATCCGGCCGCTGGCGGCGCCCGTCGCGCAGACGGGCTGATTTCTTACCAAATGTGAACTACTTCGCCGGAGACGCGTCCGGCGCACAACACTCGCACGTTGATTGCTGCTGAATTTCTCTACGGGAAGTATCATACGCACTCCCGAAATCCAACGAAGCAGGAGTCAAGACCTTATGGCAGGCCAAGAAGTCACATTCGACGACGTTGCGCGCGCAGCCGAGAGTTTGCAGGAGGATGGCGAAGCGGTAACCATCGAAGCGGTGCAGGACTTCCTCGGCGAGGGTTCGCCGAACGCCATCTTCAAGCACCTGGCCGCCTGGCGTGCGGCAAACGTCAAGCCGGCGGCCCCGCCGAAAGCCGAACTGCCGCCGGAATTGCTGGCCGGGCTGGCGGACTGGGCACTGAAGTTCGCGGAACAGGCCGGTGCGGGCGACCGCGACGCGCTGGAGCGCAACGAGGCGGACATCGAAGCGCTGCGCGCGGCCGGCGAAGCACTGGAAGACGAACGCGACGCGCTGCGCGAGGAAGTGACCAGCGCGGCGGCGGCGTCCGAGGAGGCCATTGCCGAGCGCGACGAAACGATCGCACGCCTGAACGCGGAACTCAAGAATGCGCGCCAGGTCGCGATGGACGCCCTCGTCAGCAAGGCGAAGGACCAGCTTGCGATCGACGGCAAGGAACAGCAACTGACGCAGCTGCGCCAGGAACTGGAACGCAAGGTGGCCGACATGGCCGCCGAATCGGACGCGCGCCTGCGCGCCGAGATGGAACTGGTGGGCGCGACCACGGCGCGCGACAGCCTGGCGTCCGAGCTGGACGACCTGCGCGCGAAGCTCGACAAGTCGACGGCCGAACGCAGCAAGCTGCGCGCCGAGCTGACCGAGCTGAAATCGAAGAAGTAATGCATCGTGGGCTCGGGGAGCCCACCCTACAGATACGCCGTCGGGTGGGCACCCCGTGCCCACGCGAACGCCCGCATCACGGTAACACGGACGGGGTGCGTTTCAGTCGTGGGCTCGGGGAGCCCACCCTACAGACGTTTCCGGGTAGGGTGGGCATTTGGGGCCGGGGGGCCCAAATGCGTGCCCACGCGAACGCCCGCATCACGGTGACACTGACGGGGTGCGTTTCAGGCACCGCAACGTAAACGTCGACCGCGTCCGCGTCACTCCCGGCAGCTTGTACAGCTTCTGCCGCAAGAATTTCTCATACCCTTCCGTCCCCGATACGGCCACCTTGATCAGGTAGTCGTATTCCCCCGACAGCAGGTACGCCTCCATCACTTCCGGCAGGCCGGCCAGCGCCTCCTGGAAGGCGTTGAAGATCTCGTCGTCGTGGCGGTCCACCGTCACTTCGATGATCACCGTGTCCGGCATGCCCAGCGCCCGCTGGTCCAGCATCGCCACGTAACCCGTGATGAAGCCGGCTTCCTCCAGCACTTTGACGCGGTGCCAGCATGGCGTCGGCGACAGGTGCACCGTTTCCGCGAGTTTCTGGTTGCTGATACGCCCGTCGCGGCTGAGCGTGCGCAGGATCTGGCGGTCGGTCTCGTCCAGCTGGCCGTCTTTCATCGCAGTGCTTCCTTCGTACTTTCCAAATCAACCCGGATATTTTATCTGCTATTCCGCATTTCTGCAGAAGACCCTTGCGGAAATCGACGTGTTATCGCTATCGAATAGAAGCACATTCTGCGCGTGCTCCCTTACCATTGCGGCTTGCTTATCCAGTTTATTGCGGCGCAGCATTCCCTTACCCGGGCGTGTCCGCGTCCGCCGCTTTTCGTTCAGGAGCCCTCGTGTCGAATGCAGTATCACGGGCGGGCGCCGGCTACCGGAGTGATCCCTTCGCAGCCGAACTGCCGCTCATGCTGATCACCCCCGCGCTGTTCGCAGCGAACCTCGTCGTCGCCCGCTGGGCGCAGGGCGCGGGAATCCCGCCTGTCTTCCTCGCCTTCGGGCGCTGGATGCTGGCGTTCCTGATCCTGCTGCCGTCGTGCGGACCGCGCCTGTGGGCGCTGCGGGGCCTGCTCCGCGCCAACTGGCGGCGCATCCTGCTGCTCGCCGGCCTGGGCATGGGCCTGTCCGTCGCACCCCAGTACGTCGGCGCGCGCCATACGAGCGCGGCCAATGTGGGCATCATCTTCGCCGCCTGCCCGGCGCTCGTGACCCTGATCGAAACGCTCGTGTGGAAGGCGCCGCTGTCGCGCCGCCAGGCGGGCGGCATGTTCCTCGCCATCCTCGGCGTGCTCGTCGTGCTGTCGAAGGGCGACGTGACGGCGCTGGGCCAGCTGGAATTCGGCCGCGGCGACCTGTGGGTCGTGCTGGCCGCGTGCGGCTGGTCGCTCTACACCGTCTTCAACAAGCGCGTGCCGCTGCCCCCGCTGCCGTCGACCGTCAAGCTGGCCGCGCTGATCGGCGGCGGGGCGCTCGTGCTGGCGCCGTTCGCCGCGTTCGAAGCGGCCGGCGGCGCCGTGGCCGATTTCGCCGATAGCCGCCTGTACGCGGCGCTGGCCTTCCTCGCCGTCGTGCCGAGCCTCGGCGCGTACTTCTTCTTCGACCGTCTCGTGGTGGCGGCCGGCCCGGCGCGCGCGAGCCTGACCGTGTACCTGATCCCGCTGTTCGCGACCCTGGCGGCGTGGCCCCTGCTGAAGGAGCCGCCGCACCTGTATCACGCGGCCGGCTTCGCGGTCATCCTGGCCGGTGTCATGGTCGCGAGCGTGCGCCGGCGGTGACCCTTACGCACAGTGGGCTCGGGGAGCCCACCCTACGGCAACCCTGGGCAGGGTGGGCACCCCGTGCCCGCCAGCCGTAGGCGCCGACGATCAATACGCCGTTTGCGTATAGGGCCGCGCCCCCGGCGCCTTGCCCCATGCCTTGTCAGGCGTCGCCTGCATCCGGAACACGAGCTCTCCGCCCGCGACGATGTCTTCGTGGCGCAGCACGCTGCGCGCGAGCGGCTTGCCGTTCAGGGTCACGCTGCCCACGTACGGATGCGCGTCCGACAGCCCTTCGGTCCGGATCGTAAACCGCTTCCCGTTCGGCAGGTTCAAGACCGCGCGTTCGACGAACG
>JBJMVU010000289.1:0-9973 GCA_045810485.1 Massilia sp. | reverse complement strand
TGGTCGCGGCCGGCGGCCGGATTGACGCCGTAGACGACCGGGTGGCCCGGCAGGAAGGGCGCCAAGTGCGCCTTGACGCCGATCGGTCCCATGCCGGGCCCGCCGCCGCCATGCGGAATGCAGAAGGTCTTGTGCAGGTTGATGTGGCAGACATCGGCGCCGAGCTCGGCGGGCCTCACGAGCCCGACCTGCGCATTGAGATTGGCGCCGTCGAGATAGACCTGCCCGCGATGCCGGTGAACGACGGCGCAGATGTCCTTGATCGCCTCTTCGAAAACGCCGTGCGTCGATGGATAGGTGATCATGAGCGCGGCGAGGTTCGGCGCGTGGAAGCCGTAATCGACGAGCCGCTTGGCGACGTCCTCGACGGTGAGCCCGGTGCGATCCTTGAGCCATCTGAGGTCGACGATGCATTCGTGCGCAACGAAGCCGCCGGGCCCCGTGTAGAGGATGGGATAATGGGGCGCGAGGCGCTTGGCAATGTAGTTGGCGTTGAGGATCGCCATGATGCTCGCCTTGCGCAGGCCCTCGCCGCCCATCATCGCGATATACATCCACGAGATCGGCAGGATCGAGGCGGAGCCGTACGCGGCCGAGCTGACGGCGCCGATGCCCTGCTCATTGCGCTGGTAGCCCGTGGATGCCTGGTTGGGCAGGAACGGCACGAGGTGTTCGGCCACGGCCACCGGCCCGACGCCCGGACCGCCGCCGCCGTGCGGGATGCAGAAGGTCTTGTGCAGGTTCAGGTGGCTGACGTCGCCGCCGAACAGGCCTGGCCCGGCCACGCCGACCAGCGCGTTCATGTTGGCGCCGTCGACATACACCTGGCCGCCGTGCGCATGGACGATCTCGCACAGTTCCTTGATGCCTTCCTCGAACACGCCGTGCGTGGACGGGTAGGTGACCATCACGCAGGCCAGGTTGTCGCTGTGTTCCTCGGCCTTCTTCTTCAGGTCGACGAGGTCCACGTTGCCGTTGGCGTCGCACGCGGTCACGACGACCTTCATGCCCACCATGTTGGCGGACGCCGGATTCGTGCCGTGCGCCGACGACGGGATCAGGCAGATGTTGCGGTGGCCTTCGCCGCGCGACTGGTGGTACTTCTGGATGATCAGCAGGCCCGCGTACTCGCCCTGCGAGCCGGCGTTCGGCTGCAGCGACACGCCGGCGTAGCCCGTCACGGCGCACAGCATCGCTTCCAGCTGGCCGATCATCTCGCGGTAGCCGACCGTCTGGTCGTCGGGCGCGAACGGGTGGATGCTGGAGAACTCGGGCCAGGTCACCGGGATCATCTCGGACGTCGCGTTCAGCTTCATCGTGCAGGAGCCGAGCGGGATCATCGTGCGGTCGAGGGCCAGGTCCTTGTCGGCCAGCGCGCGCAGGTAGCGCAGCATCTCGTGCTCGGCGTGGTAGCGGTTGAACGTCGGGTGCGTCAGGTAGGCGCTCGTGCGGGCCAGCGCGGACGGATACGCGTCGGCCGCGTCCTTGTCGAGCATGTCGAAGTCGACATCGGCGCCGCCGAAGATTTTCACCAGCAGCGCGATGTCGTCGCGGACTATCGTCTCGTCCAGCGAGATGCCGACGTGGCGCGCGTCGATGCGGCGCAGGTTGACGCCATTGTCATTGGCGACGCGGTGGATCTCGTCGGCGTTGTCGGCGATGACGGTCAGCGTGTCGAAGTAGGTGTCGTTCGCCAGCTGGAAGCCCAGGCCCTTCAACGCGGTGGCGAGAATGCCCGTGTAGCGGTGCACGCGGCGGGCGATTTGCGCGAGGCCTTGCGGGCCGTGGTAGACGGCGTACATCGAGGCCATCACGGCCAGCAGCACCTGCGCCGTGCAGATGTTCGACGTGGCCTTTTCGCGGCGGATGTGCTGTTCGCGCGTCTGCAGCGCGAGGCGGAAGGCCGGGTTGCCCTGGGCGTCGATGGTGACGCCGGCCAGGCGGCCCGCCATGCTGCGCTTGTACTCGTCGCGCGTGGCCAGGTAGCCCGCGTGCGGGCCGCCGAAGCCGAGCGGCACGCCGAAGCGCTGGCTGTTGCCGACGACGACGTCCGCACCCCATTCGCCCGGCGGCGTCAGCACGGTCAGCGCCAGCAGGTCGGCCGCGACGACGACCATCGCGCCCGCCGCATGCAGCTTCTCGCAGGCCGCGCGGTAGTCGCGCACGTCGCCGTTCACGCCCGGGTATTGCAGCAGCACACCGAAGCACGACTCGGTGAGGTTTTCGATGTCGCTTGCCGCGATCGTGCGCACTTCGACACCGATCGGCAAGGCGCGGGTCTGCACGACTTCCAGCGTCTGCGGCAGCACGTCGTCGGCGACGTAGAACACTTTCGATTGCGACTTGCCGACGCGCTGGATCAAGGTCATCGCCTCGGCGGCGGCCGTGCCTTCGTCCAGCATCGACGCGTTGGCGATGCCCATGCCGGTCAGGTCGGTGATGACCTGCTGGAAGTTCAGGATGGCTTCCAGGCGGCCCTGCGAGATCTCCGGCTGGTACGGCGTGTACGCGGTGTACCAGGCCGGGTTTTCGAAGATGTTGCGCAGGATGACGGGCGGCGTGTGGGTGCCGTAGTAGCCCTGGCCGATCAGCGACTTCATGACCTTGTTCTGCGCCGCGATGCCTTTCAGCTTCGCGAGCGCGGCCTGCTCGGGCAGCGGCTCGAAGAACTGGCCCAGGTCCAGCTTGTCCTTGCGGCGGATGTTGGCGGGAACGACGGCGTCGATCAGCTCGGCGCGCGAGGCGTAGCCGAGGGCGGACAGCATGGCCGCCTGTTCGGATGCGGACGGGCCGATGTGGCGCGGGATGAAGCCATCGCGTGCTTCGAGTTGGGTCAGGCTGGTGCGGGTCATGATGGGAGCGAAAAAATAGTCGGCGCGTGAGGTACCACTCCGTCGCCCCCGCGCAGGCGGGGGCCCAATTTCAGCGTGCGCGGCAGCTCGAGACTGGATTCCCGCCTGCGCGGGAATGACGGTGATTCGAATCAGCCCTCGGTGGCCTTGCCGTAAGCGGCCGCGTCGAGCAGGCCGTTGATGGCGGCCGGGTCGGACGGCTGCAGCTTGAACAGCCAGGCATCGTAGGCGTTCGCGTTGATCGAGTCCGGCGCGTCGGCCGTGGCCTGGTTCACCGCGGTGACGGTGCCCGAGACCGGGGCGTAGATGTCGCTGGCGGCCTTGACGGACTCCACGACGGCGGCGTCATCGCCGGCGGTGAAAGCCTTGCCGACCTGGGGCAGTTCGACGAACACGATGTCGCCCAGGGCGTCCTGCGCGTATTCGGTGATGCCCACGGTCAGGGTGCCGTCGGCCTCCTGGCGGACCCACTCGTGGGACTCGGTGTACTTCAGGTCGGCTGGGATGTTCATGTGCGTAACTCCGTAGTGATGGATGGTGCGGTCAGTATAAGTGTGTTTGTTCAGGATGCCAGGATCTTGCCGTTACGCACGAACGGCAATTTGACGACCGATGCCGCCAGTTTCTTGTCGCGGATTTCCACGTGGACCGTGTCGCCGATCGCGACGTCCACCGGCACGCGCGCCAGCGCGATCGCCTGCTGCATCGACGGGCTGAACGTGCCGCTCGTGATCTCGCCGGCATTGCCCGATGCGGCCACGACCTTCTGGTGGGCGCGCAGGATGCCGCCTTTTTCGCGCAGGATCAGGCCGACGAATTGCTGCTTCTGGCCGTTGTGCTGCAGGGCGGCCTTGCCGATGAAATCGCGTTCCGAGACGAGGTCGACGGTCCAGGCGAGGCCGGCGTCCAGCGGGGAAACGCCATCGTCCATGTCCTGGCCGTACAGATTCATGCCCGCTTCCAGGCGCAGCGTGTCGCGCGCGCCCAGGCCGGCCGGCTTGACGCCGGCGGCGGCGAGGGCGTTCCACAGCGCCTCGACCTGGCTGGCCGGCACGCCGATCTCAAAGCCGTCCTCGCCCGTATAGCCGGTGCGGGCGACCATCAGTTCGCCGAACGGGGTGTCGTTCACGATCACGGCGTTGAAGGGCTTCAGGCCTTCCGACGGCGCCTGCGTCTGCGGCGCGACCTGCCACACTTTCGCGCGGGCGTTCGGGCCCTGCACGGCGACGAGGGCGATGCCATCATCGCTCAGGTCGGCGCGGCGCGGGGTGATGGTCAGATTGCCGCCGGTGGCGTCGTTCTGCTGGCGGATCCAGGCGATGTCCTTCTCGGCCGTGCCGGCGTTGACGACGAGGCGGAACCAGTCTTCGGCGAAGTAGTAGACGATCAGGTCGTCGATGACGCCGCCCTGCGGATTCAGCATGCACGAGTACAGGGCCTTGCCGGGCGCCTGCAGCTTGTCGACGTTGTTGGCGAGCAGGCCGCGCAGGAAGGCGCGCACGTTGGCGCCTTTCAGGTCGACCACGCACATGTGGGACACGTCGAACATGCCGGCGTCGCCGCGCACGGCATTGTGTTCTTCGATCTGGGAGCCGTAGTTGACGGGCATGTCCCAGCCGCCGAAGTCGACCATTTTGGCGCCGGCGGCACGGTGTACGGAATTGAGCGGGGTCGCTTTGAGCGTCATGGATGGTTCCTCGGCAGAATTGGGGTCGCGCACGCGGTCGTCCGCATGCTCTCGCACCCCTCTGTCCTCGGTACCTGAGAGATAGCGAACATCATGAATGTTCGCCTGCCCCTTCGGTGGGCCGTGAAGGCCGCTCTCCAGAGTTGGTCCGCCGCGCCTTGCGCGGCAGCCCCTGACCGGTCCGGTTGCCTGAGAGTTTTTGGGTAATGCCCCTTCGGCGGCAGCCTGCGCTGCGCTCTCCCGGTCAAGACTGCGAAGTCTATGTCAGTGGTGACGGGAAGTCAATCCAGCGCAGGGGAGGCGCACACGATTGCCGTGAGGCCATATGAGGGCTGCGGACGTGTTTTGTTACACTTGTCCTACGACCTTTGTGACGGAAGAGAGCCACTATGAGCGAAGATCAGGCAAAACAGAAGGAAGGGTACTTCACCCTGTCCGGCGACGTGAACAGCGACATGGTGCATCGCGTCTTCGAGGCGGTGGCGGGCATGAACGACGACGGCATCGAGACGGCGCACATTCTCCTGCAATCGAACGGGGGGTATGTGAGCGACGGCCTGTGCCTGTACAACTTCCTGGCCAATGCCCCCGTCAACTGCATCATGTACAACGGTGGCGCCGTCGCGTCGATCGCGGTGATCCTGTTCCTGTCGGGCAAGCAGCGCTATGCGAGCGAGACGGCGCGCTTCATGATCCACAAGTCGCATGCGACAGCGTCGCCAGGCTCGCGTCCGGATGCGCTGAACATCATCGTGGAGGGCCTGCGTGCCGACGATGCGCGCACGGAATCGATCCTGCGCAAGCACGTCGAGCTGACGCCCGAGCAGTGGGGCATCCACCAGTACGGCGACCTGCACCTGAACGCGCGCGACGCCAAGGCGGCGGGCATGGTGGACGACGTCCGCGACTTCGCGCCACCGAAGGGCGCGTACCTGCGCAACATCTGATGAACAAAGAGCCTGTCGCGGTCGTCCCGCGCCAGGCTCTTTCGACCTTCCTGGGAAGCGCTGCGATCAGCGCTTGTTGTCGTTCTTGTGGCTTTGACGGCCAGCCTCGGCATGCTGCTCCGGGGTGCCGCCGCGGGTGCCGCCCGAGCCGCCCGAGCGCGAGCCCGAACCGGAGCCCGACTGCTTGTTACCGTCGTTCTTGTGGCTTTGCTGGCCGGCCTTGACGTGTTGTTCGTGGGAGCCGCCCTGGCTGCCCGAGCGCGAAGAATTCTTGTTCGAAGCCATGATCATTCCTTTCGATAGTGGAGATGTCCTGCTTACCGAAGCGATTTCGGTATTGCAATGATGCGAGCCCGGCAATTTAACGGGTATCGGATCATTTCTTGAGCGTTTGTAGGATTAGATGCATTACGCTAGCAATAATTTTCTCCGCAAACACGTATTTCGCATATTCTTATTCGCCGGCAACCGAATTTTGCGGCGCAGCATAGGGTTTTACGCTGTCGGCGGCGCTCTTCAATAGCATAAGCATTTTCGTGGGAGCGGAATCGATGCATCGATTCTTATTGCCGCTTGGAAATTATGTGCCACAATAGCCGTACCATGTCTTCCCCTTCCGTCCAGACTCCGGCCGCCCGCAAGGCCGCGTCGTCGCAGCAGGCGACGCTGGATGCGCTCGCCGGTATCACGGACAATTACGTCAAGGAACAACTGACGGCCATGACGGGCCGCATGGCCGCCGCGCTGGCCGACATGACGCGGCACCAGGGCGACCCGCAGGACGTCCAGCGGCGCGTGAAGGCGGCCCGGCTATTGAAGGACAATGCGTACGCCTTCGTCCACCTCGCGTCCAGCGCGATCGCCGTGGCGGTGCGCCGCGAGCTCGACCGCCTGGCGCCGCAGGCCGGCCCGGCGCGCCGGATGGCGGCATCGCTGGACCTCGTCCCGCTCGAAGAAATCGACAGCCGCCTCGCACTGGGCGCGCTGGCCCGTCCGTTCGACATCCAATACGCCGACCAGCTCGCCACGCTGGCGGTCCGCCTCGGCATGCTGCTGGGACGCGGCGTGCTGCGCGCCGACAGCAATCCGTTCCGGCCCGACGTCTTTCTTGGCGCCATTGGCGCAGCGTGGCGCGAATTCGAGCCGGAAGCGGATGCCCACGGCCTCGTCCAGCCCCTGTTGCGCCCGGACATCGTGTTCGACTTCGCCCCGCTGTTCGAATCCCTCGTCGCCGCGCTGCGCAAGGAGGGGCAGCCGGGCTCCGTCGACGCCTACCGCATCCAGAGGACGGACGACGGGGCCGCCGCGAAGGCGGCCCGCGCCGGCCAGCGCGCGGCTCTCGCCGAACAATTGCGCAAGCTGTTCGGCGACGACGGCGGCGAGGATGGCGTCCCGCTGATTCCCGACCTGCCGACCTTGCCGTCCAGCGGCGGCGGCTGGCGGCCCAGCGGCGCGGGGGCCTTCGCGCCGGCGCCCGTGGCGGAGCAGGGCGCGCAACCGGCGCCGGGCTTCGCGGCCCCGTCCAGCGCCGTTTTCCAATCCGCCGCCCAACCCGCCGCCGGCTTTGCACCGGGCGGCGGCCAGGGCGAGCAGGCGACCCAGGCCGGCTGGCCGGCCGCCGTGCGGGGCATGCTGGCGCAACTCGGCGGCACCGCGCCGCTGCTGGACGTGCTGGCGCGCCTCGAGCCGGCGCTGGCGGAGGGCGCCGCGACGGCGGCCGCCACGCCGCACAATGTGTTCTACCTGCCGCGCCTGAAACAGAGCCTGCCCCAGGGCAGCCTGCCGCGCGGCGACGAGCGCACGCTGGACCTGCTGTCGCGCGTGTTCGAGACGGTGCTGCTCGACGACGCCATTCCGCCGCGCACGCGCGACCTGCTGCGCGTGCTGCAAGTGCCCGTGCTGAAGGCGGCGCTGCTCGACAAGAATTTCTTCTTCGAGCACGACCACCCGGCGCGCCGGCTCGTCGACCTGATGTCCAGAGTCGGCTGGGACCAAAGAGACGATGCCGAGGATCCGTTGTTCCAGGCCATGCGGCGCGGCGTCGCGCGCGTGGGCGAGGCGCAGCCGGAGGCGTTCGCCAGCGCCGTCGCCGAGCTGGAAGCCGGCATCGCGGCCGACGAGACGGCCCGGGAAGCGGCGCTGGCCGCGCCCGTCGCCAATGCCCTCAAGCGGGAACGGCACGAGGTTGCGGCCCGCCAGGCCCGCGACGCCGTCGCGCTGCGCGTGCAGGCAGGGGACGTCAACGAGGTCGTCAGCGGCTTCCTGGAGCAGCGCTGGACGACCGTGCTGACCTTCGCGTGGACGATCGAGGATGTGCGGCCAGGCGCCGTCGGCGACGCCACCCGGGCCATGGACGACCTGATCTGGAGCGTCAAGCCGAAAGCCACGCCGGAGCAGCGCAAGAGCCTGATTTCCCGGCTGCCGCGCCTGCTCGCGACCCTGAACAAATGGCTCGATGCGATCAAGTGGCAGGACGCCGAGCGCCTGCAATTCTTCGCCCGCCTGGCCGAATACCACGCGGCGATCGTGCGCGCGCCCATCGAACTGTCGCCCGAGCGCCAGCTGGAGCTGGCCGCGCAGGCGGCCCGGCAGGATGCACTTCGCAAGGTCGAGATGGAAAACGCGGCGCTGGAACAGGCGGCGGCGCGGGCGGCCGAGGTGTCGGCCGTCGACGGCCTGGAGCGCGGCATGTGGCTGGAGTTCCGCACAGGCGAAGGCGCGCGCAAGGTCAGGCTGGCGTGGGTGAGCCCGCTGCGCACGCTGTTCATCTTCTCGGGCGCGGGCCGGCGCGAGGCATTCTCGCTGCCCGCCGAAAAACTGGCCGCGGCCCTGGGCGACGGCAGCGCGCGCGTGCTGGCCATCGACGGCGTCGTGGGGCAGGTGCTGTCCGACGCGATGGCGCAGGGGGCCGTCAACGACCCCGCCATTGCCGTTGCCATGACGTAGCGTGGGCACTCTGTGCCCACGCGTGACGTGTGCGGCGTTCCGACGTTCGCGCGGGCCCGGGGAGCCCGCCCTGCGTGTTGGTATCGGTCATCCGGTCGCGGTATAGTCGAGCTGTCACGAATCTCTCTTCCCGCGTAACATGCTCTGGTGGTCCCATCTCTCGGCGCTGGGCGGCCTCAACGTCACGGCGCTGCTCGCCGTCGGCGTGGCGGCCTGGCTCGTCGGCGCGCGCTGCTGGCGGCTGGCGCTCGTCTGGTGCGGCGTGTTCGGCGGCGCGATGCTCGTGGCGGCCGCGAGCCAGATGGCGTTCATCGGCTGGGGCATCGGCATCCGTGCGCTGTCGTTCACCGGCTTTTCCGGCCATGCGGCCCGCGCGGCGGCCGTGTTTCCCGTCGCCTTGTTCCTGCTGGTGGAGCGCGGTTCGCCGCGCCTGCGCCGGGGCGCGGTGGCCGTCGGCGGCCTGCTCGCCGTGGCGGTCGCGCTGGCGCGCGTGCAGGTCGGCGCCCATTCCGCCAGCGAAGCCCTGTCCGGCTGCGCGCTCGGGCTGGGCGCGGCCGCGCTGTTCCTCGCCCGCGCCCGCAACGCGCAGGACTGTTCGCCGCAGCCTCTGCTGCTGGGCCTGCTCGCGGCGACCATCCTGCTGCCGCGCGCCGATCCCGCGTATTCCCACCAGTGGCTGACGGCCGCCGCGCTGAAACTGTCCGGACGCGACCGGGTCTACCTGCGCAACGACTGGCAGCCGGCGCAGGGACCGTACGTCCCGCCATGCGCGCCGTCGCGGGTTCGCTTCGACGTCCTCTGCACCTGACCCCGCGCGCGGGACGGCTAAAACTTGGCCGAAAAGCAAGGCGCAGATGGTATGATGCAGCCTTTATCGACTTCTCCCCAAACCGTAAGCGAACGTGCGTCTATCCTCCATCAAATTGTCGGGATTTAAGTCTTTCGTCGATCCCACCAATTTCCAGGTGCCGGGGCAGCTGGTCGGCGTGGTCGGCCCGAACGGATGCGGCAAATCGAACATCATCGATGCCGTACGCTGGGTGCTGGGCGAATCGAAAGCGTCCGAGCTGCGCGGCGAATCGATGCAGGACGTGATCTTCAACGGCTCCACCAACCGCAAGCCGGCCGGGCGCGCCTCCGTCGAACTCGTGTTCGACAACAGCGCCGGCAAGGCGGCCGGGCAATGGAGCCAGTACGCCGAGATCGCCGTCAAGCGCACGCTCACGCGCGACGGCACGTCGACCTATTTCATCAACAGCCAGCCCGTGCGCCGGCGCGACATCCAGGACATCTTCCTCGGCACGGGCCTCGGCCCGCGCGCGTACGCCATCATCGGCCAGGGCATGATCTCGCGCATCATCGAATCGCGACCGGAAGAGCTGCGCGTGTTCCTCGAGGAAGCGGCCGGCGTTTCCAAGTATCGCGAGCGTCGCAAGGAAACGGAAGGACGACTCTCCGACGCGCGCGAGAATCTGGCCCGCGTCGAGGACATCCGGCTCGAGCTAGGCAATCAGCTCGCGCGCCTCGACCAGCAGGCGAAG
>JBJMVU010000288.1:0-9964 GCA_045810485.1 Massilia sp. | reverse complement strand
GACGCCCGCGCTGGCGCCGGCCATCACGAGGCTGCTTAAAAGTGCCTGGCATAACTGCTTTTTGGTAATCGTCATGTCTTCTCCGAGAATGGTGAACGCTGATGAACCCAAGAACAGCTTCAGAGCGAACTCCACCGCCACGGCCGATATTTGGTCGGTCCAGTTTTCACAATCCGGCGATGAAATCGCATGTTTGTTGAAACTGGTCAGACCAATTCAACGGGAGCAGTATGACCACGTTTGTGACATGTAGCAATTAAATCGTGTGTTCAGGCGCCGTGCATCCTATAGCACAGCCGTTTGTACAGCCTGGATTGACTGCCAGCGTTTCCCCCGGCGCCGAATCGCGTGCCGGCCATGTGCATATCGCGCCAGTTTTCCCCCAGCCAAAAAAAAGTATACGGCCTCTCGTAAACGACCTAAAATGATAACGATAACAAAAACATCGGTGTGGATACCGGAAATGGCGTCGACCGGGGTGGGGCCGCTTTGCCAAGGTAGCGGCTTCCCTTCCCGCTTCCGACGCAACATCGGGAGATGCCGACCGCATGAAGCGTATGCAAAACGGTATTGGCCGGCGCGTTCTGCGACATCGACGGCGCATCCCTTCCTTGAAGACAAGCGCGCGCGTGTCGGTACGAAATTTATCGATACAAGCTTGTGAGCGAAGCCCGGCGCACCGCGCACGGACAGCACGGCCTGGAAGCGGGATGAAGGGCAATCCGCGGCTAACGATCTACCCGCATTGAAGAATCGAAGGAGCGGCGGCAGTATGAATAAATGGAAGTTGACATTGATGGCGGGTGCTGTCGCATCCTTGGGCCTGGTGGCGTCGGCGGCGCCCGTGACCGTTGCATCGCCGGACGGCCGCACCGCGATCCGGATCGAGCGCGACGCCAGCCGGTTTTCGATAACGCGCCGCAGCGAAACGGTGATCGCGGCATCGCCGCTGGGACTGGAATTCGACGGCGCTCCCGAGTTTGGCGCTCTTGCATTCGAACGGCGCAACGACATCGCGGTCGACCGCACCATTCCACTGGTCGCCACCAAGGCCGCCTCCGCGCGCGACCACTATCGCGGCGCAACCCTGGCTTTCCGCGAACGCGCGCCCGCCGGGCGCCGGCTGTTCATCGACGTGCGGGTCTACGACGACGGTGTCGCCTTCCGCTACCGCATCGACGATAGCAAGCCTGTGCACTTGCGCGGCGAGCGCACCGCTTTCGTGCCGGCAGGCGATCCCGCCTGTCTCGTGTCCGTTGCTGAAGGCGCACACGAGGCGCCCTTCGAGCGCAAGCGGATTTCGCAACTGCGCGACGACGTCGCCTACGACGTGCCCGTCGTCTGCACGACGCGTTCCGGTCGCACTGCTTACGCGATCGCGCAAGCGCATCTGGACGGCTACACCGGCGCGTCGCTGCGACGCGAAGGCGCCGCCTTGCGTGTGCGCCTGTCGCCGGTGCCACAGCGTGCCGCGCCGGTGTACGCATCGCGCGCGGGACTGGTGACGGCCTGGCGCGTGGTCATGATGGGCGACCGGACCGGCGATATGATCGCCTCGCACTTGATCGGCAACCTCAATCCGCCGCCCGAGGGCGATTTCAGCTGGGTCAAACCCGGCAAGGCGGCGTGGGACTGGTGGTCGGGACCGTTGGCCGGCATGAAGCCAGACATGGCCGCCTATCGCCGCTTCATCGATTTTGCCGCCGCTGCCGGCCTTCCCTACTACCTGATCGACGCCGGCTGGGCCTTGGGCTCCACGCCCGACGCCTGGAATGCAAGGCCAGAGACGGACATCACGCGCGCCGCCGACGGCATCGACATGCCGGCGCTGGTGCGCTACGCGGACCAGAAAGGTGTCGGATTGATGTTGTGGGCGCACTGGGACCACGTGGCGCAGCGCATGGACGAGGTGCTCGACACCTACGCGCGGTGGGGCATCAAAGGTGTGAAAATCGACTTCATGAGCCGCGACGACGAGGACATCGTCGACTTCTATCAGCGTGTCGCGGCCGGCACGGCCAAGCGCCATCTGCTGCTCGACTTGCACGGCGCTTACGTCCCGGCCGGGTTGCAGCGTACCTATCCGAACTTCATTACGCAGGAAGGCGTGATGGGGGCGGAATGGAACAAGATGAACACCCGGATCACGCCGCAGCACAACCTGATGCTGCCCTACACGCGCATGCTCGCCGGGCCGATGGACTACACGCCGGGCGGTTTCCGCAACGGCACGCCGGCCAGCTTCACTGTACAAGCGGAGATGCCGCTGACGCAGACGACGCGCGGCCAGGCGCTGGCGATGTATGTGGTCTACGACAGTGGGCTGCAGATGGTGTCCGACGACCCGGACGCCTATCGCGACGCGGCCGGCTTCGATTTCATTCGGCGCGTGCCAACCGCCTGGGACGAGACGCGCTTTGTGTCGGGTGAACCGGGACGCGACATCGTGCTGGCGCGGCGCCAGGGCAGCACCTGGTATCTCGGCGCGATGACGGCCGACGACGCGGCTGGCGATAATGCGGGGCGCGAAACCAGGCGCGTTCCCTTGCGCTTCCTGCCGCCCGGGCGCTACCACGCCACGGTGTGGGAAGATGGCGACACTCCAAACGACGTAAGGCGCCGGGAATTCGACGTCGCGGCAAACGATGGACTCACCTTGCAACTGTCGGCAGCCGGTGGCGCCGCGGTCATCCTGGAGCGGCAACAATGAAACATCTTCGTAGCCTGACGTCGACGGTGGCGCGCAAATTCCTGATCCTGGCGCTTGCCATGCTGTCGTTGGCGAGCGGCGCCGCCAGGGCCGATGCTCAAGGCCGGGACATCGTTCAACTCAATCGTGCATGGACCTTCACCCTGGGCGACCCGGCCGGCGCCGGCGCGGGCGGCGAAGTCGGCAAGGACTGGGAAAAGATCAACCTGCCCCATTCCTTCAGCATGCCCTATTTCCTCGGCTCGGGCTTCTATGTCGGTTACGGCTGGTACCGCAAGGACATTCAGGTCGAGAAATCCTGGCAAGGCAAACGACTCGCCCTGGAATTCGACGGTGTGTTCCAGGAGGCCGAAATCTACGTCAACGGCAACATGGCGGGCCGGCATCGAGGCGGCTATACCGGCTTCACCATCGACATCACGCCGTATGCGCACGCCGGCGCCAACACCATTGCGGTACGGGTCAACAACCTGTGGAACGCCCGGATTGCCCCGCGCGCCGGAGAGCATGTCTTTTCCGGCGGAATCTATCGCGACGTCAGGCTGGTCGCCACCGATCCAGTGCACGTGGCCTGGTACGGCACCTTCGTGACGACACCGGAGGTATCGGCGCAGCGCGCATCGATCCGTATTCAGACCGAGATCGAGAACCGCGCGGCGTCCGACAAAACCGTGACGCTCGTCTCCAGCGTGTATGCCCCCTCGGGAAAACTGGTGACGACGAGCAGAACGAACCAGACCGTCAAGGCGGGCGCGACCGGCATGTTCGCGCAGCAGCCGCCCCGGATAGCGCGTCCCTCGCTGTGGGGGCCAGGCAATCCGGCCCTGTACCGGCTCGACAGCAAAGTCTATATCGACGGCCGCATCGTCGACAACTACACCACGACCTTCGGCATTCGCTCGATCACGTGGACGGCCGACAAGGGGTTTTTCATCAACGGCAGGCACCTGTACCTGCTGGGCGCAAACGTCCATCAAGACCACGCCGGATGGGGCGACGCCGTTTCCCACGCCGGTGCGCGGCGCGACGTCCAGATGCTCAAGGACGCCGGCTTCAATTTCATCCGTGGCTCGCACTACCCGCACGCGCCGGCCTTCTCCCAGGCGACCGACGAACTGGGCATGCTGTTCTGGTCCGAGGCGCCGTTCTGGGGCATCGGCGGCTTTGGCGGGGACGGCAATTGGCTGTCGAGCGCCTATCCGCCCGACCCGCAGGACCGCCCCGGCTTCGAAGACAGCGTCCTGGCGCAGACGGCGGAGATGATCCGCATTCACCGCAACCACCCGAGCGTCATCGCCTGGAGCAATGGCAACGAGTACTTCTTCAGCGCGCCGGAGGCCCAGGACGCGATGCGCGCCTTCGTCAAGCGCCAGATCGGCGTCATGCGCGCGCTCGACCCTTCGCGTCCGGCGGCCGTCGGCGGGGTCCAGCGCGGCGGCGTGGACCGTCTCGGCGATGTGGCGGGATACAACGGCGACGGCGCCTCCATGCCGCAGTACCTCAATCCCGGCATGCCGAGCATGGTGACGGAATACGGCTCGACGATCGCCAACCGGCCCGGAAAATACGAGCCGGGCTGGGGCGACAGCCTGGGCGAGCCCGCCGACCAGAAAGGCAGCAAGGAACGCTATCCCTGGCGCTACGCATGGCGCAGCGGCGAGGCCATCTGGGCCGGCTTCGACCACGGCACGATCGCCGCGGTTGAATTCGGCTGCATGGGCATGATCGACTATTTCCGCATCCCCAAGCGGCAGTACTACTGGTATCGCAACGAGTATGCGCATATCGCTCCGCCGGCGTGGCCGGCGCCGGGAGAAGCCGCGCAGCTGACGCTCACGGCGGACAAGACCGTCATCGCGGGAACCCAGGGCCACGACGACGTGCAGCTGCTGGTGACCGTGCGCGACGAGGCCGGGCGCGCCCTCAGCAACGCTCCCGATGTCACGCTGTCGATCGAAAGCGGGCCGGGCGAATTTCCAACCGGGCGCGCCATCACCTTCAGGCACGACGCGCCGATCGCCATTCGCGACGGCCTGGCGGCCATCGAGTTCCGTTCCTACTTCGCTGGAAAAACGGTCATTCGCGCCACGTCTCCGGGGCTGAAGGACGCGCGGCTTGAGATCACGAGCAACGGGCCGGATCGCTACGTCGAGGGCGAAAGCCCGGTCGTCGAGTCGCGCCCGGTCGTCAGCTATCCCTCGTTCGTCAAGCAGGCCAAAGCCGCAGTGGCCAGGAATGTGATCGTCAACCGGCCCACCACGGCCAGTTCGGCGGCTGGCGGCCATCCCGCGTCGATGGCGAACGATGGCGACGCCGCGACGTATTGGCAGGCTGCGGAAGCGGGAAAGGAAGCGCTGTGGTCCGTCGATCTCGAGAATATCTACGCGGTGAGCGGCGTCGAATTCGTTCCGCACACGCGGGCTGACATGGCGTTCGTGGTGGAAGCGTCGCTCGACCGTGAGCAATGGCAGGCAGTGGGATCCGGCGCCGGCGCACAGGCGCTTCACGCGCTGACGAACGTCGCCGCCGGGCTCACGGCGAGGTTCATACGCATCCGTTTCAGCGCCGTCCCGGGCGGAGAGAGCGCCGGTCTCGATGAATTCCGCGTTCTTGCCGTTCCAGCCAATAAGAGTCAATGACAGTCAATGACAGTCGATGGCAAGCACATGGCAAATGCAAAAACATGGAACAGTCCCGCAAGCATGGGACATCGGAACATGCCGCGGCCTGGTACCGCTTTGTGACCGGCGCCGCATTACGGCGCGATCCCGGCCGGCGCGTGCGGCAGGTCGCGGCCGTGCGTGCCCCAGCCGGCCGTATCCGGCTGCGGGGCGAGACGGTAGCCGAGGGCGCCGCCGGCCTGCAGCTGCTCCCAGTCGAGCCACACGCGTGACACCGGCTTGTCCGCCCAGCTGACGGATTGCACGAAGCGGCGCTCGCCCGGCCGCGCCTCGGGCGCATCGATGCGCAGCATGCGGCCCTGCGGCAGGTCGATCTCGGCGTGCGCGAAGCGCGGCGCGTGCAGCAGGAAGCGGCCGGTGCCCGGTGCGTCCGGATACAGGCCCAGGGCGCTGAACAGATACCACGCCGACATCGTGCCCAGGTCGTCGTTGCCGGTGACGCCGCCCGGACCGTTGCCGAACAGCGTTTCCGCCGCGCGCAGCACGGTGGTCGTCTTCCACGGCTGGCCCATCAGCGTGTAGACCCAGGGCGCGTGCAGGTCCGGCTCGTTGTTCGGGTTGTAGCGGAACTGGCTGTAATAGCTGTACGGCCCCACCACCCACGATTTACGGACGGCGGCCGGATCGGCCTGCAGCGCGTCGTAGTCGAAGAACAGGTCGAGGCGGTGCAGCGCCTGCGCGGGGCCGCCCATCGCCGCGGCGAGGCCCGGGATATCCTGCCGCACGAGCCACTGGTATTGCCACGCCGTGCCCTCGTGGAAACCGCGCTCGCCGCGCGGATCGTAGCCGCCGCCCACGTCGGCGAACCAGTGGCCGTCCTGCAGGCGCGGACGCGGGAAGCCGCGCAGGCCCGTCGCCGTATCGACCACGCCCGCATCCCACACCTTGCGCCAGTTGAGGGCGCGCTGGTCCAGCAGGCGGGCGTCGGCGGCGTGGCCGAGCGCCTTCGCCATCTGCGCCAGTGCGCCGTCGGCCAGCGCATACTCCAGCGTCGCCGAGGCGCCGTGGTGCGGATCGATGTCCATGCCTTTCGCCACGAAGGCGCGGTCGTACTGGACGAAGCCCTGGCTCAGGTAGCCCGGGTTGCCCGCCCTGCCCTGCGCCCGGATGCGCGCGGGCGGCACGCCGAACGCGTTCTCGCGCAGTGCGGTGTACGCCTCGGCCTCGCGGCCCTTCAGCGCGCCGTAGCGCCACAGGTCGACGAGGAACGGCGTGACCGGATCGCCCGTCATCACGTTGGTCTCGAAGTTCGCATAACCCCAGCGCGGCAGCCAGCCGCCCTGGTCGCGGATCTTCAGCACCGAGTTCGCGATGTCGCGCGCGCGCTCGGGACGCAGCAGCGCCAGGAGCTGGTTCTGCGCGCGGTAGGTGTCCCACAGCGAGAAGAACTCGTAGTACGTCCAGCCCTTCGCCGTGTGGATCGCGTCGTCGTAGCCGCGGTAGCGGCCATCCGCGTCGCTGCCCGTGAGCGGCTGCAGCAGCGCGTGGTACAGCGCCGTGTAGAACACCGTGCGGTCGTCCTGGCTGCCGCCCTGGATGCGGACACGCCCCAGTTCGCGCTGCCACGCGGCCTGCGCCTTCTCGCGCATCGCGTCGAACGCGAGAAGGCGGCCGCCGGCCATGCCTTCCGCGCGCAGGTTGGCGCGCGCGCCTTCCGCGTCCACGTGCGAGATCGCGCTGACCGCCGTGACGGCCCGGCCGCGCTCGAGATCGAACGTCAGCCACACGCCGTGCGGCCGGCTGTCGCCCTGCTGGCTCGGACCGTTCGCATTTGGCCAGCCGCCGCGGTCGTCCCAGATGCCGTGGGCGACGAAGGGCTGGTCGAACTCGAGGCGGAACCACGTGGCGTACTGCGCGCCGCCGCAGAAGCTCTTCGTCGTGATACGGCCCTCCACCGTGCGGTCGTCGACCACGCGCACCTCGCTGCCGACCACGGAATGCCGCTCATTGGCCTGGCCCAGGTTGAGCAGCACGTGGCCCGTGCCGGCGCCGGCCGCGAACGTGTAGCGCTCGGCCGCGGCGCGGGTCAGCGCGGTGGCCTCCGCGGTGATGCCGCCGTAGCTCGTCAGCTGGACCTTGTAATAGCCGGCCTGGCCGACTTCGCCGTCGTGGCTGTAGGCGGCGGCATACTTCTTGTAGTCGAAGGTGTCGGCCTTGGCGGTGTCGAAGTCGCCGCCGGGGCCGATGCGGCCCGTGACCGGCAGCACGGGCAGTTGTCCGCCCTGCTCCCAGCAGCCGGCGCCGGACAGGTAGGAGTGGCCGAAACCGCGGATGCGCGCGTCGCTGTAGCGCCAGCCGGCGTAATGCTCGCCGGTCGGGCCGACCTGGATCATGCCGAACGGCGCGGAGGCGCCCGGGAACGTGTTGCCTTCGTCCTGCGTGCCGATGAAGGTGTTCACGGGCGTGGCGCCGGGCTGCGGCGCGCCGTGCGCCGCGAGCGGCAGCACGAGCGCCAGTACGGGCGCCGCCAGCAGGATATCCAGGCGCGGGGTGGAGAATACGGTCATGCGCGGTCTCCTGTCAGTTCTTCGGCGCCGGCAGGCGCAGCGGGTGCGCCTCGGTGTTGAACGTGACCGCGTCGAAGTCCAGCGCGGTCTTCGGCGCGAACAGCAGGTAGAAATACTTGAAGGTCTCGGCGAACACGAAGCTCTCCATCGAATCCTCCTGCTTCCCGGTGCGCACGTCCTTCAGCGCCGCGTAGCCGGCCTCGCTGCGGCAATGGCGCACGAACGCTTCGAAGAATTCGCGGCCCATGGCGCGGTAGCGCGCGTCGCCCGTGTAGTGGTGCAGATAGTAGGCCGACTCGATGATCTCCGGACGCAGCGCATAGCCCGGCGACGTGATCTTCATGCGCGCATAGTCCAGCGCTTCCGGCTCGACGCCGGCCAGGCGCCACATGCGCAGCCCGGAATCCTGCAGCGCCTGCGCGCGCGGCAGGTCGCCGCCGAGCGCCAGCAGCGCGGGCATGAAGGCGTCCAGCGCGCCGTACTGCGTGGCGGCGCGGCGGCCCGTCGTCATGTCGGCGTGTCCGTACCACAGCGCGCCGTCGCGCTTGTCGGCGAGGGCCTTGTTGACGCCTGCGATGCTGCGGTCCCACATCGCCTTGCACTCGGCGTCGCCGAACAGGCGGTAGCACTTGTACAGGTATTCATAGTACGAGTCGATGCCGCCGCCGATGTGGGCGTCGGTGTCGACCCACTTGCCCGTCTCGACGTCGATCGCCGAACCCACGAGGCCCAGCGGCGACGCGCGGCGATAGGTCTCGACCAGCGCGCGTTTGGACTTGTCGAAGTAGACCGGGTTGCCGGTCAGGCGGCTCAGCATGCCGAATTCGAGGATCAGCGTGCCCGTCTCGGCCGGATTGCTCACCTTGCCGCTCACTTTACCGGTGCGCAGGTTGACGTGCGTGTACGGCATGCCGGTCGGCGATTCGAATACGGGCAGCAGGCGCTTGCCCAGGTCTTCCGCCTTGGCCAGCAGGCGCTCGTCGCCGGTCAGCTGGTAGGCCGAGATCAGGCCGCCCAGCAGGCGGATGGTGATCTCGAAGTTTTGCACCTCCATGTCGTGGTCGAACGACAGGCGCGTCGCGATCAGTTCGCGCGCCTCGTTCGCCTCGTCCTTCAGGCCCATCACGACCAGCGTGTCCAGCGCATCCACGGGCGTCATCAGCAGCGATTGCGCATACCAGTCGCGTGGCTTCCTGCTGAGCGGGCTCAGGGCGTCGTGGCCCCACGCATACTGTTTATATCCCTGCCAGGCATGGCGCATCTCGTCCTTCACACGCTGGGCCAGCGCGGCGGACTCGGTGTCGCTGAGGGGCCGCAGCGCGGGCGTCGGCGCGGCGGCCTGCGCCACCATCGGCAGCAGCGCGAACAGCGCGATGCGCAGGCCTTTCAGGGCCGGCTCGAATGGGGAAAAACGGGAACGGCTCGTCACGATAAGTCTCCTTGGAATTGTTAGAATAGGTTAGGTACTGCTGTCGCACGCGAACGGGTCATGACGCCTTCCAGTAGCGTGCCAGCCACTCCTCGTGCGTGGGCATCGTGCCGACGGCCTGCGCCAGCAGCGCGCGCATGCCGCCGACCTGGTCGCGCAGCGTCCCTTCCGGCATCTCGTCCACGATCGGGTGATAACCCCGCGGGATGATGCGCTGGCCCAGCATCACCTGCACCCAGCTCGGCAGCGCGAAGAAATCTTCGCCGTTGCGGAAATAGCGGCCGTCGATGCGGAACAGGTCCATCGCCTCGCGCAGCGTGTCCGGGATCGACATCGTGCGGCAGTCGTCCCAGAACGGCGTGTCGGAGCGCTCCGTCGCGTGGTAGTGCAGGATGAGGAAATCGCGCACGCGCTCGTATTCGAACGCGGATTCACGGTTGTAGCGTTCGGCCAGCAGCGGATTCGGTTCGCGCGTGGGAAACAGGCTCAGCAGGCGCGTGATGCCCGACTGGGCCAGGTAGATGCTGGTCGATTCGAGCGGTTCGAGGAAGCCGCTGGCGAGACCCAGCGCCACGACGTTCCTGTTCCAGCACTGCTTGCGCATGCCGGTCGTGAATTTGAAGAAGCGGCTCGGCTG
>JBJMVU010000287.1:0-6838 GCA_045810485.1 Massilia sp. | reverse complement strand
GATGCATCCATGCCGCCGAACTTGGCGCGCCATTTATAGAACGTGGCGTTGCTGATGCCGTGCTCACGGCACAGCTCCGGCACAGGGCTGCCGCCTTCCGCTTGCTTCAGGATGGCGATGATCTGGCTGTCGGTAAAGCGCGATGTCTTCATGTAGAGCTTTCTGTCTTAAGTAGAAAATTCTACTTCTAAACGCGCTCTTTTTGCGGGGGGATTACCGTTTAGCCATCAATCTCATCCTTTTTCAAGGTCTGCTTCGGGTCGGGTGCTGCCTGTCGTGGCAGACCGTGAACTTTGCAGCTCGACAACATGCTATGCTGGCTTGACCGACCGTTACCGGCGAGGAGCGGCCTTGCGACTTCGAAATAAGGGATTCCATGAGCGATTCACCCAACAAAACAGCTAGCAAATTCATGGGCGTTGGCATTTGTCTTGGAGTAGCGATTGGATGCGCAATTGGCGTCGCGATCGGTAACCTTGCTCTTGGCATTGGTCCGGGGGTCGCAACTGGAGTTGTTATTGGTGCCTTGATGTCGAAGTCCCGGCGCTAATTTTTTGCATTTGACCGTCAAAACTGCCCTGTTCAGTACACCGCTGCAGTCCGGGCGCCACAACGATTGTGCCGTCCCAACGGGTAACTTGATGAGCTACCTTGAAGAGACCTTCGGCAAGGCCGACAAGATCGTGAAGTCTCCCAGGACATCCGATTTCGCCGGCCTTCAAGGCATCGTCGTCATCGAGGGCAGCGGCTGGGCGAATGCACGTGGCCACGTCACGCTGTGGGACGGCGCGGTTTGTTCGGATACCTGTCATTGATGAACGACCCGGAAAACCAGGGCTTCATCCCCGAAATTGCTGCGCTGTGGGTGTTCAAATGAGGCCGGCCTTCGCGGCCGCCATGGCTGGCGCGCTTCTCGCCTGTGCGCCTGGTGCGCAGGCGGCGGAGCAGCCCGCTGCGCACGCAACGGTGCGGAAAACCGGCCCGGCCCGGGACGGCGCCCCGATGACGGCGAGCTACTCGCAAAAAGGACTTGTTGAAAAACTGGGCCTTGAGCACGTGCCTGGCAACTGTAGCGACCGACCCGGCGCTGCGCGCGGACGCCAACGCCACCGCCGGCGCGTACATGGAGTTCGGCCATCAAGCGCCGGAGGCGTATGCCGCCTTGCGTGAGCTGGCGGAGACCTATGCGGCGCGCCGCTACGGCGGCTCGGTCGAAGGACGGTTCGATACCATGAAGTGCATCGACCTGTTCCATAGCCGCGAGCTGAACAGCCTGGCCACCAGGCTGGCCAAGCCGTCCAGGGAACGCTGACACACTGCGACGATGACCGCGTGGCGTCCCGCTCGACAATGTCGGGATGGCGCCACGTGGTCGCTTCAAAGCAAGCCAGTCCTACCGCTCGTTCCTGCTCTCCGCCTTCGCCGCATCCTCCGCCGCCTGCAACGACGCATGCGCGACAGGCAGGTGCCAATCCAGCTTGATCGCCGCCAGCCGCAGCCCGAAGCACAGCGCCGCGCCCGCGCACGCGCTCACGGTCCCCGGTACGCCCAGCGCGTCGCCCGTCACCATCACGGCCGCCCCGGCCAGCGCGGCGACGGCATAGATGTCCGAGCGCAGCACGGCGGGGATCTCGGACAGCAGCACGTCGCGCGCGACGCCGCCGCCGACGCCCGTCAGCATGCCGAGCAGGGCGGCCATCACGGGGTCCAGGCCGAACACGAGGGCTTTCTGGGCGCCGGCCACGCAGAACAGGGCGAGGCCGGCCGCGTCGAAGATCAGCACGGGGCTCTGCAGGCGCTTGATGCGCGGATACCAGAAGAAGATCAGCACGCCCGCCAGCAGCGACGCGGCCAGGTAGCGCCAGTCGCGGATCGCGGCGGGCGGCGTCGCGCCGATCAAGACGTCGCGCACGATGCCGCCCGAGTTGGCGGCGACGAACGACAGCACCAGCACGCCGAACAGGTCGAGCCGGCGGCGCACGCCGGCCACGGCGCCGCTCAGCGCGAACACGAACGTGCCCAGCAGGTCGAGCGTCAGCACGAGCGTCCTGATGGCGGCGCTGACGTCGAGCGATACGGGAGAAAACACGGGAACCTCGTCAAGGACGGCGAAAACCCGCCATTATGCCGCGCCCGTACGCTGAAAGGTAATTGAAGGGTTGCGTCGATATAGTGGGCTCCATTCACCAGGCTGATCAGCCGTATCAACGGTTCCGATATCTCGCCTGGACAAGAACGAGGAGCACACATGAACACGACGACTTACACCCCGGCAAGCGCAGACAAGCAGGCGGCCGGCACTTCCATCCCGCGGATTCTCCGCAACATCGCGCGCGCCCGCATCGGCATCGTGCCGCTGCCGGTCTACGTCCTGCTGCTGGCGCTGATCGGCGGCTTCGTTGCTACCGGCAAGGTGCCGAACGACATTTGCGTGTCGATCGCGATCCTGACCGTCGGCGGCTTTTCCTGCGCCGAGCTGGGCAAGCGCCTGCCGTATCTCCGCAACATCGGCGCCGCCGCGATCTTCGCGACCTTCATCCCGTCCTACCTGGCGTTCAGCAAGCTGCTGCCACAGCCCGTGCTGAAGAACGTCGTCGACTTCACCAAGTCCACCAATTTCCTGTACCTGTTCATCTCGTCGATCATCGTCGGCAGCATCCTGAGCATGGACCGCAACGTCCTCATCAAGGGCTTCGTGAAGATCTTCGTGCCGCTGGCCATCGGTTCGGTCGTCGCCGGCGCCGTCGGCACCGCGGTCGGCACCCTGCTGGGCCTGGGGCCGTACCACACGTTCTTTTACCTCGTCGCGCCGATCATGGCGGGCGGCGTCGGCGAAGGCGCGATCCCGCTGTCGATCGGCTACGCCGGCATCCTGGGGCAGGAACAGGGCCACATCTTCGCCGAAGTGCTGCCGCCCGTGATGCTGGGCAGCCTGACGGCGATCCTGCTGTCCGGCATGCTGAATTCGCTGGGCAAGAAGCGTCCGCACCTGTCCGGCCAGGGCCGCCTGCAGCCGGGCGAGGAAGCCCTGGCGCCGCAGACGGAACACCTGCCGGCCCAGTTCGACATCGCCAACATCGCCGCCGCCGGCATCACCTCGATCTCGCTGTACATGGTCGGCATGATGTGCTTCCGCCTGTTCGATTTCCCGGCGCCGGTCGCCATGCTGTTCGTGGCCGTGATGTTCAAGCTGTCGCGGCTCGTCTCGCCGCAACTGCAGCAAAGTTCGTACGTCGTCTACAAGTTCTTCTCGACCGCCGTCACGTACCCGCTGCTGTTCGCGATCGGCGCCTCGATGACGCCGTGGGACAAGCTCGTCTCCGCGTTCAACGTGATCAACCTGGCCGTCATCGTCTCGACCGTCGCCAGCCTGATCGCCACCGGCTTCTTCGTCGGCCGCCGCATGAACATGTACCCGATCGAAACGGCGATCATCAACGCCTGCCACAGCGGCCAGGGCGGCACGGGCGACGTCGCCATCCTGACGGCGGCCGAGCGCATGCAACTGATGCCGTTCGCGCAGATCGCCACCCGCATCGGCGGCGCGATCACGGTCACGCTGACGCTGTTGGCAATGTCGCAACTGCACTGAAGCGAGCGCCAACGCGAGTATCATGAGCGCCATGACGTTCCTGCGTTCCCTCCTGCTGTCCCTGCCGTTGCTGGCCGCGCTGCCCGCCGGGGCGGCGCAACCCGGCGACGTCGAATGCCTCGTCCCGTCCAAGCCGGGCGGGGCGATGGACCTGACCTGCAAGCTGGCCCAGAAGGCGTTGCAGGCGAAGCCGGGCGCGCCGCGGCTGAAGCTGAGCTACCTGCCGGGCGGCATCGGCGCCGTGGCCTGGCACACGATGGTGTCGCAGCGCCGCGCCGAGCCGGATACGCTCGTCGCGTTTTCCGGCGGCTCGCTGCTGAACCTGGCCCAAGGTAAGTTCGGCAAGGCAAGCCCGGACGATGTGCGCTGGGTGGCGGCGCTCGGCGTCGACTACGGCGTCATCGCCGTGCCCGCCGATTCGCCGTACCGTTCGCTGCGCGACCTGATGGACGCGCTGCGGCGCGACCCCGAAAAAATCGTGATCGGCATGTCCGGCACGATCGGCAGCCAGGACTGGATGAAGATGGCGTTGCTGGCGCGCCAGGCCGGCATCGACCCGCGCCAGCTGCGTTTCGTCGCGCTGGAAGGCGGCGGCGAGGAATTCGTCGCGATGCAGGCGGGCTATGTGCAGGTGGTGTCGAGCGACGTGTCCGAGACGGCGCTGTACACGGCGTCCGGCAGGGCGCGCGTGCTGGCCGTCCTGTCGGACAAGCGCCTGACCGGTGCGATGGCCGGCGTGCCCACAGCCCGCGAGCAGGGCTTCGATCTCGTGTGGCCCTTGATTCGCGGTATCTGGATGGGGCCGGACGTGTCCGACGCGGACTACCGCCGCTGGGTGCAGGCCTTCGACCGCATCGAGTCCGCCCCTGAATTCGCGCAGATGCGCGCGCAGATCGGCCTGTATCCGCTCGCGCTGACGGGCGATGCGCTCACCCGCTACATCCACCAGGCCGTCGTCGACTACAAGCGCCAGGCCCGGCAGTTCAATCTCGTGCGCGAGCACTAGCCTTACTGTTTGCCTTCGGAATAAAAGTTGTCCAGCTCGTTGTGGCCGATCGCCTGGCCCGGGGCCGTCGCCGCGGACACGATGTCGGTCACGCGCTTGTCCGTCTTCGCGCGGTCGCGGTCCGACCCCACCAGCTTGCCCTGCCAGTCGTACACGTCGTGCCACTCGCATTGCTCGCAATTGCCGCCGTTGAACATGTCGGCGACGACGTAGCGCTCGCCGGACGCCGTGCGGGTGCAGGTGAGGGCGCCGACCTTTTCGTCGATCATCGGCGGGCCGTCGCCGTCGCCCTTCGCGACGGTATAGTCACGCTTGCCGGCTTCGCGGCCGGAGGCGCTGTCGAGGAACGTCAGCGACTGGCGCGTGCACGCCATCAGCTCGGGGCTGTACACATTGCTGCACGTGGCATCCAGCACGATCTTGCGGTCGTCGCAGACGAGCTCCGCGTGCTGCGCGTGTTCGACGGGCGCGGACGCGGCCGCGGATGCCGATGCCACAGCAGCCGGCGCCGGTGCCGGTGCGGCGGCTGCGGCCGGCGCCGGTGCGGGTGCGGACGGCGCCGGGGCGGCCGGGGTCTCGGTGGTGTGTTTGTCGGAACAGGCGGCGAGCGCGCAGGCGCACAGCAGGGCCGCGAGGCGGTGGCGGGTGAAGATGTCGTTCATGGTGTCATTGGATGAGGTAATGGTCTTGCGTCGCCTTCAGCGTGGCGCCGCAGGCGGTCGTGTCGCCGTCGCGCGCGGTGGGCTTGCCGTCGACGAGATAGGTCGCGCTGCCGCTGGCGATCGTCGTGTCGCCGTGGACGGGGCAACTGACCTTGTCGCCCGCGCGCGCGACGGGCTTGCCGTCGACGATCATGTTGGCGCTGCCTTCGAGCACCTTGCCGCCGTGCGACGTCGTGTCGTCGACCCGGATCAGGGGACGGTTCATCGCTTGCCACCGACCAGCTTGATGCAGGTCTGCGCGGCGCGCCGCTGTTCGAGATCCGGCACGCGCGCGACGGCCTCTTCGAACTGCTTGCGCAGCGGTGCCGACTTCTTCATGCGCATGAAGACGGACAGCGGATCGCCCTGTTCCGGATCGTAGTACAGCGAGCACGACGAATCCACGTCGATCAGCGCCGCGCAACCCGATACGTCGGCGAGCGCCGCCATCTTCGCTTCGTCCACACGCGCTGCAGCCAGTCTGGTGACAACCTTTGGCTGATCGACGTGTTTAGCGTCCGGACCGAGCGCCGCATCGAACGCCTTGTTGAGCGCACCGAGCACCGCATATCCCATCTCTTGCGTGACTTTTTGCGGCGGGACGTTTTTCACCGGGCAAACATAGCTTGACGAGGGCGCATGGACCTCCTGCGAACACGCAGTGGCGGAGGCAAGGACGAGGCCGATTGCCGGGAGTAGGGGGAAAAGCTTCATGTCATTCCTTGAACCAAATGCCGATAACTTTGAAACTGACTGGAATTGACCTACCAACGGGCGAGACCATCGTCACTTCGTTGGTCCAGTAGGTCGGGTGGCGTGTGAGGTAGTCGCTCACGTAGCCGCTCTCGGTCTTGATTTCGATGTGTCCGTAGATCGTCTCGCCGTTGTGCACCTGTTTTTCCACCGGGCGGTAGATAATGACGGATCCCACGGGTGCCGTCCTGAGGTTCGTGCCCGGCTTCGTCTCGAGCAGGTTCTGGAAGCCTTCCGCCGCGAGCGACGGGCCGAAATCCTTGGCGGCGACGACGGCGTTGTACGTGCGGATCATCTTGGTCGCGTACAGCGCGGTCTTGACGTACTTGAGACACTTGTGTTGCGACGTCTTGTGCGCCTTTTTCAACGCGTAGGCGATGGTCGCCGCCATGCCACCCGCGGGCGGCGCCACGACGTTCGCCACCGGATGCTGGCTGTCCGCGTCGCGCCGCTCCTTCACGACGGGCTTGGCGGGCGCCGGCGCGGGCGCACTCTGCGCGGGCGCGGGCGCGGGGGCCGCCGCCGGCTTGGGCGCGGCCGCAGGCGCGGCAGGCTTGTGCGCGGGTGCAGGAGCAGGTGCCGCCGCCGGATGCGCGGGCGCAGCGCCCGCCTTCTTCGGCGGCACCTTCAGGACCTGGCCGGGGTAGATCGTGTACGGCTTCTCGATCCCGTTCAGCTTGCACAGTTCCTGGTACGTCGTGCCGTGGTCGCGCGCGATGCGCGACACCGTCTCGCCCGATTCCACCTTGTGCGTGTCGGGCGCGGGCGCGGCGGCCGGTGCCTTGG
>JBJMVU010000286.1:0-6208 GCA_045810485.1 Massilia sp. | reverse complement strand
CCGGACGGCGCAGCCGATCGTCGAGTACCTCGTCGACACGTACGCGAAGACCTACGACCTCAAGACGCCCGGCGGCAAGGCCCGCTTCGTCGATGCCCTGATGCCGACGCTCCGCTCGGTGCCGAACCCGGTCATGCGCGACGCCTACTTCCAGCTCGTCGAATATCCCGTGCGCGCGTCCGCCAATGCCCTCGACCTGTATGTGTCGACCGGCCTCAATCACCTGTATGCGCGCCAGGGCCGCGTGACGACGAACGACATGGCGGCGCGTGTGCGCCAGCTGTTCCAGCGCGACGCGGATCTCGCCAACAAGTACCAGCGTGAGATCAGCGGCGGTAAATGGAATCACATGATGTCGCAGACGCGCTTCGGCTACACCGGCTGGGACCAGCCCTACCGGGACGTGATGCCGGCCGTGTCGGAGCTGCGCGTCCCCGCGCCCGGCCAGCTGGCGGCGCCGAACGGCATCCATCCGTCCGACCAGATGGGCGTCGCGGTGCAGGGCGACGCCGTCGCCTGGCCCGTCTTCCCGATCCGCCAGCTCGCATTGCCGCCGCTGGACGTGTTCGAAAAACAGCCGCGTTATCTGGAACTGTTCAACCGCAGCGCCCAGCCGTTCGAGTACACGATCACGACGAGCCATCCCTGGATCCGCGTCAACCATAAGGCCGGGCGCGTGAGCAAGGACCAGCGCATCGTCGTCGACGTCGATTGGAACGCGGTCCCCGCCGGCGCCACGATGGCGTCGTTGACGATCAGCGGGCCGGCCGGGGCGAAGGTCGAGGTCAAGGTGCCCGTGCACAAACCGGCCGACCTGGCGCCCGACACGGCGCGGGGCCATGTGGAAACGCAGGGCGTCGTGGCGATCGAGGCGGAGCACTACAGCCGCGCGCTGGCGCCGTCCGGCCGGCAGTGGCTCAGGATTCCCGGCTATGGCCGCACGCTGTCCGGCATGAGCACATTGCCCGTGGCGGCGGGAGCGCTGTCGGTCGCGGACGGCATGCGGCTCGAGTACGACGTGAATCTCTTTACGCCCGGCGAGCTGAAGGTGCAGGCCGTCCTTGGTCCGACGCTCAAGTTCCAGCCGGGCGAGGGTTTCCGCTACGCCGTCTCGATCGATGACGAGGCGCCGCAGGTCGTCAACGTCCACGCGGATGGCTCCGAGCGGCATTGGAGCAGGATCGTCTCCGACGGCGTCGCACAGTTCACGACCACGCATCGCGTGGCGCGCGCCGGCCGCCACACCGTAAAATTCTGGGCGCTCGATCCGGGCCTCGTGCTGCAGCGCCTCGTCGTCGATGCCGGCGGCCTGCGGCCCAGCTATCTGGGGCCGCCTGAGAGCCCTTATTATCCGGTCGGTGCGGTCACCGGATCCCCAGCAGCGCGATCAGCCCCCAACTGATCGCACCCAGCCCGACCAGCGACACGACGACGGTCGCCGTCACCTTGCCGCCCGCGCGCAGCACCGCGCGGGCGTCGACGCCGAGGCCGAGGGCCGCCATCGACATGCTGGTCAGCCAGCCGGAGGCCACATGCGCCGGCTCGAGCGCCACGGCCGGCAGCGCATCGATGGAACGGAGCAGCATCAGTGCGAGGAAGCCGACGATGAACCACGGGACGAGTTGCGCGAGCGGCAACCGCCGGCCCCGCGCGCCGTCGCGCCGCAACACCGACAGCCCGAGCACGACGGGGCCCAGCATCAGCACCCGCACCAGTTTGACCAGCGTCCCGATGTGCAGGCTCGCCTGCGACACGGGCGCCGCCGCGGCCAGCACCTGCGGCACGGCGTAGACAGTCATGCCGACGAAGATGCCGTACTGGAGGGGTGTCAGCGCGAGGACGCGGTCGAGCAGCGGCAGCACGAGCACGACGACGACGCCCAGCACCGCCGTGAAGGCGATCGACGACGCGACGTCCTTGCCTTGCGCATCGATGACCGGCGCGACGGCGGCGATGGCCGAGTTCCCGCAAATCGAATTCCCGCACGCGACCAGCACGGCCATCTCGTGCGGCAGCCGCATCAGCCTGCCGACGGTGTAGCTGAAGGCGATCGCGAGGACGACCGAGAGCGCGATCCCGGCGAGCAGCGGCAGCCCGTGCGCGACGATCGCGCCGGCGCTGACGGACGCACCGAGCAGCATCACGGCCAGTTCGAGGACGACCTTGGCCGAAAAGCGCACGCCGGCCTCGCATGCGGCGGGGACTGTCGCGACGGTGCGGACCAGGCTCCCCAGCAGGATGGCCAGGACGAGGCTCTCGAGCCATGCGTGGCCGAAGAGGGCCGTCTCGCCGCGCTCGAGCACGACAGCGGCGCCGGTGACGGCGGCACTCAGCGCGATGCCGGGAATGAGCGTGATGATTTTGTCGTGCATGGTGTTCTCCTGGTTCGAGCCCGCAGTATCGGCTCGACAGGATCATTCGGTCCATCTTAAAATTCTGCACAAATCATTCAAAAAAATCGAACGATGACCCTCGACCAGCTCCGCATCTTTGTCGCCGTCGCCGAACGCCAGCACCTCACGCAGGCGGCCGACGTGCTCGCGCTGACGCCGTCCGCCGTCAGCGCGTCGCTGCGCGCGCTGGAAGAGCGTTACGGCACGCCGTTGTTCGACCGCGTCGGGCGGCGCATCGAAGTGAATGCGGCCGGCCGCATCTTCCTCGACGAAGCGCGCGCCACCCTCGCCCGCGCCGCCGGCGCCGAGCGCGTGCTGGTCGAACTCGCGGGACTGGCGCGCGGCGCGCTGGCGCTGCAGGCCAGCCAGACGATCGCCAGCTACTGGCTCCCGCCGCTGCTCGTGCGCTTTCGCGAGACGCATCCGCAGATCGACGTGCGGCTGGACGTGGGCAATACGCAGTCGGTGGCGGACGCGGTGCGCGAGGGCCAGGCCGATCTCGGACTCGTGGAGGGCGGCGTCGACGATGCGGCGCTTGTCGCGGAGAGCATCGGCCAGGACCGCATGGCCATCGTCGTCGCACCCGGCCACCCGTGGGCACGCAAGCGCAGGCTCGCCGTCGCCGATTTGCAGGCGGCCCGCTGGATCATGCGCGAGCCGGGTTCGGGCACCCGGTCCGCGCTGGAAGACATGCTGGCGGCGCAGGGCGCCGACCTGGCCGCGCTGCAGGTCGCGCTGACTTTGCCGTCCAACGAAGCCGTGCGCGCGGCCGTGATGAGCGGGAGTTGCGTGGCCGGCCTGTCGGAACTGGTCGCGGCGCCGTACATCGCGGCCGGCCTGCTGGCCAAGGTACGCGTGGACCTGCCGCCGCGCGACTTCTTCCTGCTGCGCCACCGCGAGCGCTATCGCAGCCGCGCGGCGCAGGCGTTCGAAGACCTGGTGCGCGCTGCCTGATCCGGGCCAGATCGGCAGGATCAGGCAATCCTTCGTCAGTATCCTGCTACCGCCGGGCGGGCCCGGACTCCTAAGATGAATCCATCGTTCACAAGGAGTTCTGCCATGAAGACCATCGATTCCATTTATATTGACGGCGCGTTCGTCACCCCGCACGGGCGCGAGCCGCTCGTCCTGCTCGACCCGGCCACGGAGCGCGCAACGACTACCGTGATCCTGGCCGACGACGTCGATGCGCAGCGCGCGATCGCCGCGGCGAAAGCGGCGCTTCCGGCCGTGGCGCGGAGCACGCGTGAAGAACGCATGAACTGGCTGCAGCGCCTGCACGAGGCGGTCGCCGCCGCGGAGCAGGACATCGTCGACGTCATGATCGCGGAATACGGCGGCACGACGGCGATGGCGACGGGGACCGCGCGCCGGGCCGCCGCCTCGTTCGCGATCGCGCGCCGGCTGCTGGGCGAGTACGCGTTCGAGCGCGAGGTCGGCGGCGCGCGCGTGACGATGGTGCCGCATGGCGTCGTCGGCATGATCACGCCGTGGAATGCGAACATCGGCTTCATCGCGAGCAAGCTGGCGATGGCGATCGCCGCCGGCTGCACGTCCGTCATCAAGCCCAGCGAACTGAGTGCCGCGCAGACGGCGCTCATCACCCGCGTGATGCACGGCGCGGGGCTGCCGGCGGGCGTCTTCAATATCGTCACGGGCCGCGGCGACGTCGTCGGCGCGGAGATCACGCGCCATCCGGACATCGCCAAGATCTCGTTCACGGGATCCACTGGCGTCGGCAAGGCGATCGCGCGCGGCGCCGTCGACACGATGAAGCGGGTGACCCTGGAACTGGGCGGCAAATCGCCGACCGTCCTGCTCGACGATGCCGACTTCGCCAAGGCGATGCCGCTGGCGGCGCTGGCCGCGGTGATGAACAGCGGCCAGGCATGCATCGCGGGCACGCGCCTGCTGGTGCCGGCGAGCCGCGTCGCCGAGGCGCACGCACTGGCGGTGCGCGCGTTCGAGGACCTGGTCGTCGGCCCGACGACCGACCCGCGCGTGAACGTGGGGCCGATGGTCACGCGCAAGCAGTACGAGCGGGTGCAGGACTATATCCGCAAGGGGATCGAGGAGGACGCGACCCTGTTGACGGGCGGGCCGGGGCGTCCGGAAGGGCTGGAGCGCGGCTATTTCGTGAGGCCGACCGTGTTCGGCGACGTCCGCAACGACATGGCGATCGCGCGCGACGAGATCTTCGGGCCCGTCCTGTCGATCATCGCGTATCGCGATGACGACGACGCGATCGCCATCGCCAACGACACGCCGTATGGTTTGCACGGATACGTGTTCGGCGCGGACCTGGCGCGTGCGAACCGCGTGGCCGCCGGCATTCAGGCGGGGCGCGTGTTCGTGAATGGCTTGTATGATGCACCGGAGGCCCCGTTCGGCGGCTTCAAGCAGTCCGGCCTGGGGCGCGAGTTCGGTGTCTTCGGCCTGGAGACCTATCTCGAACCGAAAGCCATCATTGGCCATGACAAACGACTCTGAGACCCAGCTCCTCGGCCGGTTGCGCGGCCTCGTCGAACAGGCGATGCGCGGCGCCGGCGCGGGTGACCTCGACCTGGCCACCGGCCTGCCCTGGCTCCGGCTCATACGCCGGCCCGCGCCGACGCCCGCCGGGCGGGGCATCCTGACGCCGTCCGTCTGCCTGCTCGTGCAGGGCGGGAAGGAAATGCTGGTCGGCCAGCGGGTGCTCAGATATGGTCCCGGGTGTTATGTGCAGGCGGGGGTGGCGATGCCGGTGTCCGGCCAGGTGACGTGCGCAAGCGATGCGGAGCCGTACTACGGCGTCCGTGTCGACATCGATCCGAAGGAGGTGGCGGCATTCGTGCTGGAGATGCGGCTGCAGCTGCCGCTGGAAGACGCCGATCCGCCCGCGATCACGGTCGAACGCGCGGGCGACGCCATGCTGGACGTATTCGTGCGCCTCCTGCGCCTGCTCGACCGGCCCCGCGACCTGCCCGTGCTGGGGCGCCTCCTCAAGCAGGAACTGATCTACCACCTCGTGACGGCGCCGGGCGGGGCGACGTTGAGCCGGGGCGTCACGGGTGGGCAGCGCGAGCGCGCGGTCGGAGAGGCCATTCAGTGGATCCGCACGCATTACAACGAACATCTCAGCATCGACGCGCTGGCGCGCACGGTGCACATGAGCCCTTCGGTGCTGCACCGGCGCTTCAAGGCGGCCACGGTGATGAGTCCCTTGCAGTTCCAGAAGCAGGTGCGCTTGCTCGAGGCGCGCAAGATGCTGATGAGCGGCGACGTCGAGGCGGCGAGCGTGGCCTATGAAGTGGGCTACGAAAGCCCGTCGCAATTCAGCCGCGAATACCGCCGGCTGTTCGGCGCGCCGCCGTTGAAGGATGCCGAGCAGTTGCGGCGCCAGCCGGCGGCTGCGCAGCCGTAGTCGGATTTTTGATACGGCTGAGCTTGCAGGGTTGAGGAGCGGTTGTTATACTGCGCGTCCGCTTCACGGCAAGGTCGAAATCCAGAGGAAATTGACGCCACGAAGCGGGAAAAAGAAGTTGACGAACATCGCGAAACACTGCATAATCTCACTTCTCTGCTGCTGACGAACAAAACGATTCGCAAATGCAGCAAGGCAGTACCGAATACAGTTCTTTAACAATCAACAGTCGATAAGTGTGGGCGTTTGATGAAGTGCCAGCAGCCGCGTAAGTGGTTGCTGAATGCTTAAATTATCAAATGTTCACACAAAAGAAATACGTTGCTCAGCAATGAGTAACGGTCAGTATTTTGAGTGAGCGATCTGTTGTCTGCGAAAGCGGATGACAAAAACAGAGATTAAACTGAAGAGT
>JBJMVU010000285.1:0-11687 GCA_045810485.1 Massilia sp. | reverse complement strand
GTCGAGGTGCTCGCGCGCCGCCAGGCTGATCGCGCCCAGCGATTCGACTTCGTCCATCTCGCCGTCGCCGCAGAAGACCCAGACCTTGCGGTTCTCGGTGTTGGCGATGCCGCGCGCATGCAGGTACTTGAGGAAGCGGGCCTGGTAGATCGCCATCAGCGGGCCCAGGCCCATCGAGACGGTCGGGAACTGCCAGAACTCGGGCATCAGCTTCGGATGCGGGTAGCTCGACAGGCCCTTGCCGTCGACTTCCTGGCGGAAGTTCAGCAGCTGCTCTTCGGAGAGGCGGCCTTCCAGGAAGGCGCGGGCGTAGATGCCGGGCGACGAGTGGCCCTGGATGTACAGCAGGTCGCCGCCGTGGTCTTCGGTCTCGGCGTGCCAGAAGTGGTTGAAGCCGATGCCCAGCATGTTCGCCAGCGAGGCGAACGACGAAATGTGGCCACCGAGGTCGCCATCCAGGCGGTTGGCCTTGACGACCATCGCCATCGCGTTCCAGCGCATCCACGAGCGCAGGCGCTCTTCGTATTCCAGGTTGCCGGGGCAGTGGGCTTCCAGGTGGGTCGGAATCGTGTTCACGTAGGCGGTGTTGCTCGAGAACGGAACGTGGGCGCCGCGGCGGCGCGCCAGGTCGACCAGGCGCTCCAGCAGGTAGTGCGCGCGATCGGTACCTTCGAATTCGATGACCGCTTCAAGCGCGTCGAGCCATTCCTTGGTCTCGAGCGTATCCGGGTCGTTGGCGGCTTGTGCCGTCAACTGGTCGAGTTGAGCTGACATTGCTACGTCTCCTTGAGTGTGGTGCCCCACCCGATCCTGAATTCGTCACGGACGTTTGGTGGCGAAAAGACTATCCCTTTGATAAAGCCTGACGATTCTACCAGCGGAGCACCCAATTTTCAAAATATGATATTCGATTTCATAATGTGAGATTAGACATATGCGGAGCGCATGTAAACCGTCGCATTTGCGTATGAAACAAGAAAAACGTCGCCCCCGCGCACGCGGGGGCGACGGTGGTAATGCTCGTTTTGCCTGCACAGGCACGTCTACTAATATGACAATGAAAACGCCCAAGCGGCGCGCGATACCCCATGTGGCGCTTATAATTTCGTTTTTGTCCAGCACACGAGCCCCCGCCATGCCCGCCCAACTGATCGACGGAGTCAAACTTTCCCAACAACTGCGCGCCGACATCGCCGTCCGCACCGCCACGCTCACCGCCGCCGGCCACAAGCCCGGCCTGGCCGTGATCATCGTCGGCGAAGATCCGGCCAGCCACGTCTACGTGCGCAACAAGGTCAAGGCCTGCGGCGACGTGGGCTTCCACTCCGTGCTGGAAAAGTACGAGGCCGATTTCTCGGAACAAGCCCTGCTCGACCGCATCGCCGCCCTGAATGTCGATCCGGCCATCCACGGCATCCTCGTGCAGATGCCGCTGCCGAAGCACATCGACGCCTCGAAAGTCATCGAAGCCATCGCCACCAGCAAGGACGTGGACGGCTATTCCGTGCTGTCCGCCGGCGAACTGATGGCCGGCCTGGAAGGCTTCCGCCCGTGCACGCCGTACGGCTGCATGAAGCTGATCGAGACGACCGGCGTCGACCTGCGCGGCAAGCACGCCGTCGTCATCGGCCGCAGCAACACGGTCGGCAAGCCGATGGCGCTGCTGCTCTTGCAACAGAACGCCACCGTCACCATCTGCCATAGCGGTACGCCGGACCTGGGCTACCACACCCGCCAGGCGGACGTCGTCGTGGCCGCCGTCGGCCGCCGCAACACGCTGACCGGCGACATGGTCAAGCCGGGCGCCATCGTCATCGACGTGGGCATCAACCGCAACGACGAAGGCAAGCTGTGCGGCGACGTCGACTTCGACAGCGTCAAGGAAGTGGCTTCCCACATCACGCCGGTGCCGGGTGGCGTGGGTCCGATGACCATCACGATGCTGCTCATGAATACGCTGGAGTCGGCCGAGCGCGTCGCGAAACGTAGTTGAGCACATACGGTGGGCTCCCTGAGCCCACCGTACGGGCCCGGGTAGTAAGATGGCGGTGAGATTGAAATATAAGGACTCTGACATGACGACCGAAACGACCAATCCCCTCCTCGACTTTTCGGGCCTGCCCCGGTTCGACCTGATCCGTCCCGAGCACGTGACGCCCGCGATCGAGCAGTTGATCGCCGAAGCACGCGCCGCCGTGACCCAGGCCGAAGCACCGGCGCAAGGCGCCGTCACGTGGGACAACTTCGTCGTCCCGCTCGAGGAAGCGACGGAACGCCTGGGCCGTGCCTGGGGCGTGGTCAACCACCTGAACCACGTGATGGACACGCCCGAGCTGCGTGCCACCTACAACGAGAACCAGCCGAAGATCACCGAGTTCTGGACGGAACTGGGCCAGAACGAGGCGCTGTTCGACAAATACAAGCAGCTGCGCGCGAGCGCCGACTTCGCGAACCTGACCCCGGCCCGCAAGCGCATCGTCGAGAACGCCCTGCGCGACTTTCGCCTGGGCGGCGCCGAGCTGCCCGAAAAGCAGAAAGAGCGCTTCGCCGAGATCCAGGAAGAGCAGGCGAAACTGTCCACGCGCTTCTCGGAAAACGTGCTCGACGCGACCAACGATTTTAAATTGCTCGTCGCCGACGAAGCCGACCTCGCCGGCCTGCCGGACGACGTCAAGGCGGCCGCACGCGCGGCGGCGGAGCGCGACGGTAAGACCGGCTGGCAATTCAGCCTGCACTTCCCGTCCTACTTCCCGATCCTGCAATTCGCCGACAAGCGCGAACTGCGCGAGCAGATCTACCGCGCCAACGCCACCAAGGCGTCGGAGATGGGCGCCGTGTTCTCCGAACTGGAAAAGTGGGACAACACGGGCAATATCGCCCAGCTCCTGAAACTGCGCGACGAGGAAGCGAAGCTGCTCGACTTCCAGAGCTTCGCCCATGTGTCGCTCGAACCCAAGATGGCCGAGACGCCGGAACACGTGATCGAGTTCCTGGAAGACCTCGCCCACCGCGCCCGTCCGTACGCCGAAAAGGACCTGGCCGAGCTGCGCGCGTTCGCCAGGGATGAACTGGGCATCGCCGACATGCAGGCCTGGGACGTGACCTACGCATCGGAAAAACTGCGCGAGAAGCGCTACGCGTTCTCCGCGCAGGAAGTGAAGGAATACTTCCCGGAGCCGAAAGTCGTCGCCGGCCTGTTCGGCCTGATCTCGACCCTGTTCGAGGTGACGATTGCTCCGGACGATGCGCCGGTCTGGCATCCGGACGTGCGTTTTTATCGCATCGAGAAGAACGGCCAACTCATCGGCCAGTTCTACCTCGATCTCTATGCCCGTCCGGGCAAGGGCCAGGGCGCGTGGATGGACGACGCGCGCGGCCGCAGGCTCACCACGGGCGGCGTCGTGCAGACGCCGATCGCCTACCTCACCTGCAACTTCACGCCGCCGGCGACCGTCGACGGCAAGCTGCAACCGTCGCTGTTCACGCACGACGAAGTCACCACGCTGTTCCACGAATTCGGCCACGGCCTGCATCACATGCTGACGGAAGTGGATGAGCTGTCCGTCTCGGGCATCTCGGGCGTGGAATGGGACGCCGTCGAGCTGCCGTCGCAGTTCATGGAAAACTTCTGCTGGGAGTGGGACGTTTTGCAGGGCATGACGGCGCACGTCAAGACGGGCGAGCCGCTGCCGCGCGCGCTGTACGACAAGATGCTCGCGGCGAAGAACTTCCAGTCCGGCATGCAGACGCTGCGCCAGGTCGAGTTCTCGCTGATCGACATGCACCTGCACTACGACTTCGACCCGACCAGCCAGAAGACCGTGCAGGAACTCGTCGACGACGTGCGCACGAAGTTCGCCGTGCTGGTCCCGCCGTCGTTCAACCGCTTCCAGCATTCGTTCGGCCACATCTTCGCGGGCGGTTACGCGGCCGGCTATTACAGCTACAAGTGGGCCGAGGTGTTGTCGGCGGACGCGTATGCGGCGTTCGAGGAAGCCGTCGAAGCGGGCGGCGGATCGCTGCTCGACGAGACTGGAAAACGCTTCCACCGCGAGATCCTGGCCGTGGGCGGTTCGCGCCCGGCGCTCGAATCGTTCAAGGCCTTCCGCGGCCGCGAACCGACGATCGACGCGCTGCTGCGCCATAACGGGATGCAGGCCTGAGCAGTATGCGTGCCGCCGCCGCACTCGCACTCGTCCTTGCCGCTGCCGCCGCGCAGGGCCAGACGTACAAGTGGCAGGATGCGGCCGGCGTCACGCATTACAGCGATACGCCTCCACCGAAGGGTGCGGCGCAAGTGCTGCGCCCTGACGGCGGTCCGGCGGCAAGCCCGTCGCTGCCGTATGAACTGGCGCGCGCCGCGAAGCTCCATCCGGTGACCCTGTACACGACAGCGCCCTGCGATGCCTGCGACCAGGGTCGCGCCCTGCTGCGGTCGCGCGGCATCCCGTTCGCGGAAAAGACCGTCAACACGGCGGAAGACCGGCAGCAGTTGCAGCGCGCCGGCGGCAAGGACGAGCTGCCGCTGCTCGTCGTCGGCAGCCGCCAGGTGACGGGCTTCGCGGCCGGCGCGTGGAACGAAGCGCTCGATTCCGCCTCTTATCCACGCAAGACGATGCTGCCGCCGGGCTACCGGACCGGCGCCATCGATGCGGCCGCCCCGGCGAGTCTGCCTTCACCTCCGCCACGATTGCCGGAGGCAAAGGCGCCGGATGCGGCCGCCGCGCAGGCGGAGCAGCAACAGCCGCGCCAGCAGCCGCAGCCGAAGAAAACGCCACCGGATTTCCAGTTTTGAGCGCAATGTGGGGCCGTTACGCTATGCTTATGAACGTCGTTCCCGCGAAGGCGGGAATCCATGCTGAGCCCCGGAACTCGAGTACGTCGCAGGGACGCACCGTTACCGACTTCGGTGTCTCAGTATGGGTCCCCGCTTTCGCGAGGACGACGGATTTATTTCACTCCGCCTTGATATGACCCGGATCGACTTCCACACCAATATCCCCGACAAGCTCAGCTACGTCTGCCGCCTCGCGCGCAAGGCGTACGCGGCGCACGCGAAGCTCGTCCTGCTGGCCGACAGCCCGGCGCAGGCGGAAGCCCTGAACGAGGCGCTGTGGACGCTGTCCGGCACCGACTTCATCCCGCACGTGATGGCGGGCGATCCGCTCGCGCCGGAGACGCCGGTGATCGTCACGACCGACGAAAGCATCGAGCTGCCGCACCGCGACATGCTCGTGAACCTGACACGCCGCACGCCCGCCGGCTTCGAGCAGTTCGCGCGCGTATTCGAGATCATTTCGACGGACGAGGAAGACGCCGCCGCCGGCCGCGCGCGCTACGTCGCCTACAAGAAGCAGGCCTACCCGTTGACCCACTTCGTGGCGGGGCAATCATGAGCGATATTCCCTTCAACGATGAAAGCATCCCCGTCCTGACCGAGGTCGTGGCCGAGGTTGAGCCCGAAAGCGCGCCCGCGCCGGCCGACGATACATCTGCCGCACCCGAGCAGCCCGCGCCGCGCGAACTCGACGACGACGCCTGGCGCGCCCTCGAGGAGCGCCTCGTCGCGCGCGTGCTCGACCGGTTGCAGGACCGCGTCGAACTGGTGCTGGAAGACCAGGTCCGCAGCAGCATGGCGCCTGTGCTGGACCACGTGGTGACGCGGCTCGCGACCGAATTGCGCGACGGGCTGCAGGTGACGGTCGAGCAGGTCGTCGCGCGCGCCGTCGCGCAGGAACTCACGCATCTGCGGTCGCGCGACTGAGCGCCTCTCCGACGGAAGGCTTTGCGCCAACCGTAAATTAGGGTAACTTTGGCCTGCGGACATAACACCCTTCCTGGAGAGAACATGCAGGTCACTACGAAACTCATCCCCTTCGCCATCGCCCTCGCCTTCGCGGGTACGGCCGGCGCGCAACAGGTCGTCAAGATCGGCCACGTGGCGCCGATCTCCGGCCCCAGTGCCCACCTCGGCAAGGACAACGAGAACGCCGCGCGCATGGCGATCGACGAACTCAACGCGAAGGGCTTCACGCTGAACGGCCAGAAGGCCACGCTGCAGCTGATCTCCGAGGACGACGGCGCCGATCCCAAGCAGGGCACGGCGGTGGCGCAAAAGCTCGTCGACGCCAAGGTCAACGGCGTGATCGGCCACCTGAATTCCGGCACCACCGTGCCCGCGTCGAAGATCTACAACGACGCCGGCATCGTGCAGATCTCGCCCGCCACGACGGCCCCCGTCTACACGCGCCAGCGCTTCCCGGGCGCGTTCCGCGTCGTCGCCAGCGATGCGAAGCTGGGCAGCACGCTGAGCAAGTATGCGATCGACACGCTGCACGCGAAAAACATCGCCATCATCGACGACCGCACGACGTACGGCCAGGGCGTGGCCGACGAATTCGCGAAGGGTCTGAAAAAGCCGGGCATCAAGGTCGTCGGCCGCGAATTCACGAGCGCCACGGCCACCGACTACACGGCGATCCTCACCTCGATCAAGGCGAAGAAGCCGGACCTGATCTTCTTCGGCGGCATGGACTCCGTCGCGGGCCCGATGCTCAAGCAGATGAAGGCGCTGGGCATCCAGGCCGTGTTCATGGGCGGCGACGGCATGTGCACGGACGCGCTGGGCCGCCTGGCCGGCGACGGTCTCGGCGAAGGCAAGGTCTACTGTGCGGAAGCGGGCGGCGTGAAGGGGCCGCAGGAAAAAGTCATGGAAGACTTCCGCGCCCGCTACAAGAAGAAGTTCAATATGGACGTGCAGCTGTACGCGCCGTACGTCTACGATTCCGTGATGGTGATGGCGACGGCGATGCAGAACGCGAAATCGGCCGATCCCGCCAAATACCTGCCCGTCCTCAAGAACATCAAGTACGAGGGCGTGACCGGCACGATCCAGTTCGATGCGAACGGCGACATCAAGGATGGCGCGCTGACGCTGTTCACCTACAAGGGCGGCAAGCGGACCAAGCTGGACGTGATCCGCTGATTCCAATAAAAAAGCGCGCCTGCTTTTGCATGGCGCGCTTTTTGGCACGTGGGGGGCACCCTGTGGCCGCGCGGATGTCAACATGACGCGGACGTCACGCGTGGGCACGTTTCATTGGATTGATGCCCCCGGCATCAATCCCCCCGGCCTCAAATGCCCACCCTACCGGGGATTATTTCTGCGCCAGGACCCACTTGACCAGCGTGTGCGCTTCCGCTTCGCTGACTTGCGGATTGGCCGGCATCGGGACCGGACCCCAGACACCCGAACCACCCTTCATGACCTTGGCAACCAGCTTGCCTTCGGCATCTTTCTGGCCTGCGTATTTGGCGGCGACGTCCTTGTAGGCCGGGCCGACCAGCTTGGTTTGCACGGAGTGGCAAGCCATGCAATTCTTGGCCTTTGCCAGCGCGGCCGCGTCCTGCGCGAAGGCGCCGGTCGAAGCCAGGGCAGAGACTGCAGCAAACAACATCACGGTACGTTTCATCGACTCTCTCCAGTTAGGGGTATTTCTTTAATTCGAATTCTATCGGGTTTCCGGCGCAAAAGCGGCATGGACATATTCAGTAACGGATGATACAGATAGTCGTTGACCGGATGACAGTATTCCGTTGCTTAACGGCAGCACTGTTGTACCATAGCCGCTTGAAAGGAATTCCGTTATGCCCCTGATCCTCCTGATCCTCGTCCTCGCCGTCCTGCGTTTCTTCGAGGTCTGGCGCTTCGCCGAACTGTCCTGGTGGTGGATCGTCGGCCTGATGGTCGTCGGCTTCATCTGGTTCGAGTTCATCGAAAAGATGCTGGGCCTCGACAAGCGCAAGGCCCACGACCTCGACGAGAAGCGGCGCAAGGAACGCGTGAAGCAGAGCTTCAACAAGCGCAAATAAGCGCAACCTGGCGCCCGGCAGATTAGCACGCGCGCTTTATTGCCGAACAGGCCATGTGGCGTATAGGGCATGTTCGGTCCGCGTATGAATATCTACCGTCGCTCCCGCGCAGGCGGGAGCCCATACTGAAGTATCGAAGTCGGACGAGGTGCGTCAAGGTTGACCTTGCCGAGTTATACGGTTCAGCATGGAGGGAACAGCCCAGTGGGCTGTTCCCGCTTTCGCGGGAATGACGTTCCGCGAACTCAGCAGGTGACGGCCCCCTTGCTCGCCGGCTGCGCGATCGCCGCGAACCTGGCCAGCACCCCACGCGTATAGCGCGGCGCCGGCCGTACCCACGCCGCGCGCCGGCGGGCGATCTCGTCGTCCGGCACGTTCAGCTGGATCAGTTGCCGGTGCGCGTCGATCGTGATCGAATCCCCTTCCTGCACGAGCGCGATCGTGCCGCCCTCGAACGCTTCCGGCGTGACGTGGCCCACGACCATGCCCCAGGTACCGCCCGAGAATCGGCCGTCCGTGATCAGCCCCACCGATTCGCCGAGACCCTTGCCGATCAACGCCGCCGTCGGCGCCAGCATCTCCGGCATGCCGGGGCCGCCGCGCGGGCCCAGGTAGCGCAGCACCAGCACGTCGCCCGGGTTGATCCGGTTCGCGAGGATCGTGTCCATTGCGCTGTACTCGTCGTCGAACACGCGCGCCGGCCCCGTGATCACGGGATTTTTCAGGCCCGAGATCTTGGCCACGCAGCCTTCCGGCGACAGGTTCCCTTTCAGGATCGCCAGGTGGCCTTCGTCGTACAGCGCCCGGTCCAGCGGCCGGATGACGTCCTGGCCTTCCGGTGGCACCGAGGGCACGTCGGCCAGTTCCTCGGCCAGCGTGCGGCCCGTGATGGTGATGCAGTCGCCGTGCAGCAGGCCCGCGTCCAGCAGCAGTTTCATCACCTGCGGGATGCCGCCCGCCTGGTGCAGGTCCGTCGCGACGTATTCGCCCGACGGCTTCAGGTTGCAGATCACGGGGACCTTGCGGCGCACCCGCTCGAAATCGTCGATCGTCCATTCCACCTCGGCCGCGTGCGCGATGGCGAGGTAGTGCAGCACGGCGTTCGTCGAGCCTCCGGTGGCCATGATCAGCGCGACCGCGTTCTCGATCGACTCGCGCGTGATGATGTCGCGCGGCTTCAGGTCGCGCTTGACCGCTTCCACGAGCACGCGCGCCGATTCCGCCGCGGAGCCGACTTTTTCGTCGTCCGGATTGGCCATCGTCGACGAGTACAGCAGCGACATCCCGAGCGCCTCGAACGACGACGACATCGTGTTCGCCGTGTACATGCCGCCGCACGACCCGGACGACGGACAGGCGTTGCGCTCGATGCCGTCGAAATCCTCCTGGCTCATGCGCCCCGCCGTGAATTCGCCGACGGCTTCGAAGGCCGAGACGATCGTCAGGTCCTTGCCCTTCCAGTGTCCCGGCCTGATCGTGCCGCCGTAGACGTAGATGCCGGGGACGTTCGTGCGCGCCAGCGCGATCATCCCGCCCGGCATGTTCTTGTCGCAGCCGCCGATCACGACGACGCCATCCATCCACTGCCCGTTCACGCACGTCTCGATGCAGTCGGCGATCACCTCGCGCGAGATCAGCGAGAACTTCATGCCCTCCGTCCCCATCGACATGCCGTCGGAAATGGTCGGCGTGCCGAACACCTGCGGATTGGCGCCCGCATCGCGGACGGTGGCGATGGCGATGTCGGCCAGCTTCTGCAAGCCGGAGTTACAGGGCGTGATCGTGGAATGGCCGTTGGCGACGCCGATCATCGGCTTGTCGAAATCCTCCTTGCGGTAGCCCATCGCGTAATACATCGAGCGGTTCGGGCTGCGGGCCACGCCTTCGGTCACATGGCGGGAACGGCGGTTGTAGCGGGGCTGGTCGGACATGGTCGGCTCCTGATGGGACGATTTTTCCAGCATGCCGCGCGGACCGGTCCGCGTCAAATGGGCGGTCACGCGTGCTTCTGATATGCTGCGCGAATCACAGATACACCACTCATACGATGAACCTGGAACTGCGCCAGCTGCGCTACTTCGTCACCGTGGCCGAGGAATTGCACTTCGGCCGCGCCGCCGTGCGCCTGCACATGACACAGCCGCCGCTGTCGCAGGCGATCGCCGCGCTGGAAGCTGGCCTCGGCACCGCGCTGTTCCTGCGCAACCGCCGCACGGTCGCGCTGACGCCGGCCGGCAGCGCGCTGCTGCCCGAGGCGCGCCGCATCCTCTCCGAAGCCGCCCTGCTGCCCGACCTGGCGCGGCGCGCGGCCAGCGGCGAAGCGGGACGGCTGGCGCTCGCCTTCATCACGTCGGCCGACTACAGCGTGCTGCCGCCTTTCCTGCGCCGCTACAGCGAACGGTATCCGGGCGTGCAGCTCGTGCTGCAGGAAGCGACGTCGGACGTGCAGGTCGACGACCTGCTGCGCGGCCGCATCGACGCCGGCCTCCTGATTCCCCCGCTGCCCGACCGCGCGCGCGCCGGGCTCGACTACATGAAGGTGCTGGACGAGCCGCTGATCCTGTGCGCGCCCGTCGGCCTGCTGCGCAAGAAGGGACCGGTCGCGCTGCGCCACCTGCCCGCGCTGCCATTGATTATTTTCCCGCGCGAGATCTCGCCCGCCTTGCACGACGCGATCCTGTCGTGCTTCCGCGAAGCGGGCATCACACCGGCCATCGGCCAGCAGGCGATCCAGATGCAAACGATCGTGAGTCTGGTATCGGCGGGCATGGGGTTGGCACTTGTGCCACAATCCGTGGCGAACCTGATGCGGCCGGGCGTAGAATACCGTGCCCTTGCCGACTCGACCCCGCTGGTCGAGACCGGCATCGCATGGCGCCGCGATAATCCTTCGCCGGTGCTCAAGGGTTTCCTGGAACTACTGAGGACAATTTAGATATGCTCGTTCATCCGCAACCGAATCCGGTCGCTTTCAGCATCGGCCCCGTCGACATCCACTGGTACGGGATCATGTACGTGCTCGCCTTCGCCCTGTTCATCATGCTGGGCCGCCTCCGCATCAAGACGCAGGCCCACGTGCAGGCGCAGGGCTGGACCAACACCGACCTCGACGACATGCTGTTCTACGGGATGCTGGGCGTGGTGATCGGCGGCCGCCTCGGCGAAGTGCTGTTCTACCGCCCGGACTATTATTTCTCGCACCCGGCCGAGATCCTCATGACGTGGCACGGCGGCATGTCGTACCACGGCGGCTTTATCGGCGTGCTGATCGCGATGGCGCTGTGGGCCAGGAAGCGTGGCCGCAACCTGCTCGACGTGTACGATTTCATCGCGCCGATGGTCCCCATCGGCTATGCCTGCGGGCGCCTCGGTAATTTCATCAACGCGGAACTGCCGGGCCGCCTGGCCGATCCGAACCTGCCGTGGGCGATGCTGTGGCCCGGCGTGGAAGGCCTGCGCCATCCGTCGCCGCTGTACCAGATGCTCGTCGACGGCGTGCTCGTCTTCGTGATCATGTGGCTGTTCGCGCGCAAGCCGCGGCCGCGCCTCGCGGTGGGTGCGCTCTACACGCTGCTGTACGGCTGCGCGCGTTTCTTCACCGAGTATTTCCGCGTGCCCGATTGGGAGACGCATGTGATGGGATTGCCGATCACGTCGGGACAGGTGTTGTCGCTGCCGATGATCGTGGCGGGGCTGATCATGCTGGGGTGGGCGTATTCGGGTTCGAACAAGCGGGCCGTGCACGCTTGAATAACTTCGTTGGCTGATGAACGTCGTCCCCGGACTGGCCGTCCGTCTTGGCGGGGACCCAATTT
>JBJMVU010000284.1:0-31661 GCA_045810485.1 Massilia sp. | reverse complement strand
GCGATTTCCGACGCGGCGATCGACAGCTGGCTCGCCTGGCGCGCGTTGTCCGCGTTCTGGCGCACGGTGCCCGTCAGTTCCTCGACCGTGCTGGCCGTGGTGCCGAGCGAGCCGGCTTGTTGTTCGGTGCGCGACGACAGATCCATATTGCCGGCCGAGATTTCCGCCGACGCGGTGGCGATGGTATCGGTGCCGCTGCGCACCTGGCTGACGATGCCCACCAGGCTGTCGTTCATGTGGCGCAGCGCGCGCAGCAGGGCGCCCGTCTCGCACGTGCCGCTCGCGTCGATGTGCTGGGTGAGGTCGCCGCCGGCCACCTTCTCGGCCACGTCCACGGCCCGGCGGATCGGGCGGACGATGGCATTGGCCAGCACCCACGCGCAGGCCGCGCCGAACAGCACGGCGACGCCGGCCACCACCATGATCATGCGCGCGCTGTTGCGGCTGGCGTCGTCGATGTCTTTCGCGACGGCGTCGATGCGGCTCTGCTGCATCTTGACGAGTTCGGCCTGCTTGCCTTCGTACGCTTCCGACGTCGGCATGTATTCCTGGTTCAGGATGCGGTCGGCCGCCGCGGCGTCGCCGTCGGCCTTGGCCTTGATGGCGCGTTCCTTGGACGACGTGTAGGCCTTGCGCAGTTCGGTGATGCGGGCGAACAGCGCGCGTTCCTCATCGCTGTCGAGCAGCGCTTCGATCTGCTTCAGCAGCTCGGTCGAGCGCGAGGCGGTCTTGACGCCGTCGGCCTTGAAGAATTCGACAAGGCTGGGGTCGGAGCTCTTGACGATGGCGGCCGTGCGGCGCACGGCGGCGAACGTCTGCATGTGCCATTCCTCCATCATGCGTTCCTTCGCCAGCGGGACGGCCATCATCGCGCGCGTGGCGTCGGCGATCGTGTTCAGGCGCCAGACGGCGGCGGCCGCGATGACGAGGGTCAGCCCCAGCACGAGGGCGAAGCCCACGCCGAGACGTTTCGCGATATTCATGTTGGCGAGAAAGGCCATATGATTCTTCCTTGGTTCAAGCGTGATTGTTATGTGGAATGCGGTAACAACCGGTTCCCGGCTCGATTCTACGTACAGGAAGAAAATTTATGTTGCCTTATGGAACGCAGTGCTCCAAAAGTGGGCACATGAGCACCATAATGTTGCCGTCAGGTGACAGCTTCATGCATGTCGGTTAACTGCTGTAACGAGAATGACAACATGCTTTATTCACTCGCCTTGCGCAGGCGCGCGATGCGCTCGGCGGTGTCGGGGTGGGTCGACAGATAGGCCATCGAACGCCGCATCCAGCGCGGGACCTTGTCCTCCCCCGGATGGGACTGTTCAAGCGCCTCCAGCATATCGGCGAGCTCGTCCGGTTCCTGGCCGTTGCGGCGCAGGACCTGGACAGCGTAATCGTCGGCCTCCAGCTCCATCGCCCGCGAATACTGCATCTGCGTCAGTACGGCGGGCAGGCCGGCGGCGACGGCGCTGAAGTCGCCGAACAGCGTGGCCGACAAGGCGGCCGTCAGCGACGACCCCGTCATCGCGCGGGTGGCGTGGCGCTGTTCGATATGGCCCACTTCGTGGCCGATGACGCCCAGCAGTTCGGCCTGGCCGACGTCGTCGAGTTCGTTGCGCCCGTTCAGCGCGAGGCGCACCATCTTGTCGGTCACGATGATCGTCCCGTCCGGCAGCGCCAGGGCGTTGGCGCCCAACGCGTCGGACGCGCGCACGAGCAGGCGCACGGGCACGCGCGGATGCGCCGGGAGCGCACGCGGCAGCACGGCCATCACGTCGGCAATGCGCTCGTCGGAGAGGCGCGACGGCGCCAGCATCTCCTGCGCTTCCAGGCCGGCCAGCGCGGCCTGGCCGAGCTTCGTGTCGACCGAGGCCGGCAGGCGCGCGGCGACGAATTCGGCGGCGGCCGGCACACCCCAGACGAAGCCGGCGCCGAGCAGCGCCAGCAGCAGGACGAGCGAGAACAGGGCGGCGGGCCAGCGCGCCTGCCAGCGTTCGACGGCGCTCCTGCGGTAGCCGAGCGCGGCCAGCAGCGCCTGCCGTCCCGGGCCGAACGGCACCTCGCAGGTGGCGTCGCCCAGGCGCAGCATCAGCGGCGCCTGCCCGAACGGTTCGGCCAGCGCGACGTCCGCCAACGCATAGCTGCGCGCGAACCCCGGCGCATCGACATGCAGGTGGTCATTGCGCACGTCCAGGTCGACCGGTTGCAGCCGGGCGTCGTGGCCATCGAAGAAGTGGGCGGCGATCATGCCGGGCTCCTTACCACGACAGGTCGACGCCGAGGAAGTCGGCGATGCCGTCGCCGGCCGCGGCGGCAGGCGGGCGCCGCGCGGCCAGCACGGCCTGCTCGAAGCCGTCCGGCGCGTCCACGGTCACGTGGGCCACACGATATTTCCACGTGCGCACAACGGCGAACGGACGGAACAGGCCGAGGGTCAGCAGGGTCAGCAGCACGTTCACCGTCTGCAGGCGCAGGTAGGGCCAGACCCGCATCGCGCACGTGATGCGCACGCCGGGGAAGGCCGTTGCCGACCACGCCAGGTTGTTCATGCGGACCATGATGTAGGGCCCCATCAGCAGCATGTAAAGATAGGCGAGCACGATGGCGAGGATGGCCGGGATGAACGAGATGAACGCCGTCGGCTTCTGCCCGCGCGCCAGGTACACCGAGAGGCCGATGGCCAGGCCGACGACCACCATCACGCCGAGGCCGATCAGGAACGCGCGCACGTACGGCTTGGCCAGGTCCGCCGTGCCGAGCCCGAACGTGGCGGGCTGGTCGCCCGCCATCAGGTGCTTGTGCTGGTAAGTCTTCATCGCGCCATGCATCAGCGGCCAGCACAGGTACAGCAGGAAGATGGTGCCGACGAGCGGACTCCTGGGCATCAGCGCGACGAGGGCGCCGGGCAGCACGAAGATCGCCACCGGCACGAGGTACACGATATAGGCTTCCTTGATGCCGCCCGCGAAGCCGAACGGCAGGCCGCGGTAGACCGTGTTCGACAGGCGGAAGCGCAGCGCCGAACGCATCATGAAGGGCAGGCCGGCCAGCAGCAGCGCGACGGTGACGACGCCCACCTTGAGCGAAAAGCCGAACGCGTAGTGATAGGTGGCCAGCAGCGCCACGGCGAGGATGCGTCCGCGCAGGATCGCTTTCGGGTCGCCGCGGAAGTCGAAGCTGGCGCCGGCGAGCTGGGTGTTCCGGTAAAAATACTGCAGCCGGCGGGTCTTGGCCCAGGCCGAGTAGATGCCCAGCGTGGCAACCGTCAGCACCAGATTGACGATCCAGATGCGGAAGTATTCGGCGCCGCTGCCGGAAAACGACAGGCCATGCGAAGTCTGCTGATCGAAAGGGCTGTCGTCGGGTGCGTGCATGGCAATCAGTGTAGCCACAGTTCCCCACCGTTGGCAATGGGATATGTTGTCAAGATGGAATGAGGAAGTATTTGCAGGTTTAAGGTATAATTTCTATTTCCCGCGCGTGCCGTTCGGCACCTTCTGCACAATGACCAAATTCGTATTCGTCACTGGCGGCGTCGTGTCTTCCCTGGGTAAGGGAATCGCGGCCGCCTCCCTCGCCGCGATCCTCGAATCGCGCGGTCTCAAAGTCACCATGCTCAAGCTCGACCCGTACATCAACGTGGACCCGGGCACGATGAGCCCCACCCAGCACGGCGAAGTGTTCGTCACCGACGACGGCGCCGAGACCGACCTGGACCTGGGCCACTACGAGCGCTTCATCAGCACGCGGATGAAGAAGGTGAACAACTTCACGACCGGCCAGATCTACGAATCGGTGATCCGCAAGGAACGCCGCGGCGAGTACCTCGGCAAGACCGTGCAGGTGATCCCGCATATCACCAATGAGATCCAGGACTACGTCCGCCGCGGCGCCGAAGGCGTCGACGTCGCGCTCGTCGAGATCGGCGGCACCGTCGGCGACATCGAATCGCTGCCGTTCCTCGAAGCCGCGCGCCAGCTGTCGCTGCGCCAGGGCCGCAAGGGCGCCGCGTTCGTGCACCTCACGCTGGTGCCGTACATCTCGTCCGCCGGCGAACTGAAGACCAAGCCCACGCAGCACTCGGTGCAGAAGCTGCGCGAGATCGGCATTTCGCCGAACGCGCTGCTGTGCCGCGCCGACCGCCGCATCCCGGACGACGAGCGCGCCAAGATCTCGCTGTTCGCCAACGTCGAAGAGCAGGCCGTCATCTCCGTGTGGGACGTCGACACGATCTATAAAGTGCCGCAGGTGCTGCACGACCAGGGCCTGGACGACATCATCCTCGAAGCCCTCGGCATCGATGCGCCGCCGGCCGACCTGTCGATGTGGACGAAGCTGATCCACACGCTGGAAAACCCGAAGCACGAAGTCACGATCGGCATGGTCGGCAAGTACGTCGACCTGATCGAGTCCTATAAATCGCTGACGGAAGCGCTGCGCCACGCCGGCATCCACACGGAAAGCCGCGTCAACATCGAATACATCGATTCGGAAGAGGTCGAGTCGACGGGCTGCGCCAACCTGGCCAAGTACGACGCCATCCTCGTCCCGGGCGGCTTCGGCAAGCGCGGCGTGGAAGGCAAGATCATGGCCGCCCGCTATGCCCGCGAAAACCAGATCCCGTACCTCGGCATCTGCCTGGGCATGCAGGTCGCGCTGATCGAATACGCGCGTCACATGGCGGGCCTGCCGAACGCCAACTCGACGGAATTCGATCCGGAGACCGACCAGCCGGTCGTCGCCCTGATCAACGAGTGGCAGAACCACGACGGCAAGGTCGAGAAGCGCGACAGCAATTCCGACCTGGGCGGCACCATGCGCCTGGGTGCGCAGACCTGCGCCGTGAACCCGGGCACGCTGGCCGCCGAGATCTACGGCAACGTCGTGACCGAGCGCCATCGCCACCGCTACGAAGCGAACAATTACTACCTGCCGAAGGTCGAAGCCGCGGGCCTCGTCGTCGCGGCGCGCACGCCGAACGAAGACTTGTGCGAGATCATGGAACTGCCGCGCAGCGTGCACCCGTGGTATATGGGCGTGCAGTTCCACCCCGAGTTCAAGTCGACGCCGCGTAACGGCCACCCGCTGTTCTCGTCGTTCATCCAGGCCGCGCTGGCCCACCAGGCCGCCAACGCCAACCCGCAGGCGGCAAATACGTCTGCAGCCCTGCAAGGAGATGCAGCATGAAACTGTGCGGATTCGACGTCGGCCTCGACCAGCCGCTCTTCCTCATCGCCGGCACCTGCGTGATCGAATCGCGCCAGATGGCCATGGACGTCGCCGGCCAGCTGAAGGAAATCACCTCGGCGCTGGGCATCCCGTTCATCTATAAATCGTCGTTCGACAAGGCGAACCGTTCGTCCGGCAAGTCGTTCCGCGGTCCCGGCATGGAAAAAGGCCTGGAGATCCTGGCCGACGTGCGCAAGGAAATCGGCGTGCCCGTCCTGACCGACGTGCACACCGAGGAAGAGATCCCGGTCGTCGCGAGCGTCGTCGACGTGCTGCAGACGCCGGCCTTCCTGTGCCGCCAGACCGACTTCATCAACGCCTGCGCCCGTTCCGGCAAGCCCGTGAACATCAAGAAGGGCCAGTTCCTGGCCCCGGGCGACATGAAGAACGTGATCGACAAGGCACGCGCCGCGGCTGCGGAAGCGGGCCTGCCCGACCAGTTCATGGCGTGCGAGCGCGGCGTCTCGTTCGGCTACAACAACCTGGTGTCCGACATGCGTTCGCTCGCCATCATGCGCGAGTCGAACTGCCCGATCGTGTTCGACGCCACCCACTCGGTGCAGCTGCCGGGCGGGCAGGGGACGTCGTCCGGCGGCCAGCGCGAGCACGTGCCCGTGCTGGCGCGCGCCGCGGTCGCCGCGGGCGTGTCGGGCCTGTTCATGGAAACCCACCCCAATCCGGCGTGTGCGCTGTCGGACGGCCCGAACGCCGTGCCGCTCGCCCGCATGAAGGATTTGCTGACCACACTGGTCGATATCGACCGCATCGTCAAGAAGGCTGGATTTATCGAGTCCGATTTTTCTTGATGATCGGGGTCGGAGCCCGAATCACACGGGTGGGCTCTGACCCCGACTGAATAAACGAAGGCGGGGCTCGAGTGTACCAAGGGGTCCTGCGTTCGGCTGAATCACAAGTATGACAAGTACGTCGCCCCCGCGCAGGCGGGGGCCTAATTTTGCCGGCGCTGCGATAGCGCATGAGAAATTGGGTTCCCGCCTACGCGGGAACGACGGCAGGTCCACCATGCGGCTCGGTGTGCCTGTTCCGCGCTTTGGCTTTTTTTACTTTCTGGAGATTGAATTACCATGAGTGCTATCGTTGATATCATCGGCCGCGAAATCATCGACTCGCGCGGCAATCCGACCGTCGAGTGCGATGTTCTGCTGGAATCTGGCGTGATGGGCCGCGCCGCCGTGCCCTCGGGCGCCTCGACCGGTTCGCGCGAAGCCATCGAGCTGCGCGACGGCGACCCGAAGCGCTACTTCGGCAAGGGCGTGCTGCAGGCCTGCGAGAACATCAACACTGAGATCAGCGAAGCCATCATGGGCCTGGACGCCAACGAACAGGCGTTCCTGGACCGCACCCTGATCGACCTGGACGGCACCGAGAACAAGAGCCGCCTGGGCGCGAACGCGATGCTGGCCGTCTCCATGGCCGTCGCCAAGGCCGCCGCTGAAGAATCCGGCCTGCCGCTGTACCGCTACTTCGGCGGTTCGGGCGCGATGCAGATGCCGGTGCCGATGATGAACGTCATCAACGGCGGCGCGCACGCCGACAACAACCTGGACATCCAGGAATTCATGATCATCCCGGTCGGCGCCCCGTCGTTCAAGGAAGCCGTGCGCTACGGCGCCGAGGTGTTCCACACCCTGAAGAAGATCCTGCACAGCAAGGGCCTGAACACGGCCGTCGGCGACGAAGGCGGTTTCGCCCCGTCCGTCGCGAACCATGAAGAAGCCATCAAGCTGATCATGCAAGCCATCGAGCAGGCGGGCTACGTGGCCGGCCAGGACATCGCGATCGGCCTGGACTGCGCCGCCAGCGAGTTCTACAAGGATGGCAAGTACGTGCTGGAAGGCGAAGGCGGCCTGCAGCTGACGGCCCAGGACTTCACCAACATGCTGGCCACCTGGTGCGACAAGTACCCGATCATCTCGATCGAGGACGCCATGGCCGAAGGCGACTGGGAAGGCTGGGCAACGCTGACCGCCGCCCTGGGCAAGAAGGTGCAACTGGTGGGCGACGACCTGTTCGTCACCAACACCAAGATCCTGAAAGAAGGCATCCAGAAGGGCGTCGGCAACTCGATCCTGATCAAGATCAACCAGATCGGCACCCTGACCGAAACCTTCGCCGCCATCGAGATGGCCAAGCGCGCCGGCTACACGGCCGTGATCTCGCACCGTTCGGGCGAGACCGAGGACTCGACCATCGCCGACATCGCCGTCGGCATGAACGCCCTGCAGATCAAGACGGGCTCGCTGTCGCGTTCGGACCGCATGGCCAAGTACAACCAGCTGCTGCGTATCGAGGAAGACCTGGGCGACATCGCCAGCTACCCGGGTCGCGATGCTTTCTATAACCTGAAGTAATGCTGTGATGGACGCGGGCCCGTTGTTCGGGCCCGCGTTGTCATTCCGCCCAGCCGTATTCATCCATGCGTCTCATCACCCTCGCCCTGGCAGCCCTGTTGCTGCTGATCCAGTATCCCCTGTGGTTGGGGAAGGGCGGCTGGCTCACCGTGGCCGACCTGGAATCCCAGGTGGCGGCGTCCCGCGCCAAGACCGAGCAGCTGAAAGCCCGCAACGCCAAGCTGGAATCGGAAGTGCACGACCTGAAGGATGGCCTCGGCGCCGTCGAGGAACGCGCGCGCTACGAACTGGGCATGATCAAATCGAATGAAATCTTCGTGCAGGTGTTGCGCAAGGACGAGAAGCCGGCCGTCATGATGACGGAACCGCCGCCGCCGCCGCCGCCGAAGGTCAAGAAGGGCGCGCCATGACCTCCACGGATTCTTCCCCGCCGGCGCTCGACACGCTCGACGCCGTCGCGGGCTATCTCGCCGCCGCGTTCGATGCCGGCGATCCCGACACCATGACGCAGGCGCTGAAACTCGTCGCGCGCTCCCCGGGCCTCGTACCGCTGGCCGCCGCGGCCGGCCTGCCGCGCGAGCCGCTCGCCGCCGCGATGAATCGCGGCGAGATGGGCCTCGATAGCCTGCTGGCGATCATGAAGGTCATCGACCTGCACCGTCCGGCGGACGGGGCGCTGAACTAAGTCAGCGTCATCCGGCCCGTGCACGGACACGCAGCCGTTACGTATCACCGCGTGGGCGGAGGACCGCCCACCCTACGACATGTCATCAGCCCGTAGGGCGGGCACCCCGTGCCCGCGCGAATCTTCGCGGCGTGCCGGCGTTCCGCGTGGGCGGTGGGCCGCCCACCTACGCGCCCGCCGGCGTTCGCTGCCGCTACTGAATGCAGCCGCGCACGCCGACGGGCCACCCGTCAGGCCCCGGCCCCGACGCCGGACGGCGGCGCATAGCCCGGCTCCAGCAGCCCGGCAATCGGTTCACCTTCCATGACGACGATCTCGCCGATGCTCTGTGCGCGCGCGACGATACGGTCGCCGTTCGCGATATGGCTGCCCACGAGGGCGATGGGCCGGTTCGCATACGTCGATGCATGCCCGGCGCCCGACACGATCACGCTCTCGCTGCCGTCCGGGTAGCGCACCCGGTCGCCGACGCAGGCGATGCGGAAATCATCCGCGGGCTCGCCCTGCGCCGCGAGAACGACTTCGCCCCCGCCGCGCGTGCGCGAGCCGATCGTGGCGATGGGGTAGCGGGCGATGACTTTGCGGAGCGCGGCCGCGCCCTGGACTGTGGCTGTGTTGGCGAGGCAAGCTGCATCATTGGCACGTACTGATTTCATCCGGTTCTCCAAAATTTGCAAAACGGGACGCGAAATAGCGACACATTCCCGGTATTAAGTGCACGGGTTCGTACACTGGAGGCCATTGAAACGCAGCGTTGATTTACGCCAATTGATGTAACGCAAGTTGACCGTGCCGGTCATCTGCAATCAGGGAATTCCGACAGGGTTGGCGGTTAACTTCCGATCAGCAATAAAGAGGATGCCGCATCGACCTGTCGGGACAGGTCGTCTGCGGCGGAAGAGGAGGGATCAGGCACCCTGGCCGTTCTCGAGGAAGGAGCGCAGCATCCACGCATTCTTTTCATGGATTTCCATACGGTCGCTGAGCATGCCGGCGCTCGGCTGGTCGCCGGCGTCGTCGGCGATCTTGAACGCTTCGCGCACGGTGCGGATCAGCGCCTCCTGGCCGTCGACGAGCTGGCGGATCATTTCCTGCGCGTTCGGCACGCCGGCTTCTTCCTTGATCGACGACAGTTCCACGAAGCGGGCATAGGTGCCCGGCGCGAAATGGCCCAGGGCGCGGATGCGTTCGGCGATGTTGTCCAGCGCGTTCCACAGTTCCGTGTACTGTTCCATGAACATGATGTGCAGCGTCTGGAACATCGGACCCGTCACGTTCCAGTGGAAGTTGTGGGTCTTCAGGTACAGCATGTAGCTGTCGGCGAGGACGCGCGACAGGGCGTTGGCGATGTTGGCGCGGTCTTCCGTACTGATGCCGATATTGATGTTGCTCATGGTGTTCTCCTGTTTCAGTGTCATTGATGACAGCTTAACAGGAACCGCCAATAGCTACAGTTTATATTATCAATCAAAACGATAGGGGACGCCAATGGCGACCCCGTGCGATCAGTGCTTGATGCTGGAGGCGGGCGCCACCGCGTCGGCCGTCGTCTCGCTGGCGAACAACTGGGCGCAGTCGACGGCGTCGAAGCCGTAATGCTTGCCGCAGAAGTCGCAGTTGATGCCCAGTTCGCCCAGGTCATGCAGGGCGGATTCGACTTCTTCCTTGCCGAGCATCTTGAGCATATTGCCCACTTTTTCGCGCGAGCACGAGCAGTGGAATTCCGGATGCAGCGGGTCGAACACGCGGATCGTCTCTTCCCAGAACAGGCGCCGGAGCAGCGTTTCCACGTCGGTCGTGAGCAATTCTTCCTGCTTGAGCGTCTGGCCCAGCATGATGGCGCGGGTCCACGTCTCGAGGTCTTCTTCCTCGCTGGCCTGCTTGACCTGGCCTTCGACGCTGGAATTGCGCGGCAGCTTTTGCAGCAGCAGGCCGCGCGCGACGTGCTCGTCGGCCGCCAGCCACAGCTTGGTGTCCATCTGCTCCGAGCGCAGCATGTAGTTCTCGATGACGGTCGCGATGTCGTCGCCGACCAGCGGCACGACGCCCTGGTACGGCTGCTGGCCCGGGACCTTGTCCTGCGGGTCGAGCGTGATCACGAAGCGGCCGCGGCCATGCTGGTTCAGCAGCTGGGCGACGGACGCGTCGTCCGGCACTTCGGCGCCTTCGTTCAGCTTGGCGGTCGCGCGCATGCGCAGGTTCGCGTCGCACTCGACGACGAGCAGCTTCACCAGGCCGTCGCCATGGATCTGCATGACGATCGAGCCGTTGAACTTCAGGTTGGCGGACAGCAGCGCCGCCGCGGCGACCATTTCGCCCAGCAGGGCGCGCACCGCCTTCGGGTAGACGTGGCGCGACTGGATCTCGCGCCACGCGTTGGAAATCTCGACGAGCTCGCCGCGGACGGCTGCGTTGTCGAAGATGAATTTCTGGAGGGTGTCCTTGCTGGTATCAGTCGTCATTCTTTATCCGATTTTCTTGAGCTCCGCCTTGAAGCGTTTGCCGCGTGCGATATAGCTTTCGGCGCTGCGCTGCAGGCGGAGCAGGTCGTCTTCCGTGAGCGTGCGCACCACCTTGGCAGGCGCTCCCAGGATCAGCGAACCGTCCGGGAATTCCTTGCCTTCGGTGACCACGGCGCCGGCGCCCACGAGGCAGCCCTTGCCGATCTTCGCGCCGTTCAGCACCACGGCCTGGATGCCGATCAGCGCGCCATCGCCGATGGTGCAGCCGTGCAGCATCGCCTGGTGGCCGACGGTGACGTTCTTGCCGAGTACGAGCGGGAAACCCATATCCGTGTGCATCACCGTGCCTTCCTGCACGTTGCTGCCCGCACCGATGGTGATGCGCTCGTTGTCGCCGCGGATCGTCACGCCGGACCACACCGAGGCATCCGCCTCGACCGTCACTTTGCCGATCAGGTTGGCCGAATCGGCAACATACGCCGACGGATCGATCTCGGGCGCATCATCGCCCAGCTGGTAAATCGCCATGGAGTGCTCGCGGAAGGTTGAGATGCCGTATTTTACGCCGTCGCGCACTTAAGCGGCCCAGATGGGGCCGTCCAGCGGGAAAACAAGCTTCGTGCCTATAATGCGAACGGTCGTACTAATTTTTAATCCAAGACAGGAAACGCCATGACACCGTCCCGCTCCGAATTCCTCACCATCCGCGGCTTGCGCACCCACATCCGCCACTGGGGCCGCGAGGGCGCGCCCAAGCTGTTCATGGCGCACGGCTGGATGGACATGTCGGCCTCGTTCCAGTTCGTCGTCGACGCGCTCGCCGGCGACTGGCACGTGATCGCCCACGACTGGCGCGGTTTCGGCCTCACCGAGCGCTCCGGCAACGACACGTACTGGTTCCCCGACTACTTCGCCGACCTCGAAGCGATCCTCGACCATTACTCGCCGTGCGAGCCCGTCAACCTGCTGGGGCATAGCATGGGCGGCAACATCGTGAGCGTGTATGCCGGCGTGCGGCCGGAACGCATCGCGAAGCTGATCAACCTGGAAGGTTTCGGCTTGCCGGCCACGCGTCCCGAGCAGGCGCCGGGCCGCTACGCCAAATGGCTCGACGAAGTCAAAGTGCCGCCCGCCATGCGTGGCTATGCCAGCCTGATCGATGTGGCGGCGCGCCTGCAAAAGACCAACCCGCGCCTGCCGGCGGGCCGCGCCGCCTTCCTCGCGCAGCACTGGGCCGCGCAGAACGCGCAGGGCGAGTGGGAAATCCTGGGCGATCCGGCGCACAAGATGCCGGGGCCGCTGCTGTACCAGGCGGAAGAGGTGCTCGCCTGCTGGCGCCGCATCACGGCGCCCGTGCTGTGGATCGAGGCCGAGCACACCGACATGTGGCGCTGGATGGGCCCGAAGGAAGAGGCGCGCCACGAAGTCGACCGCCGGCTCGGCCAGTTGGCGAAGGTCACGCCGCGCATGATGCCGGACGCGGGCCATATGCTGCACCATGATCAGCCGGAGATGCTGGCGCGCATGATCGAGGAATTTTTGGCAGAGTCTACGTAATGCGGACATGTGGTGGGCACGGCGTGCCCACCTACGATGAGGTTGCCGTAGGGTGGGCTCCCCGAGCCCACGATTCGCTTCGGATGCGAACCGCGTACAATGTACCTTCGTACAGATACCGCGTCCGGACCTTGCCATGAAAGTCGATCTCCACTGCCACTCCAACGTCTCCGACGGCGTGCTCGCACCCGCCGCCGTGGCCGCGTATGCCCGCAAGGGCGGTGTCGACGCGTGGGCGCTGACGGATCATGACGAGATCAAGGGCATCAAGGCCGCGCGCGCGAAAGCGGAGGAATTGGGCATGCGCTTCGTGCCCGGCGTGGAGATTTCCGTGACATGGGCGGGCGAGACCATCCACGTCGTCGGCCTGCAGGTCGACGAAGACAATCCGGCCCTCGCGCAGGGCCTGGCCGCCACGCGCAACGGGCGCGACGCGCGCGGGCGCGAGATCGCCGCGCAGCTCGACCAGGCCGGCATCCCGAACGCCTACGAAGGCGCGCTGAAATACGTCGGCAACCCGGACCTGCTGTCGCGCACCCACTTCGCGCGCTACCTGTGCGAGGTCGGTAAGTGTTCGACCACGTCGGAGGTGTTCCGCCGCTATCTCACGGAAGGCAAGCCGGGCTACGTGCCGCACCGCTGGGCCTCGCTGGCCGATGCGATGGGCTGGATCCGCGCGGCCGGCGGCATCCCCGTGATCGCGCACCCCGGCCGCTACCGCTTCGACGCGACGGCCGAGGGCGCGCTGTTCGACGAGTTCAAGCAACTGGGCGGCAACGCCATCGAGGTCGTCACGGGCAGCCATACGCCGGACCAGTACGCGACGTATGCCGAGGTGGCCCGCCGCTACGGCTTCCTCGCGTCACGCGGGACGGATTTCCATGCGCCGGGGGAGTCGCGGGTCGAGTTCGACCGGTTGCCGCCGTTGCCCAGTGGGGTGACGCCGGTTTGGCATGATTGGTTCTGAGGCCCGCGGCCTATGAACCGTCGTCCCCGCGACGGCGGGGACCAATTTGTGCGCGCTGTCGTAACGCATGCAAAATTGGACCCCTGCCTTCGCAGGGGCGACGGTTTACGCGCGAACGGGCTTGAAATTTCGTCATCCCGCCCTTATCTTGTCCGACTGATATTGAACCGTAGGGTGGGCGGCCCTCCGTCCACGCGGATGTTTGCGCCTCGCTGGCGTTACGCGTGGGCACGGGGTGCCCACCCAACAGTTTTTTGCCGGAGGCCCTTCCCAACATGAAGCGCATACTGCTGTTCCTCGCCACCAACCTCGCCGTCGTGCTCGTGCTGTCGATCGTGCTGAACGTCCTCGGCGTGGGACGTCCCGTCGGCGGGCAGGGCATCAATGTCGGGGCGCTGCTCGTGTTCTCGCTCGTCGTGGGGTTTACCGGTTCCATCGTGTCCCTGTTGATGAGCAAGCCGATGGCCAAGATGTCCACCGGCGCCCGCGTCATCGAGCAACCGGGCAATGCCACCGAGGCGTGGCTGATGAGCACCGTCGGCAACCTCGCGCAGCGTGCGGGCATCGCCATGCCGGAAGTGGCCGTGTACGACGGCGAGCCGAATGCGTTCGCCACCGGCGCTTTTAAAAATTCCGCATTGGTCGCCGTGTCGACGGGCCTGCTCGCCAACATGAACCGCGAGGAAGTCGAGGCCGTGCTGGGCCACGAGATCGCGCACGTGGCCAATGGCGACATGGTCACGCTCACGCTGATCCAGGGCGTGGTGAACACGTTCGTCGTGTTCCTCGCGCGCGTCGTCGGCTTCGTCGTCGACAACGTCGTGTTCCGCCGCGGCAGCGACGAGCGCGGGCCGGGCTTCGGCTACGCGATCACGGTGTTCGTGTGCGAGATCCTGTTCGGTATCGTCGCGTCGATCATCGTCGCGTGGTTCTCGCGCCAGCGCGAATTCCGTGCGGACGCCGGCTCGGCCCAGTTGCTGGGCAGCCCGCTGCCGATGCAGCATGCGCTCGCGCGCCTCTCCGGCATGCACCCGGGCGCGCTGCCGCAGTCGATGGCGGCGTCGGGCATTTCCGGTAACGGCCGCGGCTGGGGCGCGCTGTTCGCGTCGCATCCGCCGATGGAAGAACGCATCGCGGCGCTCCAGTCGCTGCGCCAGACAGGGGCCGCGCGATGACCCAATATTTCGAGGTCCACCCACAGAATCCGCAGGCGCGGCTGATTCGCCAGGCCGCGCAGATCATCCAGGGCGGCGGCATCGTCGCCGCGCCCACCGATTCCGCGTATGCCCTCGTATGCCGCCTCGACGACAAGGCGGCCGTCGAAAAGGTGCGGCGCATCCGCGGCGTCGACGAGAAGCACCACCTGACCCTGCTCGTGCGCGACCTGTCCGAGATCGCCACGTACGCGCGCGTCGACAACCGGCAGTACCGCCAGCTGAAGGCCGTCACGCCCGGGCCGTACACGGTGATCCTGGAAGCGACGAAGGAAGTCCCGCGCAGGCTGTCGCACCCGTCGCGCAAGACGATCGGCATCCGCGTGCCGGAAAACGCGATCCTGCTGGCGCTGCTGGAAGAACTGGGCGAACCGCTGATCGGCACGACGTTGCAACTGCCGGGCGACGACAACATGCTGTCCGACCCGGACGAGGTGCGCGAGCGTCTCGACCGGCAGATCGAGCTCGTGATCGACGGCGGCGCCGGCACGCTCGAACCCACCACCATCGTCGACCTCACCGGTCCTGACGCCGAGCTCGTACGCGAGGGCCGCGGCGATCCGGCCGCGTTCGGCCTGTAGGCCGGGGCCGCCGCATCCGCGCGCTCTGATAGAATCGCAGGTTATGGATGAACTCATACGCAATCTGGCAGTGTATGCACTGCCTGTCCTCTTTGCACTGACGATGCACGACGCCGCCCAGGCGTTCGTCGCAAAACGCTTCGGAGACAATACCGCACACGCCGCAGGGCGTACCACGCTCAATCCGCTGGCCCACATCGATCCGATCGGCACCATTGTCATTCCGGTGGTGATGTACCTGATGTCGGGCTTCGTGTTCGGCTACGCGAAACCGCTGCCGATCAACTACGGCCAGATGCGCCATCCGAAGCGCGACATGGCGTGGGTCGCCCTGTCCGGTCCGGGGGCCAACTTCCTGATGGCGCTGATCTGGCTCCTGATCGGGATCTTCCTGGAATATTTCGGCGTGCAGGAACGCTTCCCGCACCTCGTGGCCAATGCCGGCGTGCAGACGAACCTGTGGCTGATGGCGTTCAACCTGCTGCCGATCCCGTCGATGGATGGCGGCCGGGTGCTGTTCAGCCTGCTGCCGCACAAGGCGGCGTTCCAGTTCGCGCGCCTGGAGCCGTACGGCTTCATCATCCTGCTCGCGCTGATCTTCCTGCACGTGATCGGCTACTGGCTGTACTGGGTTGGCATCATCGCGAACGTGCTGCTGCACCTGATCGTCTATCCCCTGAATTTTCTCCTGACCTGATACCGCCATGTTCCCCGACCGCGTCGTTTCCGGCATGCGCCCCACCGGGCTGATGCACCTTGGCCACTACCACGGGGCCCTGAAGAACTGGATCCGCATGCAGTCGGAACTGCCTTGCCTGTTCTTCGTGGCCGACTGGCACGCGCTGACCACGCATTACGACGATCCGACCATCATCGAGAAAAGCACGTGGGACATGGTGATCGACTGGCTGGCGGCCGGCATCGATCCGGCCCAGGCCACGATCTTCATCCAGTCGAAGGTGCCGGAGCACGCCGAACTGCATCTGCTGCTGTCGATGGCGACGCCGCTCGGCTGGCTCGAACGCGTGCCGACGTACAAGGACCAGATCGAGAACCTGGCCAACCGCGACCTCGCCACCTACGGCTTCCTCGGCTACCCGCTGCTGCAGGCGGCCGACGTGCTGATCTACCGCGCCACGCAGGTGCCGGTCGGCGAGGACCAGGTCCCGCACATCGAGATGATGCGAGAAATCGCGCGGCGCTTCAACCACCTGTACGGCAAGGAGCCGGGCTTCGAGCAGAAGGCGCTGGAAGCCGTGAAGAAGCTGGGCAGCAAGCGCGCCAGGCTGTACGCGGAACTGCGCACCGCGTACCAGCAGGAAGGCGATGACGCGGCGCTGGAACAGGCGCAGGCCATGCTGGACGAGGCGGGCAGCCTGTCGAACATCGACCGCGAGCGCCTGTTCGGCTACCTGGAAGGCAGCCGCAAGATCATCCTCGTCGAGCCGCAGGTGAAGCTGACGGAAGCGTCGCGCCTGCCGGGCCTCGATGGCCGCAAGATGTCCAAGAGCTACGGCAACTCGATCTCGCTGCGCGAGGATCCGGCATCCGTCACGAAGAAAATCCGCACGAAGCCCACCGACCCCGCGCGCGAGCGCAGGAGCGATGCGGGCGATCCGCTCAGATGCCCCGTGTGGCAGCTGCACGAAGTCTATTCCGACCCGAACACGAAGGAGTGGGTGATGAAGGGCTGCACGAGCGCCGGCATCGGCTGCCTCGAATGCAAGCAGCCCGTCGTGGAAGCCGTGCTGGCCGAGCAGGAGCCGATGCACGAGCGCGCGCAGCAGTACGTCGACGACCCGTCGCTCGTGCGCGCCATCGTCGCCGACGGCTGCGAGAAGGCGCGCAAGCTGGCGCAGGAAACGATGCGCGACGTGCGCGAAGTCATGGGTCTCTCCTACTCGTGATGATGCACGGCGCGGGCGACAATCCATCGGCCTGGGTTGCCCGTTGGGCGCCGCGGATGCCATCCGGCGAGGTGCTCGATCTGGCCTGCGGCGGCGGGCGCCACGCGCGCCTCCTGGCGTCCCTCGGCCACCCCGTGCTGGCCGTCGACCGCGACGGGCAGGCGCTCGCGCGGGCGGGAGGGGCCGGCGTCACGACATTGCAATGCGACCTGGAAGCAGAGGGCGCGGCATGGCCGTTCGCGCCGGGACGCTTCGCCGGCATCGTCGTCACCAACTACCTGCACCGGCCGCTGTTCGCGCACCTGGCGAGCGCGCTGGCGCCGGGCGGGATCCTCGTCTACGAAACCTTCGCGCTCGGGAACGAACGCTTCGGCAAACCGTCGAATCCGGCGTTCCTGCTGGCGCCCGGCGAGCTGCTGGACGTCGCCGCGCGCCACGGCTTGCGGGTGCTGGCGTACGAGGATGGCGTGATCGACGCACCCCGTCCGGCGCGCGTCCAAAGGCTGTGTGCGGCGGGGCCGGAGGCCGATCCGGGGACGATCAGGCTCGATATGTAACCAACCTGTAACCACGCCATTTATATGGTGTGGAATGAACCATAACGCCAGGCTATCCGCTACAATCGACATTTATTTATTAACGGCACGGTCCACTGATTATGATTAAGGGCAGCATAGTAGCAATCGTCACACCGATGTTCGAGGATGGAAGTCTGGACAGGGACAGCCTGCGCCAACTCCTCGACTGGCATGTGGCGGAAGGTACGGACGCAATCTGCATCGTCGGGACGACCGGCGAGTCGGCCACCGTGAGCCCGGATGAGCACTGCGAACTGATCAAGCTGACCGTCGACCACATCGCCGGCCGCATTCCGGTCATCGCCGGCACGGGCGGCAATTCGACGGTGGAAGCGATCGCGCTCACCCGCCACGCCAGGGAAGTCGGCGCCGATGCGTCGCTGCAGGTCGTCCCGTACTACAACCGTCCGTCGCAGGAAGGCATGTATCGCCACTTCAAGGCGATCGCCGAATCGACCGACCTGCCGGTGATCCTGTATAACGTGCCGGGCCGTACCGTGGCCGACATGAGCAACGAGACCGTGCTGCGCCTGGCCGCCATCGACAACATCGTCGGCATCAAGGACGCGACCGGCAACCTGGCCCGCGGCATCGAACTGCTGCGCGACCTCGACCGTTCGTTCGCCGGCAAGGGCAAATCGTTCGGCGTGTTCTCGGGTGACGACGCGAGCGCGCTGGCGCTGATGCTGTGCGGCGGCGCCGGCAACATCTCGGTGACCGCGAACGTGGCACCGCGCGCGATGGCCGAGATGTGCAAGGCCGCGCTGAGCGGCGAGAACGCCCGCGCGATCGAAATCAACAACAGCGTCCTGGAACTGCACAGCAAACTGTTCGTCGAGCCGAATCCGGTGCCGGTGAAATGGGCGCTGGCCGAAATGGGCAAGATGCCGCCGGGCCTGCGCCTGCCGCTGGCGCCGCTGTCCGCGCAATACCACGACACTGTCCGCACCGCACTGCGCGCTTCCGGCGCCCTTTGATTACCAGCTTTAACGATATGACGAATCGCAAGATGATGACTTCCACCGCAGCCCGCACCGTCGCCCTGACCGCCATCGCGTTCAGCCTGGCCGCGTGCACGACCGTGTTCGAATCGGACAAGGTGGACTACAAGGCTTCCAAGAAAGCGGCCCCGCTGGACGTGCCGCCCGACCTGACCCAGCTGCAGAAGGACAACCGCTACGCCGTGCCCGATGGCCGCGGCGTCGCCACCGCCTCCGGCTTCCAGCAGCAGCGCGGCGCCGCCCCGGCGATCGCGGCCGTGTCCGGCGAACAGATCGGCCAAGTGCCCACCGACACCCTCCGCATCGAGCGCAACGGCAACCAGCGCTGGCTCGTGATCAAGGAAACCCCGGAATAACTGTGGCCGCAACTGCTGGAGTTCTGGCATAACTCGGGCTTCACCGTCGAGACCGAGTCGCCGCAGACCGGCATCATGGAAACGAACTGGGCCGAGAACCGCGCCAAGATCCCGCAGGACTTCATCCGCCGTACCATCGGCAAGGTGTTCGATTCGGCCTATTCGACGGGCGAGCGCGACAAGTTCCGCACCCGCCTGGAGCGTCGTCCGGACGGCGCGACCGAGATCTACATCAGCCACCGCGGCGCCGAGGAAGTGTTGACCGGTCCGCAGAAGGAAAACGCGACCTGGACCGCGCGTCCGAACGATCCGGAACTGGAAGCGGAATTCCTGGGCCGCCTGATGGCCCAGCTGACCGGCACCAAGGTCAAGGAAGCGACCGCGTTCGTGACGAACGCCCCGCTGGAAGCGCAGCACGCCAGGCTGGAAGGCAACAAGGTCGTCGTCGACGAAGGCTTCGACCGCGCATGGCGCCGCGTGGGCCTGGCGCTGGACCGCGTCGGCTTCACGGTGGAAGACCGCGACCGCGTGCAGGGCATCTATTTCGTGCGCTACGTCGATCCGGACGCGGCCAAGAAGGACGGCTTCTTCAGCAAGCTGTTCGGTAACGAGGACAAGAACAAGGAAGCGCAGAAATACCGTGTGATCGTATCGACGGCACAGGGCGCGACCAGCACCGACGTGACCGTCCAGACGAACGACGGCAAGCCGGAGACGTCGCCGACCGGCGCCAAGATCCTGAAATTGCTGGCGGACGAGCTGAAATAATCCTTTTTGCCTGCATGAAAAAACCGGCCGCGTGGCCGGTTTTTTTATTGGCGGGCTCGGGGAGCCCGCCCTACGAATTATGCCGAGCCGTAGGGTGGGCACCCAGTGCCCACGAACCGCTTGCAAAATTTGAAGGCGTAAAAAAACCGGCCCGCAGGCCGGTTTTTTCAATCGGACGATTCGAATTACTTCGAAGCAGCCGGAGCAGCAGCAGCCGAAGCAGCGTCAGCAGCAGCCGAAGCAGCCGAAGCAGCAGCCGAAGCGGCCGAAGCAGCAGCGTCAGCAGCGGCCGGAGCAGCCGGGGTAGCGGCAGCGTCAGCAGCCGGAGCGGCCGGAGCAGCAGCCGGAGCGGTGGTCTCGGCAGCCGGAGCAGCCGGGGTCACGGTGGTTTCTTCTTTCTTCGAGCAGGCAGCCAGAGCAACAGCCAGCAGGGAAACGATCAGCAGAGATTTTTTCATGGTTTTTCCTTAATTAATTCAAAAGGTTGGTGCGATGAATAATTACCGGTAATTATCGCTCGTCAGGAATTCTCTTGTTTGTATACTTTGGAAAAAGTGCCTACAGACAACGGAACCTTCCTAACCCGATATTATAGCCAAATTTACTGAATCGCAATAGAAAAGTCGTGTCAAGACGTAACAGTTGCCAGCTCGGGCAAGATTCATCTTCTACTAACATAACACGCCTTGTCCGTGCGCTGGTTCTCATAGAGAAAACCAAACCAAAACAAGTATTTACAGTCCGGTGACACTGGCCTGCAGACCAAGCTGTGATTCTGCCCAAATAGCGTCGAAACGCATGCGCGACAGCTCGGTTTGTTGCGGTGCGTCAAAGACGGCTTCGCCGCGCAAGTGATCGCTGTGGAAGCGCCGCACGATGTGCAGGTCGTCCGCGATGCAGAACGAGTCCGTGAGGTCGCGCAGCGCCCGCGGCGTCCGGCGGCACTCGATGCCGTGCGCATAATCCCTCAGCAGGCGCAGGAAGCGCGGCGCCTGCCGTTCCAGGTACGCGGGATCGTGCAGCGCCAGCCGCAGCCGGCCGCCCGCGTGCAGGAAGCGGCGCAGGGCCGCGTCCACGTCCGGCGCGCCCAGCCGGAACAGGGAAAAGTCTGGATCGAACATGACGAGCGTCGCCCGCGCCCGCGCCAGCACCCCGTCCAGTTGCTGCTGGAACGCGGCGCGGGTGTCGAAGGGCAGGGGGGCGTCGTCCATCATGCTCGGGCCAAAGGGTTACGCCAGTTCGATCCAGCCGTCCTGGTACCAGGTGTACAGCGCTTCCAGTACGTCGTCGGACGCCTTGTCGAGCTGGCTGCCCGGCAGGCCGCGTTCGTTCGCAAGAACGTCCAGCACGACCTTGTCCGCACGCCCGACGGCGAACGATTCGCCGTTGATGAACACGTGCTTGCCGCGGTAGAGCATCAGCGTCTTGGGCGACAGCTTCAGGCCCTTCTTGGCGGCCTGTTCCATGAAGCGGCCGACCGTCAGCGGCTTCGCCACCGGCGTGAAGAACACGTTGTGCTTGGGCTCGGACAGGTGTTCGCCCAGGAAGATCGTCACGTCTTCCTCGTCCCAGCGAACCTTGTTGAGTTCCTCGGTGATGGTCGCCAGCATGTCGCGCGGGATCTCGGCCGGGTTCTTCGCCGGCTGCAGGCCAGGGTCGGCATAGCGGCCCGGCAGGTCGATCGAATCGGCCATGAACTGCAGGAAGGCTTCACCGAGTTCCTGGAACGACGGCGAGCGGAAGCCGATCGAATACGTCATGCATTCGCCCTCGGCCACGCCGTCGTGCGCGTAGTGCGGCGGCAGGTACAGCATGTCGCCCGGCTCCAGCACGAACTCTTCTTCCGGCTCGAAATTGGCGAGGATCTTCAGCGGCAGGCCGTCGACGAGCGTCAGGTCCTGCTGCGCGCCGATGCGCCAGCGGCGCTTGCCCTGCGCCTGCAGCAGGAATACGTCGTAGGAATCGAAATGCGGACCGACGCCGCCGCCGTCCGTCGCATAGCTGACCATCAGGTCGTCCAGGCGCGCGTCCGGCACGAAGCGGAACTGGCGCAGCAGGTCGTCCGCCTTCGGGTCGTGCAGGTTGACGCCCTGCACGAGCATGGTCCATTCGCGCTGGGTTGCCGGCGGCAGTTCGGCCAGCGGGCCGTGCTGCATGTCCCATGTACCGTCGGCGAGGGTGACGAGGCGCGACTCGACGTGGTTGAGCTTGGCCAGTTCGGCCAGCTTGTCCACCTTGAGCAGGGGCTTGAAATTGGGAATCGCCTGACGGATGAGCAGGGGTTTCTTGTGCCAGTAATCGCGGAGGAACTGGGCGGGCGTAAGATTGCCGAGGAGCTGTAATTTTTGCATGGGTCCATTATAACCAGCGCCGTCTACGATCAGTGGCGCCAAAAACCGTCGCGAGCGAAGCGCAGTAGGTTTTTGGCGTCACTGGTGGTAGGGTTATAATCGCAACCTTACCCACGAAAGGAAGTGCAATGAAGATTGCCCAGAACACGGTTGTGTCGGTCAACTATAAACTGTCCGACGCCCAGAACAACCTGATCGAAGACGGCGCACAGCCGATGGTCTACCTGCACGGTGGCTACGAAAACACGCTGCCCAAGATCGAAGAAGAGCTGGACGGCAAGGACGTGGGTTACACGTCGACGATCCAGATCGAGCCGGAAGACGCGTTCGGCGACTACGATCCGAACCTGGTCAAGGTCGAGGAACGCAACCGCCTGCCGGAACCGATCGAAGTCGGCATGCAGTTCGAAGGCATGGCCGAGGGCGGCGACGAAGAGCCGGTCATCTTCACCGTTACTGAAGTCGCCGACGACAAGGTCGTCCTGGACGGCAACCACCCGCTGGCCGGCATGGCCCTGCGCTTCGACCTGTCCGTGATCGACGTGCGTGCCGCCACGGCGGAAGAGATCGCGCACGGCCACGTGCACGGCGCCCATGGCCACGACCACGGCGAGATCGACGACAGCGAAGAGGGCGACCACTTCCGCAGCCAGCCGCTGCAGTAAAAACATTGTAGGCCCGTCGTTCCCGCGAAGGCGGGAACCCAAGTTTGCGTCCGTAGCCAGCGAAATTGGGCCCCGCGTCTGCGCGGGAACGACGTTGTTTTGCTTCTCGACAGTCTTACTTCGCCGTCTCCGTCTTGTGGGGATCGACCCTGAACAGGGTCATCGTCTCCGGATTCACCACCACTTCCAGGGCATCCGCACCGGCTGCCAGATGGCCGACGTTGCCGCGCCATTCGATCGCCGGCTTCGCGCGCACGCGCGTGCCGTCGACGAGCAGCACCTTGCCCGGGAATTTCTGCGCCAGCGCTACAATCAGCCGGCGCGGCTCGGCGAAGCCGTCGTTGTCCGGTACGGCGCTGCGCAACAGGGCGCGCAGGCCCGTCGGCTGCGACAGCGCCTTCACGTCCCCTTCGGAAAACAGCACGATCGCCTCCAGCCTGTCGCGCTTCGCAATGGCGAACAGGCGGTTCAGCCAGAACCGGTTCGCGACGAGCCGGTCTTCGTACTCGCTGTTGCGGCCCGCTTCGTTCAGGTAGTGGTTGTTGTTGGCCGGCATGTTGACGGTGGCGTACAGCACCTTGCCGACCGACCAGTGCGCATTCTCCGCATAGCTGCGAAAGCGCGGGCTCATCGACTGGCGCGTCAGCGGCAGCTTGCGCGCGCCCAGCGTGGACGATTCGCCGTAGAACAGTTCGCGGATGCGGTTCAGGCGGTCGATCGCATTCGTGCGGCCGGCGCTGTTGCGGCACTCCGTCCAGTCGCTGCCGGCCGGCAGCACGACGACGGGCCGGTGCGCATCCTCGATCAGCTCGCGCCGCTTCTGGTACAGCTTGTCCGTGCACGGCTCGCTGGCGCCCTTGATGCCCGTGACGACGAGGAAAGCGACGTCGTTGTCGTCGTTGTCGGCGAGCGCCTGCTTCAGGCGCTTCTCGCCGCCGTCGGTAACACCGTGGCCGATGATGGCGAAGCGGTGCGCATCATCGTCGCGTGCGTCCGCACGGGCGCCGCCCGCGAGCGCGCAGGCAAGAGCGAACAGGAGAAACGAGCGGTGTCGCGGCATCGTCAGGCCGAGGCCAGGCGCTTGAGCTCGTACAACCGCTCGAGCGCTTCGCGCGGGCTCAGGGCGTCCGGATCGATGGCGTCCAGCAGCGTCAGCGCGGGCGACTCGGCCGCCTGTTGCAGCGGCGCCGGCACTGCGGTCTCGGTGCCGGCTTCGGCCTCGTCGCACGGCGCCGGCGCGAACAAATCCAGCTGCGGCGTCGCGTCGAGCGCCTGCGCCTCCAGCCGCGCCAGGTGCTTGCGCGCGGCGCGGATCACGCCTGGCGGCACGCCCGCCAGCTGCGCGACCTGCAGGCCGTAGCTCTGCGACGCCGGGCCGTCCTGCACGGCATGCAGGAACACGATGCTGTCCTTGTGCTCGACGGCCGACAGGTGCACGTTGACTGCGCTCGGATTCTGCTCCGGCAGCTGCGTCAGTTCGAAGTAGTGCGTGGCGAACAGGGTAAAACTCCGGCTCGTGTCGATCAGGTGGCGCGCGATGGCCCACGCGAGCGCGAGGCCGTCGAACGTCGACGTGCCGCGGCCCACTTCATCCATCAGCACGAGCGAGTGCTCGGTCGCGCCATTCAGGATCGTGGCCGATTCCGTCATCTCCACCATGAACGTGGAACGGCCGTTGGCCAGATCGTCCGATGCGCCGATACGCGTGAAGATGCGGTCGATGGGACCGAGCGTCGCACTCGTCGCCGGCACGTAGCTGCCCACGTACGCGAGCAGCGTGATCAGCGCGACCTGGCGCATGAACGTCGATTTACCGCCCATGTTCGGCCCCGTGATCAGCAGCAGGCGGCGGTCGTTCGACAGTTTGCAGTCGTTCGCGATGAAGCGTTCGATCTGGTTCTCGACGACCGGATGGCGGCCCTCGACGATGGTGAGACAAGGCTCCTCGACCAGCTGCGGCATGCACCAGTTGCTGCGCACGGCATGGGCGGCGAGGGCGGTGATCGTGTCGAGCTGCGCGATGCCGGACGCGATGCGCTGCAGGCACACGATGTGCGGCGCGAGGTCGGCCAGCAGCAGCTCGTACAGCAGCTTTTCGCGCGCCAGCGCGCGGTCCTGCGCGGACAGGGCCTTGTCCTCGAAGGCCTTCAGTTCCGGCGTGATGTAGCGTTCGCAGTTCTTCAGGGTCTGGCGGCGGCGGTAATCGTCCGGCACCTTGTCGGCCTGGCCGTTCGTGACCTCGATGTAGAAGCCGTGCACGCGGTTGTACTCGACGCGCAGGTTGGCGATGCCGGTGCGCGCGCGCTCGCGGGTTTCCAGGTCGACGAGGAACTGGCCCGCGTTTTCCGACAGCGCGCGCAGCTCGTCCAGCTCCGCGTCGAAGCCGCGCGCGAACACGCCGCCGTCGCGCACCATGGCGGCCGGCTCCGTCGCGATGGCGCGTTGCAAGAGGTCGGCGCACGCTCCGGGGATGGCGATGGCGTCGTGGATGTCGCGCAGCAGGCACGAGTCGCCGGGGATGAAGCAGCGCGCCACCTGCTCGCGCAGCGCGGGCAGCTGGGTCAGGCCGTCGCGCAGGCTCGCGAGATCGCGCGGACGCGCCGTCAGGAGCGCGATGCGCGTCGTGATGCGCTCGATGTCCGGCACGTGCGCGAGCGTCGCCGACAGGTCGTGCATCGCGTCGCGCTGGGCCAGCGCTTCGATCGCTTCATGGCGCGAGCGGGCCACGCGCTGGTCGCGCTTCGCATGGTGCAGCCAGTGGCGCAGCAGGCGCGAACCCATCGCCGTGCGGCAGCCGTCCAGCAGCGAAAACAGCGTGGGCGATTCGTGGCCGCGGATCGTCTCCGTCAATTCGAGGTTGCGGCGCGTGGACGCATCGAGGCCGATGAATTCGCTCTCCGATTCGACCGCGAGGCTCTTCACGTGCTGCAGGCCGCGCCCCTGCGTCGTCTGGGCATAGCGCAGCAGCGCGCCGGCCGCGCCGAACGCGGCGCCGAGACCGTCCGCGCCGAAGCCGGACAACGTGGCGACGCCCAGCTGGTCCAGCAGCGACTTGTGGCCGTGCACGACGTCGAAATGCCACTCCGGCACGCGCGCCGTGTGGCCGATCGGGCTCTCTTCGAAGAGATCGCCGTCCGCACGCAACACCTCGGCCGGCGCGATGCGTTCCAGTTCCTGCACGAGCCGCACGGCGGCCGCGCGCGCATCGCCCGCGAACTCCATCAGCTTCAATCCGCCGCTTGCCAGCGACAGCCATGCGAGACCCGTCGTGACCACCTTGCGGTTCGCGACCGTGCACACCGCGAGCAGCGGACGGTCGGCTTTCTCGGGCAGCAGGTCGGCATCGGTCAGCGTGCCCGGCGTGACGACGCGCACGACCTTGCGTTCGACCGGCCCTTTGCTCAGCGCCGGATCGCCGATCTGCTCGCAGATCGCGCACGACTCGCCCAGCTTGACGAGCTTGGCGAGATAGGGATCGAGCGAGTGGAACGGCACGCCCGCCATCTTGATCGGATTCCCGCCCGAGCTGCCGCGCGCCGTCAGCGTGATGCCCAGGATGCGCGCGGCCTTCTCGGCGTCCTCGAAGAACAGCTCGTAGAAGTCGCCCATCCGGTAGAAGACGAGCATCGTGGGGTAGTCGGACTTGATGCTCAGGTATTGCTGCATCATTGGGGTGACGGCGCTTTTCCCGGGCTTCACACCCTGCGGAACGATGGGTGCGTGTGTTTCGGTGGGCGGTTGTGCAGCTATGCTCTTCGCTGCGGAAGCGTCAATTTCGTGTGGAACGGTCATGGTTCAGAATAGTATCGGCCGGGCAAGGCGCCAACCAGGGCAAGCCGCCATTGTACCGCTAAGCCTGGCCGGTGGAAGGGTAGACGATTACCTGTTCTGCACAGCGGCTCTCGAGTGTCTGAAGAAGCTGTTGCGACTCACTGGTTGTCAAAATCTCGCTTCCATAAATTTAATGAACGCTCGCACGCGTGGATTGATGTGTTTGCGTCCTTGATAGAGCAGATACAGGGGTTCGTGTGCAGACGTATGGAAGTCTTCCAGCACCGGGACGAGACGTCCCGTACGCAGGTCGTCGCGGACGTGAAACTCGGCCAGTCGCACCAGCCCCAGTCCGTGACGCGCAAGCTCCAACAGCATGTCACCAAGGTTGGCGCCCGCATTACCGCTTACCGTCACTGATTTTTCCTCGCCTTGCTCGACGACAGGCCAATCGTTCCAGTCCTTACGCTGGGTAAAGTTCAGGCAGTTGTGGCGTGCGAGATCGCCAGGTACCGCGGGTGTGCCGTGGCGCGCCAGGTAGCTCGGTGCACCGCAAATAATCCACGGGCTGTCCAATAATCGACGCGCGACCAGCGACGAGTCGGGCAGCCGTCCCCCCTGAATCGACACATCGATTCGATGTTCGATGAAATCTACCGGTTCGTTCGTCAAATGGAATTCGACGCGAAGGCGCGGGAACTGGTCGAGAAAGTCCTTGATGATTGGAGCGAGCTGGTACTTGGCAAAGGTCACCATCGAGTGCACGCGGAGGGTCCCGCTGACGTCGTCGGAACAGGACTTCACGGCGTTCTCGGCGCTCGCCAGCGCTTCGAACACGCCTTGTCCCTCATCGAATAATGCGCGTCCAGGATCAGTCAGGCTCAACAGGCGTGAAGTACGGTGAAGCAGCCGCACGCCCAGGCGGCTCTCGAGGCGTGAGACCAGCTTGCTTACGGCGGAGGGGGATAGATTCAGGCGGCGCCCCGCAGCCGAGAAACTGCCGGTTTCTACGGCCGCCAGGAACACTTCCAGTTCGTCCAGTTGAATCGTCAATGCCCCACCTATGAAGTTTCGTCACAGACCAATGACGATTATCGCATTTACTGCAGGGCGTGAGGATCGCATGATGAAGGAATTGAGATTACGTAGCACCTACGATTACGAAGGAGACTCCACATGTCCAAATCCACCGAACGCACCCACCCGAGCAGCCTGGTCGGCTTCCCGCAACCGCGCCCGCGCTTCGCCATCCAGGATGTCGTCGTCCCGGACGCCGTGCCCGAGGATGAGCGGGAGTGGGTACCGCAGGCGCCCAACGTCTGGTTCCGCCCGTTGGTGCTGAATGTCACCCAAGGGTATTTCGTGAACGTCCTGCGCGTACGCAAAAGCGGTGTCCTGTCGCGCCATCGCCATGACGGCCCCGTGCACGCCCATGTGCTCAAGGGCCGCTGGTACTACCTCGAGCACGACTGGACGGCGACCGAGGGATCGTACGCGCACGAAATACCCGGAGAAATCCACACGCTGTACGTGCCGGAAGATGTCAGCGAGATGATGACCCTGTTCCATGTCACCGGTGCATATACCTACCTTGACGAGGAAGGCCGCCCAGTCGGCTACGAAGACGTTTTCACCAAGCTCGAAGCAGCAGTCAAGCATTACGAAGCGGTCGGTCTTGGCGCCGACTATGTCCGCCGCTTCATTCGCTAGGCGTCCAGCCGGCATCACGACACGTCACGTGTCGTACACCTGCCCTACACAGGAGACAACCGGCAAAGGGGACGACAGTTTCCCGGCCGGTCACGAATGCACACAAAGGAGCAGCATCATGAAAACCAATACGATCACTTTGGGGGAGCCGTCCGGACTGGGCGACGCCTCGACGGATGAAGCCACGTCCGTCTACCGCAAGGTCAACCTGCGGCTTATCCCATTTCTCTTCATCTGCTACGTGGCAGCCTATCTTGATCGCATCAATATCGGATTCGCCCAACTGCAGATGAAGCAGGATCTGGGCTTCAGCGACGCCGTCTACGGCCTGGGCGCGGGCATCTTCTTCTTTGGCTACGCGCTGTTTGAAGTGCCCAGTAATCTTCTGCTGGAAAAAATTGGAGCGCGCAAGACGCTCATTCGCATCCTGGTGCTGTGGGGACTGACCTCCGCCGGGATGATGCTTGTCTCCACGCCTACCCAGCTGTATATGGCGCGTTTCCTGCTCGGCCTGTTCGAGGCCGGCTTCTTTCCGGGGATTATCCTGTACTTCACGTATTGGTATCCCACGCGTATGCGCGCCAGGATCATCGCCCTGTTCATGTCGGGCATGGCGGTGGCCGGCATCATCGGCGGACCGCTGTCCGGCTGGATCATGAACGACCTCGCCGGCGTCAATGGCTGGAAGGGGTGGCAGTGGATGTTTTTGCTGGAAGGCTTGCCGTCTGTGTTTCTCGGCGTGCTGGCCTGGTTTCTGCTGTGCGACCGTCCGGCCGAGGCCCGCTGGCTGTCGGCGCATGAAAAAGACCTCATCGACCGGACCCTGCAACGGGATCGCCAGGCGCTGGGGCCGGCACACCACGGGTCGTTGCGGCAGGCGTTGCGTGATCCGACCATCTATATTCTGGCGTTCGCCTATTTCACGTTTATCGCCGGCACCTACGTGATCACGTTCTGGCTGCCGACGATGGTCAAGAGTTTTGGCATTTCGAATCCGCTCGAAATTGGCGCGCTCACCGCCATTCCCTATCTGATCGGCGCAATTGGCATGGTGGTGCTCGGAAAACATTCGGACCGCACGGGCGAAAGGCGCTGGCACTGCGCCGGGGCGGCATTCCTCGGTGGTGCCGGCCTGGTCGCGGCCAGCTTTCTCACGGGCCATCTGGCGGCTGCGCTGGTTGCGCTGTCGTTCGCCACGATCGGCATTTTTGCGACGATGCCACTGTTCTGGTCCATACCCACCGCGTACCTGTCGTCATCTGCCGCGGCCGGCGGTATTGCGCTGATCAATTCGCTGGGCCTGGTCGGCGGCTTTGTCAGCCCGTTCGTGATCGGTTGGGTGAAGGCGTCGACGGGCAGCGTCAACTACGGACTCTACATCGTGACAGGACTGATGGTAGCGGGCGCGATCGCGTTGCTGTTCGGCGTATCGGCAAAGGCACTTCAGGAACGCCCACGGGCCTGATTGAGGTACCTGCTTGAAGGAGAAACCTTGTACCCGCACTATCCAAAAAACCGGCTTCGGCGCCTTCGTTCGTCGCAAAGAATGCGCGACTTTTTTCGGGAAACTGAAGTCACGCTGAATGACCTCGTTCTGCCCATCTTTGTGGATGAAGGCGCTTCAGATTTTGCTCCCATTCCGTCGATGCCAGGCGTGGTCAGGATCCCAGAACGCAAACTGGCTGTCGAGGTCGAGCGCTATGCGAAAGCCGGAATCCGGGCCTTGATGGTCTTTGGGATTTCACACCATAAGGACGAAGTCGGCAGCGATACCTGGTCGGATAAAGGGCTGGTCGCTCGAATAGTACGAATTTGCAAAGATACTGCTCCCGAGCTTGTCGTCATGTCCGATACATGTTTTTGCGAGTACACAACGCACGGGCATTGCGGTGTCGTATCAGGGAATGGGGTCGATAACGACGCAACGCTCGTCAACCTCGCTCGACAGGCTTTGACCGCCGCCGAGGCAGGTGCCGACATCATCGCGCCGTCTGCCGCGATGGATGGCCAGGTCAGGGCAATTCGATCGGCGCTTGAAAGCAATGGATTCGTGTCGACCGCCGTGATGTCCTACTCGACCAAATTCGCGTCGAGCCTGTACGGGCCATTCCGCGACGCCGCCGGGTGCGATCTGCACGGCGACCGCAAATCGTATCAGATGGATCCGATGAATCGGCGCGAAGCGATTCGCGAATCCCTTGCCGATGAGGCGGAGGGGGCGGACGCATTGATGGTAAAGCCGGCGGGGGCCTACCTGGACATCATTCGCGACATCCGGAACGATACCGATCTGCCCATCGGGGCTTATCAGACAAGTGGCGAATATGCGATGTTGAAGTTCGCCGCCGCGGCGGGCGCGCTCGACGAGCGGCGCGCGGTCTGGGAGACGCTCGGCGCGATCAAGCGCGCCGGCGCGGACCGGATATTTACCTATTTTGCCCTGGATATCGCCACCGGCCGTCTCTAGCAAGGAAAGTGAAGTGAACCGTCCGCGCCTGGTACTGGCCTGCTTCCTGTTGCTGGTCGCGGTGGCGCCGATGCAAAGCCTCGAGCTGCTGCATGGTGGAAGTCGACCAGCGAGCGCATGGCGGCCGGTGTCCTGGCCGAACAGATCCGCAATGCGCACATCGACTGGATTGACGGGGACGCCGGCGCCGCCGTCAGCGCGGCCGGTGCCAGCACCGTGTTGCGAAGCCGTATCCTGTCAGGGGATATCCCGGACGTGGTCCAGGCCAGCAGCGTGACGGCGCGCACCTGGGCCACGCTGGGCATGGCGGTCGACCTCGACGCGGTGGCCACCGCCGGCAATGGGAGGCGGTGTTGCTGCCGGCGGTCAGCCGCCTGATCCGGCCCGCCGGGCACGTCCTGGCGGCGCCGCTCGGCATCCACCGTGTTAACACCATGTTCTACAACCGTCGCGTGTTCGCGCGCCTGGGCCTGGCGCCGCCCACCAGCTGGAGCGAATTCGAGCGCGTGGCCACGCGTTTGCAGCGCGCGGGCGTGGTGCCGCTGGCGCAGAGACGAGCGCCTCAACTTGGGTAGCGGCGTTCATCTTAAACAAAGTAAATAATATAAATCGTTTATTTGTTGGCGTGCCCTTGCTCAGCGGATGGAAGGGCAGGGATGGATTGCCGGGCAACAGGTTGGGCTCTTCGTCACAGCCAACACGCCCGCACGCCGGTCAATGAGTGCAGCAAGTCGAACTACACTCATTTGATCGGCGCGCGGAGGGGCACCTTACGTCACTTGAGCCGCCCTTCAGAATGCCATCCGCACGCCGACGTTGTACCTGCGGCCGACATTTTCCAGGGTCATGAACTCGCTCAGGTTATCGGCATAGACATGCCGTTTCGCGTTGTTCAGGTTGATCAGGTCGGCATACAGCGACATCGTCGGGGTGATGTTGTAGCGCAGGCTGGCATCGGTTTGCCCGTACGCCGCGACGCGCGTCGGCAGTTGCGCACCGCCGTTGCAGCTGGCGGCG
>JBJMVU010000283.1:0-9536 GCA_045810485.1 Massilia sp. | reverse complement strand
GGACCGCCTGGCCAACTGGCCGACGCATTACGCGTGGATCGATCCCGATGGCTTGCAGTATTTCCGCAGCCGCATTTCGCTGGCCGAGCGCGATGTCGAACACGGCCTCGAAGTGACGCTCGGTCATTTCACCACCCGCGCCCAGCAGGAGCGCGCGCTCGACATCCTGCAATTCAAACTCGACATCCTGTGGACCATGCTCGACGCCATCGAAAAGGCTTATCCCTGAGGAGGATTCCATGCACACCATTCCCGACCAACCCGCCCTGTCGCGCCTCTTCCGCATGCAGTGGGAAGAGGCCCAAGGCAACTACGTGCTCCTGTATCCGGAAGGGATGGTCAAGCTGAGCCAAAGCGCGGCCGAGATCCTGAAGCGCTGCGATGGTACGCACACCGTGCCGGCCATCGTCGGCGAGCTCGAACAGGCATTCAACTGCGGCGGCCTGCAGGACGACATCGACGATTTCCTGCGCGCCGCCAGCGAACGCGGCTGGATCGTGAGTGCATCATGAACGCCCCGACCTTCCTCCCGTCCATCGCACCGCCGCTCTGGCTGCTGGCCGAGCTGACCTATCGCTGCCCGCTGCACTGCCCGTTCTGCTACAACCCGGTCGACTACGCCAATGACCGCACCGAACTGACGACCGAGCAATGGTTCGACGTGATGCGCCAGGCGCGCCAGCTCGGCGCGGCGCAGCTCGGCTTTTCGGGCGGCGAACCGCTGCTGCGCGACGATCTCGAAGAACTGGTCGGCGAGGGCCGCCGGCTGGGGTTTTATACGAACCTGATCACGTCCGGCATCGGCCTCACCGAGTCGCGCCTTGCCCGCATGAAGGAACTGGGCCTGGACCACATCCAGCTGTCGTTCCAGGATTCGACGCGCGAGCTGAACGATTTTTTGTCGAGCACGAAGACGTTCGACCTCAAGGCGCGCGTCGCCCGGCTCATCAAGCAGTACGACTATCCGATGGTGCTGAACGTCGTGCTGCACCGCTTTAATCTCGACCACGTGGAGCGGATCATCGACATGGCGCTCGAGATGGGCGTCGAGTACCTGGAACTGGCCAACACGCAGTATTACGGCTGGGCGCTTGTCAACCGCGACCAGCTGATGCCGACGCGGGAGCAGGTCGAGCGCGCGGAAAGCGTCGTGAATGCGTGCCGCGCGCGGATCGGCAACCGGATGCGCATCCTGTTCGTCGTGCCCGACTATTTCGAGGCGCGGCCCAAGGCGTGCATGAACGGCTGGGGTGGCGTGTTCCTCGGCATCGCGCCGGACGGCACCGCCCTGCCCTGCCATGCGGCCCGCACGTTGCCGGGTATCGATTTCCCGAACGTCCGCGAGGCGGCCGTCAAGGAGATCTGGTACGACAGCGACGCGTTCAACCGCTACCGCGGCGATGCCTGGATGAAGGATCCGTGCCGCACGTGCGACGACAAGGCGAAGGACTTCGGCGGCTGCCGCTGCCAGGCGTATGCGCTGACCGGCGACGCCGCGAACGCGGACCCCGTGTGCGCGAAGTCCGCGCGGCATGGCGAGTTGCAGGCCATCGTCATGCACGCGCAGCGCACGCAACAAGATGCCGTGTGGCAGCCTGCGCAACCGATCGTGTTCCGCTCCGACGCCAATTCGCGCAAGGCGCGTCAGCCCTGCCCGTAAGGCGTGTACTCGAACCCGTTGCCGATCACGCCGATCAGGCCGGCCTTGTTTTCGCCGCTGTCGCTGATGGCGGCGAGCACGTCGGCAGTGCCGGCCGATTTGCTGTCGAGTACGCCGATCCAGAAGTCCAGGCCGCCGGCGTCCGGTGCGCGGTGCAGGATGTTCTCGTAGTATTTGGTGACCAGTTCGCGGTTCGACTTCACGCCATCGTACGCCTTGTGGTATTCGTCCGAATCGAGGAAGCCCTGGGCCACGCTCTGGAAACTCTGGCCGTGATCCATCGCATTGATCCAGTAGCCGAGGCCGGGCTTGTCGGGCGTGCGGTTGAACGCGGCCTGGTAGATGCGGTAGGCCTGGCCGGCGTTGCCGTCGACGTCCAGCGCGACGGTCGCGTCGCTGAACGCGATGCGTTCGACGCCCGTCAGTTGCTGGGCCGTGCCGGCCTTGTCCGTGACCGTGTACGAGCCGCCGGTCGTGCCGATCCGCTGGACGGTCGCGTCGGCGCGCGTGATCGACAGTTTGACCGTGTCGACGCCGGCGCCGCCATCGACCGTATGGGCGCCACCGAGCAGCGTGATCTGGTCGTTGCCGTTGTCGGCCATCACGCCCAATTGTCCGCCGCCGCCCTTGAGGCTGATGCGGTCGTTGCCGGCGCCTGTCTGCAGCATCACCGGTGCGTACACCTGCGCCGGCAGGTCGACGGTCACGACGTCGTCGCCGTTGAAGTAACTGGCATCGCCCCACGCGTCAGCCAGGTTCTGATTCGGACTCAGCGTCGTCGCGATGCCGCCGATCTGCAGCACGCTGCCGTCCTTGTACATTTCCTTGTAGCCGGTCAGCACGCCGCCCATCCCGTCGGAGCGCGAAGTGTCCATGTAAAAATTGCCATCGACACTGCTCGAATCCAGGAATTTTTCGGCGTACAGCGTCATGTTGCTGAACGAACCGATCATATAGCCTTCCTGCGTCAGGACCAGATTGCCCTTGATGTCGACGCCCATATTGCCGAACACCGGGTCATAGCCCTGGCTCCCGGGCTTCAGGTCGGTGGCGAAGCCGATGGCGTTGAACGTGTCGCCTTGCGACGATAGATATAACCAGGTGTTGGCGCCATCGACCTTGTAGTCGAAATTGATCTTGCCCGTGCCGAACACGCCGGCGACGCCGCTCTGATACAGGTCGTAATCGTTGGCACTGCCATGGCCGCTGGCGCCGCCCGGATTGTCGAGCACCACGTTCTTGTACGTTTCGGTGGCGCCGCTCGTGTAGCGGACGGTCAGCGTGGTGCCGTTCAGCGTCGAACTGACAGCCTGCCCCAGATCCAGGGCGTCCTGCACCGTACCGACGTTGTTGAACAGGCCGGCGAGCGAGCCGTCGGACGCGGCGTTCTGCAGTTCGAACGCATGCTGTTGATCGACAACAGTTTGCGAAAACTTCATGGTGAAGACCGTCATGCTGCCCATCCTTTATCAAAAAACAATCAGGCCATTGTAGTGAGATTAATCGGCGCAAAAATCACGAAAAATATCTTTCTATCAAACAATTCTTTATTGACTAGATATCGAACATTTCCGGGGCCGGCCGAAGTGTTGGGAAAATGCGCCAGATGGCGTGTGTACGGTCCAATTCTCACAAATTATTTCATTACATCAATTAGTATTTACCTGAACTCATCATCAGGAGACGTGCCATGTTCAAGCAGATGAAGGTCGCGACCCGGCTGACCCTTGGTTTTCTTGCCGTCGTCATGCTCGGCGCCGTCGTCGCCGGCGTTGCGGTGTACAACATGACCCAAATGAACGAGCGCGCCAAGCGCATGTACCAGAAGGAATTACTGGGCATTTCCTACGTCAAGGAAGCCGATCTACACCAGGTTTCCCTCGGCCGCTCGCTGCGCGGCGCCATGCTGGCGTCCACCGACGAACAGCGCGCCAAGATGCTGGCCAACGCCGACAAGTACAAGCAGCTGCTGCAGGAAAACCTCGACAAGGCGCGTCCGCTGTACCACTCGGACGAAGGCAAACGCATCTTTGCCGACGTCGACGCCCAGCTGCACGACTACGACGGCATCATCGCGGACCTGGTCAAGCGCGTAAAGGCGGAACCGCTCGAGCCGAAGCGCGATTCCGTCGACTTCCTGTTCGGCACGATGCTGCCCAAGTCGCAAGACCTCGACGCCAAATTGGCGGAGCTGGCCCATAACAAGGAAAAGATGGCCCAGGAAACCAATCTGAGCAACAAGAACGCATATGAAAACAGCCGCGCAACGCTGCTCGCGCTGGTCGCACTCAGCGCCCTGGCCGGCACCGGCTTCGGCATCCTGATCACTCGGAGCCTGACGCGCCAGTTGGGCGGCGAACCCGCCTATGCCGCCGACATCGCGGCCCGCATCGCCGGCGGCGACCTGAGCACCGACGTGCAGCTGCGCGCCGGCGACGAGACGAGCCTGCTGTTCGCGATGAAATCCATGCGCGACCGCCTGGCCCGCATCGTCAGCGAAGTGCGCCAGGGTACGGACGCCATCGCGTCGGCCTCCGGCGAAATCGCGAGCGGCAACCTGGACCTGTCGTCGCGCACGGAAGAACAGGCCAGCTCGCTCGAGGAAACGGCCTCGTCGATGGAAGAGCTGACGTCGACCGTGAAGCAGAACGCCGACAACGCGCGCCAGGCCAACATGCTGGCGCAGACGGCATCGACCGTGGCCGGCCAGGGCGGCGACGTCGTGGCGCAGGTCGTCCAGACGATGGGCTCGATCAACGATTCGTCGAAGAAGATCGTGGATATCATCACCGTCATCGACGGCATCGCCTTCCAGACGAACATCCTCGCGCTGAATGCCGCGGTCGAGGCCGCACGCGCCGGCGAACAGGGCCGCGGCTTCGCGGTCGTGGCGGGCGAAGTGCGGACGCTGGCCCAGCGCTCGGCCGCCGCCGCCAAGGAGATCAAGGCCCTGATCGGCGACTCCGTCGACAAGGTCGAGGCCGGCACTAAACTCGTCGACCAGGCCGGCAGCACGATGAGCGACGTCGTCTCGAGCATCCAGCGCGTGACGGACATCATGGCCGAGATCAGCGCCGCCAGCCAGGAACAGACCAGCGGCATCGAGCAGATCAACCAGGCGATCAGCCAGATGGACGACGTGACCCAGCAGAACGCGGGTCTCGTCGAGGAAGCCGCGGCCGCGTCGGAAGCGCTGCAGAACCAGGCCGCCAGGCTGGCGGAACTGGTGAGCGTGTTCCGCCTCGGCGACCGTGTGCAGGCAACGGCACCGGCGGCGCCGGTCCGCGCCGCGAAGGCGGTCACGGCGCTGGCGGCGCCGAAGCCGGCGCCCGCCGTCAAACCGGCGCCGGTGCGCGCGCCCGCGAAAGCGAAGGCCCCCGCCGCTGCCGACGAGTGGGAAGAGTTCTGACGGTCATTCCCCGCTCATCTTTCGCGTGGTAAATTGCTGCCTTTCACCGGCCGCGCCAACCGCGTGGCCGCGTATTCACACGCCACAAGCGAGAGGACAGGAATGACATTACGTATGCTGGCGCTGGCCGCCGCCCTGACGGGCACGGCACTCGGCGCGACGGCCGCACCGCGCGGATTCACGGTCGAAGACCTGGTAGCGATGGAACGTGTCGGCAGCCCGGCGGTGTCGCCGGACGGCGGGCGCGTCGTCTACACGGTGCGCACGACCGACATGGGGAAGAACCGCGGTCATACCGACCTGTACTTGGTCGACCTGCGCGCCGCCAACGCCGCGCCGCAACGCCTGACGTCGGACGCCGCCAGCAGCACGGATCCGGAATGGTCGCAGAACGGCGACGCGATCTATTTCCTGTCGTCGCGTTCGGGCTCGGGCCAGGTATGGCGCATGCCGGCCGCCGGCGGCGACGCGGTCCGCGTGACCGACCTGCCGCTCGACGTCGACGCCTTCCGCGTCGCGCCGACGGGTGACCGCATGCTGCTGAGCATGGCCGTATTCCGCGACTGCGCGGACCTCGCCTGCACGAAGGCGCGCGTGGATGCGAAAGAGAAGGACAAGGCCAGCGGCAAGGTCTACGACCGCCTGTTCGTGCGCCACTGGGACACGTGGGCGGACGGCCGCAACGCCGTGCTGTACGCCGCGCCGCTGGATGCGTCCGGCCGCGTGAACGGCGCGCCCGTCAGCCTGTCGGGTGCGCTCGACGGCGATGTCCCGTCGAAACCGTTCGGCGACCGCGAGGAATTCCGCTTCAGCCCGGACGGCAAGACCGTCGTGTTCTCGGTACGCATCGCCGGCAAGACCGAGGCGTGGTCGACGAACTTCGACCTGTACACGGTTTCTGCCACGGGCGGCATGCCGCGTAACCTGACTGCCGACAATAACGCGTGGGACACGAAAGGCGTGTTCTCGCCGGACGGCCGCACCCTCGCCTACCTGGCCATGACCCGCCCCGGCTTCGAGGCGGACCGCTACCACGTCGTGCTGCTCGACGTCGCCACCGGCAAGAAGCGCAACGTGGCCGACGGCTGGGACCGCTCGCCGGGCGGCATCCAGTGGACAGCCGACGGCAAGACGCTCATCGCGGACGCCGGGGACATCGGCCAACACCGCCTGTTCGCCATCGACGTGGCCAGCGGCAAAGTATCGCCGCTGACCGACAAGGGATCCATTGACAGCTTCGACGTGCGCGGCAGTACCGTCGCCTTCACGCAGACGAACCTGGCATCGGGCGCGCAATTGTTCAGCATGCAGCTGGGCACGAACAAGGCGGCGCAACTGACCCACGTGAACGAGGACAAGCTGGCCGACGTGCGCTGGGGCGACTATGAACAGTTTTCGTTCAAGGGCGCGAACGGCGACACCGTCCATGGCTACGTGATGAAGCCGTGGAATTATGAACCGGGCAAGAAATACCCGATCGCCTTCCTCGTGCACGGCGGCCCGCAGGGCAGCTTCGGCAACGGCTGGAGCTACCGCTGGAACCCACAGGTGTATGCGGGCGCCGGCTACGCGACCGTGTTCATCGATTTCCACGGTTCGACCGGCTACGGCCAGAAGTTTACGGACGCCATCAGCGGCGACTGGGGCGGCAAGCCGCTCGAGGACCTGAAAAAAGGCCTCGCAGCGGCCGTGGCGAAGTACGGCTGGCTGGACCGCTCGCACGCGTGCGCGCTGGGTGCGTCGTATGGCGGCTACATGATGAACTGGATCGAGAGCCACTGGTCCGACGGCTTCAAGTGCATCGTCAACCACGACGGCGTGTTCGACACCCGCGGCATGGCCTATTCCACCGAGGAGCAATGGTTCACCGACTGGGAAAACGGCGGCCCGTACTTCGCCGTGCCGGAACAGCATGAGCGCTTCAACCCGGTGCTGCACGTGAACAAGTGGAAGACGCCGATGCTCGTCGTGCAGGGCGACCTGGACTTCCGCATCCCGACGACCCAGGGCCTGTCCACGTTCACCGCATTGCAGCGCCGCGGCATCGAGAGCAAGCTGCTCGTGTTCCCGGACGAGAACCACTGGGTGCTGAAGCCGGCCAACTCCCTGCTGTGGCATCACACCGTGATCGGCTGGCTGGACCAGCACCTGAAGCAGTAAATCCGCGTATCGTCGTTGCCCGGATGTGCAAAACGCCTGCCCGCGCAGGCGTTTTTTTCATTTCCGAGCTGCCAAAAAATTTGCTCCGGTGCTACTATTGCCGGCTTGTAATAGCGAAAACATCATGAACGACCCGCAAGCGGACCGCGAACTCAAACCCCAGGAATTCGAATTCGAGTCGATGAACCTGCAGGTCGGCGTACGCCTGCAATTCATCACGCACCGGCGTTTGAAACCCGTGCAGCACTTCTCCACGCTGATCGGCTGGTTGAAGGACGACTACCTGATCGTCAAGATTCCGATGGACAACGGCGCGCCGATTCCTCTGGTCGAAGGCGAGCGCGTGACGATGCGCGTGTTCTCGGGCATCCACGTGTGTTCGTTCGCATGCACGGTCGAGCGCGTGTTCGGGCGGCCGCTGCTGTACGCCCACATCTCGTTCCCACGCTCGATCCAGGGCACGAGCCTGCGCACGGCGATGCGGGTCAAGGTCGACATTCCCGCCAAGGTCATCCCGAAGAACGCCACCGTGCCCGGCGCCGACTGCCTGTTGACGAACCTGAGCGTGAACGGCGCGCGCATCGAAGCGAAGAAGAGCCTGCCCCAGGACGAGGACGAGATCGACCTCGAGTTCGCCCTGCTGGCCCCGCCCAACAACCAGGAAATCCGCGTGCGCACGCGCGCGGCCGTGCGCAACATCAGCGCGCTCTCGGGCGGTCCGGAACAGGCCGAGGGGTTTGCGTACGGCGTGCAGTTCGTGAACCTCGATCCCGTTCACTACACGCTGTTGCAGAACCTCACGTACGAGGCGTTGCTGGCGGACCGGCAGAAGATCGTCTGATCGTCCAGATCGCGATTGCGGGATCCGGCGTACTGCGCGGTAAACGAAAAAAACCCGGCCGCAGCCGGGTTTTTCCATGTTCCTGTCGATTAGCTCGGGTCAGCGATCGTTGCAGCGCTGGTCGGGCAGGCGCCGGTCGGAACCACCTTGGCTGCGTCGTCGGCAGTTACGCTGGTGCTGCACGCCCAGGCGCCATCCGAGTTGCGCGTCAGCTTGATCTTTTGATCCTTGACGGTCGACGGACCACCTTGAATCTTGCAAACGATATTGTCGGAGCCGGCGCCGAACATGCAGTTCGTCGTCGGGCTAGTAGTAGCGGCCAGGCCAATATCTCCCGGGGCGGAGATAGTTGCCCCATCGTTCAGCTTGACGTCAAAGGCAGTTTTACCAGCCGACACTTCAGCCAGCGCAGCCGTGAACTTCGACTTGGCGACGTAGTTCTGGTAAGCCGGGATGGCCACGGCGGCCAGGATGCCGATAATCGCGACAACGATCATCAGTTCGATCAGGGTGAAGCCGGCTTGGGCTTTCTTGACGATTTTCGGTGCTTTCATGATGTCTCTCCAGGTGGGGGCACTGCAAAATTAAAGGGGTATTGCGTATCTGGTTACCGCTTGCTTCCGCCCTTTACACTATGCAATCGGCGTGCCAGGTCGTTTCCGTACGGAATCGTTAGCACCGTGCCATCGAATAGTGGGTTTTCGCGTGTTTTTGGCATTGCCGCATGACAATTTTTGTCACTCAGGTAGGGCGAAAATTGTCAGCCCGACCGTTTTTGTTGAGTTACGACAAAAATTGTCAGCCTGTCGTGCCAGAAGGCGCCAAAAAAAAACGGGACGCCGAAGCGTCCCGTTCATTGCGCGAATCCGCAGGATTACAGCATCGCCTTCAGCAGACGAGCCATTTCCGACGGGTTCTTGGTAACCGTGATACCGCAGGCTTCCATGATTTCCAGCTTGGCTTGTGCCGTGTCGGCGCCGCCCGAGATCAGCGCGCCGGCGTGGCCCATGCGCTTGCCCGGCGGCGCGGTGACGCCGGCGATGAAGCCGACGACCGGCTTCTTCATGTTGTCCTTGATCCAGTACGCGGCGTTCGCCTCGTCCGGGCCGCCGATCTCGCCGATCATGATGACGGCGTCCGTGTCCGGATCGTCGTTGAACATCTTCATCACGTCGATGTGCTTCAGACCGTTGATCGGGTCGCCGCCGATGCCGACTGCCGACGACTGGCCCAGGCCCAGTGCGGTCAGCTGGCCGACGGCTTCATACGTCAGCGTGCCCGAACGGGACACGACGCCGATGCGGCCCTTGCGGTGGATGTGACCCGGCATGATGCCGATCTTGATCTCGTCCGGCGTGATCAGACCAGGGCAGTTCGGACCCAGCAGCAGGGTCTTCGAACCGGCCTTGGCCATGCGGTCCTTGACTTCCATCATGTCACGGACCGGGATGCCTTCGGTGATGCAG
>JBJMVU010000282.1:0-2906 GCA_045810485.1 Massilia sp. | reverse complement strand
CCCTGGGCGGCGCGATCCACCTCACGCCCGGCAATGCGATTGAAACCTTTATCAAGGTCGCCACCCAGCTGCCGATCCTGGGCGGCCTGGCCTGCTACGGCGTGTCGTTGGTCGTGTGGATCATCGGCCTGTCGCGCACCGACGTGACGATCGCGTACCCGATGTTGTCGCTGGGCTATGTCGTGTCGGCATTCGGCGCCTGGATGTTCCTGGGCGAAGCGGTGTCGCCGCAGCGCCTGGTGGCCATCGGCGTCATCGTGGTGGGCGTGGTGTTGCTGGCGAGAACGTAACCTGGCGCCCGACAGTGCGCTGTTACAATGCCAGCTTTGTCTGCATATCTTTACCGAAAGAATAACGAGCTTCCCATGACTGCCGAGCTGCCCTTCCTGCCCTTTTCCCGGCCCACCATCGACGAAGAGACCATCGCCGCCGTCGGCGAAGTGCTGCGCTCGGGCTGGATCACGACCGGCCCGAAAAACCAGGCGTTCGAGGCCCTGCTGTCGGAATACTTCGGCGGCCGTCCGGTCCGCACCTTCAATTCCGGCACCTGCACGATGGAGATCGCGCTGCGCATCGCCGGCGTCGGGCCGGGCGATGAAGTGATCACGACGCCGGTCTCGTGGCCGGCCACGGCCAACGTGATCATCGAAGTGGGCGCGACACCGGTCTTCGCCGACATCGACCCGGTCACGCGCAATATGGATCTCGACAAGCTGGAAGCCGCGATCACGCCGCGTACCAAAGCGATCATCCCCGTGTATCTCTCCGGCCTGCCGCTGGACATGGACCGCCTGTACGCCATCGCCGACAAACACAAGCTGCGCGTCGTCGAGGATGCCGCGCAGGCCATCGGCTCGCTGTGGAACGGCAAGCGCATCGGCTCGTTCGGCGACTTCGCCTCGTTCAGCTTCCAGGCCAACAAGAACATCACGACGGGCGAAGGCGGCTGCCTCGTCCTGAACAACCTGGAAGAAGCGCGCCTGGCCGAGAAATACCGCCTGCAGGGCGTGACGCGCAGCGGCGTGGACGGTATCGACGTCGACGTCCTGGGCGGCAAGTACAACATGAGCGACATCATGGCGACCATCGGCCTGGGCCAGATGAAGAACGTGGACAAGCTGACGGCGCACCGCGCCGCGCTGGCCCGCCACTACTTCGACTGCTTCGGTCCCGACTTCGAAGCGCAGACCGGCGCCCAGCTGCCGATCCAGGCCTTCGGCACCAGCAACTGGCACCTGTTCCAGATCATCCTGCCGGACAACGGCCCGGGCACGCGCGCCGACTTCATGACCCGCATGCAGAAGGAACACAATGTCGGCACCGGCTACCACTACGCGCCGATCCATTTGTTCACCTTGTACCGCGAGCGCGGCTTCAAGGAAGGGATGTTCCCCGTCGCCGAGAAGATCGGCCGCCTGACCGTGACGCTGCCGATGTTCAATGCGATGACGATGGCGGACGTGGAACGCGCGGTCGCCGCGGCGAAGTCCGTGCTCAACTCTGCGGTGCTGGCAAAATGACGGGCGTGACGATGCAGCCGGAAATCTCCGTCGTCATTCCGGTCTATAACGAGGAAGCGGGCCTGGCGAACCTGTTCGCGCGCCTGTATCCGGCGATGGATGCGCTGGGCCTGCCGTACGAAGTCGTCTTCGTCAACGACGGCAGCCGCGACAACTCGGTGGCGATCATGGCGGAGCAGTACCGCAAGCGCCCGGACGTCACGCGCGTCGTCCTCTTCAACGGCAACTACGGCCAGCACATGGCGATCCTCGCCGGCTTCGAACAGACGCGCGGCCAGATCGTCATCACGCTCGACGCCGACCTGCAGAATCCGCCGGAAGAGATCCACAAGCTGGTCGCCAAGATGCGCGAGGGCTACGACTACGTGGGTTCGATCCGCCGCAAGCGCCAGGATTCGGCATGGCGCACGGTCGCGTCGAAGGCGATGAACCGGGTGCGCGAGCGCATCACGAACATCCACATCACGGACCAGGGCAACATGCTGCGCGCCTACGGCCGCAACGTGATCGACCTCGTCAACCAGTGCGGCGAAGTGAACACCTTCGTGCCGGCGCTCGCGTACAAGTTCGCGCGCAAGCCGACGGAGATCGTCGTCGAGCACGAGGAACGCGCGGCCGGCGAATCGAAGTATTCGCTCTACAGCCTCATTCGCCTGAACTTCGACCTGATGACGGGCTTCTCGCTCGTGCCGCTGCAGATGTTCTCGCTGCTGGGCATGACCCTGTCGCTGCTGTCCGCGCTGCTCGTGTTCGTCCTGATCATCCGCCGCTTCGTGCTCGGCGCCGAGGCGGAAGGCGTGTTCACGCTGTTCGCGATCGCGTTCTTCTTCATGGGCGTCATCCTGTTCGGCATCGGCCTCGTGGGCGAATACGTGGGCCGCATCTACCAGCAGGTGCGCGCACGGCCGCGCTACGTCGTCGCCACGATCCTGGAGGGCGTGCCGCCGGACCTGGCGGAACTGGACGGGCTCGAAAAGCGGCAGGTCGCGCGCTGAAAGCTTAGCCGACGCAAAACAACGTCGCCCCTGCGCAGGCAGGGGCCCAGTTTTAGTGCGCCGCGACGCATCGAACTTGGGTTCCCGCCTGCGCGGGAACGACGGCTCATCATCTACCACGGCCCAAACAACATGATCCAACCCCGCAAACGCGCAGTCGTCTTCGCCTACCACAACGTGGGTGTACGCTGCCTGAAGGTGCTGCTGGCCGGCGGCGTCGACGTCGCGCTCGTCATCACGCACCAGGACAGCGCCACCGAGAACATCTGGTTCGAATCCGTCCTCTCGCTGTGCGAGACGGAAGGCATCCCGTACATCACCCCCGACGACGCGAAAGGCGCCGACCTGCTCGGCGCCATCCAGGCCGCGCAGCCGGACCTGATGTTCAGCT
>JBJMVU010000281.1:0-14545 GCA_045810485.1 Massilia sp. | reverse complement strand
GCCGCTGGAGGGCGTGATGAAGTACTGGTACCACTTCGCCATCATGTTCGAGGCGCTGTTCATGGGCGTGTATTCGCGCTATATCCGCGTGGGCCGCATCGGCGAGGTGTCGATCATCGGCTTCATCCTGCTGATGGCGGCCATCTTCGGCGGCCAGATCGTGCAGGAGAATCCGGCGCTGGCGCCGATGTTCACCTTCACCGGCACCGAGCTGACCTGGATGCTGATCGGCTACGGCTTCGTCGCCTCGGTGCTGCCGGTGTGGCTGCTGCTGGCGCCGCGCGACTACCTGTCGACCTTCCTCAAGATCGGCACCATCGTCGGCCTCGCGCTGGGCATCGTGTTCGTCGCCCCGATGATGCAGATGCCGTCGATCACCCGCTTCATCGACGGCACCGGCCCGGCCTGGTCCGGCTCGCTGTTCCCGTTCCTGTTCATCACCATCGCGTGCGGCGCCGTGTCCGGCTTCCACGCGCTGATCTCGTCGGGCACCACGCCGAAGATGATCGAGAACGAGCAGCACGCCCGCTTCATCGGCTACGGCGGCATGCTGATGGAATCGTTCGTCGCCATCATGGCCCTCGTTGCCGCGTCGACCATCGACCCGGGCGTCTACTTCGCCATGAACAGCCCGGCCGCCGTGATCGGCACCACCGCCCAGACGGCCGCCGCGGCGGTCTCGAACTGGGGCTTCGTGATCACGCCCGACCAGCTGACGCAGATCGCGAAAGACGTCGGCGAGCACACCATCATCTCGCGCGCCGGCGGCGCCCCGACCCTCGCTGTCGGCATGGCCCACATCCTGTCGAACGTCATCGGCGGCAAGGTCATGATGGCGTTCTGGTACCACTTCGCGATCCTGTTCGAGGCGCTGTTCATCCTGACCGCCGTCGATGCCGGCACCCGCGCCGGCCGCTTCATGCTGCAGGACCTGCTGGGCGCCTTCGTCCCGTCGTTCAAGCGCACGGAGTCGCTGCCGGCGAACCTGATCGCCACCGCCCTGTGCGTCGCCGCCTGGGGCTACTTCCTGTACCAGGGCGTCGTCGATCCGCTGGGCGGCATCAACACGCTGTGGCCGCTGTTCGGCATCGCCAACCAGATGCTGGCCGGTATCGCCCTCACCCTGGGCACCGTCGTACTGTTCAAGATGAAGCGCGGCCAGTACGCGTGGGTCTCGATCGTGCCGACGATCTGGCTGCTGATCTGCACGCTGTCGGCCGGCTGGCTGAAGATCTTCGATCCGAACGTCAAGGTCGGCTTCCTGGCGCACGCGAAGAAATTCCAGACCGCGCTCGACCAGGGCCAGGTGCTGGCGCCGGCCAAGTCGCCCGACCAGATGGGCCGCATCATCTTCAACGACTACGTCGACGCCACCCTGTGCGGGTTCTTCATGGTCGTCGTGCTGGCCGTGTTGCTGTACGGCATCCGCACCGTGCTGGCCGCCCGCAGGAACGCCCGCCCGAGCGCCCAGGAGACGCCGTACGTGGCGGCGCCGGCCGCCTCGATGGCCGAGGTGCAGTGATGCTCGGCGCGCTGGCACAGGCGGGCCGCTACCTCGGGCAAAGCATGCGCCTGATGGTCGGCCTGCCGGAATACGACACCTATGTGGCGCACATGGAGAAGACCCATCCGGACCAGCCGGTCATGAGCTACGAGGAGTTCTTCCGCGAGCGCCAGCAGGCGCGGTACGGTAACGGCAAGCGTGGCGGGTGCTGCTGAGCTAGCCGATTAAGTAACGCCTCACCGTCGTCCCCGCGCAGGCGGGGATCCAAGTTCTGCATGCGTTTCGACAGTTCATGCAAATTGGGTCCCCGGCTCCGCGGGGACGACGCATTCAAGCGCCGCGCCTCTTCCCCCCACTTTGCGCCAGCACAAACGGCGCGCCATAGCCCTCCCCTATAGTCATTTCTTGCAAGAATTTGCTTTCTTGCATGGTGAACCTGTGCGACAGGTTCGTTCGCAGCGCCGACCACAGTAGCCGCCCATTATGCTGAATCTCGAGCGCTCAAGCCTCAACCGAAAACTGACGTCGATGTGCCTGCAGGCCGCCGCCAGCGCGCTGCTGGTCGTCTACGTCGCGTTCGCCGTGACGACCGTGGCCGGCGAGCGCCGCGAGGAGCGGCAGGAGCTGGACGCGTTGGCCGCCGTGCTCGCCCAGGGCAGCCTCGACGCGGTGCAGTTCAACGACCGCCGCCTCGCCACGCAGCTGCTCACCGCGCTGGAAGCGCGTCCGGGCCTCGCCTCCGCCGTCCTGTACGACCGCAAGGGACAACCGTTCGCCGCCTGGCACGCGCCCGGCCATGACACCGCCGGTCCGGACGCGGCGCTCGTCGGGCTCGATGCCGACACCCTCGCCGCGGCCACCGACGCCGGCAGCCGGCCCTGGCTGCCCGTGCTGCGCGTCTACCGCGTGCTGGGCGCACCGGCCGATGCCGCAGGCCGCGCGCTGCCGCCCGTGGGCGCCGTGATGATCGAGAGCGACCTCGTGCCCGTGTGGCTGGACATCGCGCGCGCGCTGGGCGTGATGGCCGTCGCGCTGGTCGCCGCGCTGCTGACGTCGTTCGTGCTGGTGCGCCGGCTGCGGCGCAGCATCAGCGACCCGATCGGCAAGTTGATCAACGCGGCGCAAAAGGTGTCCGCGAGCCAGAACTACACGCTGCGCATCGCCCACAACCGCAGCGACGAACTGGGCGTGCTGATCGACAGCTTCAACAACATGCTCGCCCAGATCGAAGGCCGCGGCGCCGCGCTCACGCACCACCGCGACGAACTCGAACGCCAGGTCGGCGTGCGCACCGAGCAGCTGGAAAAGGCGAAGAACGCGGCCGAGGCGGCGAGCCGCGCGAAGAGCGCCTTCCTCGCCACGATGAGCCACGAGATCCGCACGCCGATGAACGGGGTGCTCGGGATGACGGAAATGCTGCTGGGGACGGAGCTCACCGAAACGCAGCGCAACTACACGCGGCTCGTCAAGCAGTCGGGCGAGCACCTGCTGGTGATCATCAACGACATCCTCGACTTTTCCAAGATCGAGGCGGGCAAGCTCACCGTCGAGTACATCAATTTCAACCTGTGGGACCTGCTGGACGACATCCACACGGTCTACACGCCGCAGGCCGAAGCGAAGAGCATCCTGCTCCACTTCGACATCGCCAACGACATCCCGGTGGCCATCTGCGGCGACCCGAACCGGCTGCGCCAGATCATGGCCAACCTGCTCGGCAACGCGATCAAGTTCACGGACCAGGGCCGCATTCTCGCCAAGGTGCGCATCGCCAGCGAGGACAACCAGGCCGTGATGCTGCGCTTCGAAGTGCACGACACGGGCATCGGCATCTCGCGCGATGCGCGCAGCCGCATCTTCGAGGCGTTCTCGCAGGCCGACGATTCCACGACCCGCAAATACGGCGGCACGGGCCTGGGCCTCGCGATCTCCAAGCAGCTCGTCGAGTTGATGGGCGGTTCGATCGGCGTCGAGAACGCCCTGATAAAAGGAGATGTGACCCAGGGCTCCGTGTTCTGGTTCACGGTCGCCTTCGACAAGCGCCGCGTCGACCCGGATGCGCCGGGCGACCACCAGCACACGATCGACGGCCTGCGCGTGCTGCTCGTCGACGAGCGCGAGACGAGCCGCGTCGGCCTGGAACGCCACCTGGCCACGTGGCGCGTCGAATGCGACGCGGCGGAAAGCGGCGATGAAGCGCTGGAGCGCCTGGACGAGGCGGCGCGCGCCGGCCGGCCGTACGACGCCGCGATCCTCGACATGGAGCTGTCCCACACGAGCGGCCTGCTGCTGGCCGCGCAAATCAAGGCCGACCCGGCCACGCGCGCCACGCGGCTCGTGCTGCTCAGCCCCGAACGGCTGGCCGCCGACCCGGTGCAGCGGCGCGAGGCCGGTGTCGCCTACCAGCTCATCAAACCCGCGCGCGCGGCCGACCTGTTCGCCTGCCTGGCGACGCCGCCCCGCGGCCAGGTGGCGCCGGCGCCGCGATTCATGCCGCCGCGCCCCCTGCAGCTGGACGCCAACCGCCCGCGCACCCGGCGCGTGCTGCTGGCCGAGGACAACCCGGTCAACGTCGAAGTGGCGCGCGCGATGCTGGAAAGCCTCGACCTGCGGGTGGATTGCGCGCGCAACGGCCTGGACGCGCTGCAGGCCGTGAAGGAGAGCTTCAAAGCGACCTCGTACGACGCCGTGCTGATGGATTGCCAGATGCCCGTGATGGACGGCTTTGCCGCGACGGCCGCGATCCGGCGCGAAGAACGCGAGGCGGGCCGCGGCCGCGTGCTGCCGATCATCGCGATCACGGCGAACGCGCTGCAGGGCGACCGCGAAGCGTGCCTCGCGGCCGGCATGGACGATTACCTGTCGAAGCCGTTCAGCCAGCAGGAAATCGCGGCCGTGATCGGGCGCTGGATGGCGCTGCCCCTGGCCGCCACCGTGCACCACGACGACGAACCGCCGCGGCTGCCGCCCGCATCCGTCGAAGTGATCCAGCGCGACGTCATCAACCGCGTGGCGCTGGACAAGATCCGCGCCCTGTCGCGCGACCGCGGCGACGCACTGGTGCAGAAGGTGATCGCCGCCTACGTCGACGACACGCCGCAGCAGCTGCGCACGTTGCGCTCCGCCATCGACGGCCTCGACACAGGGAATGTGCGGCGGATCGCGCACACGCTGAAATCGGCCAGCGCCAACGTCGGCGCCGAGGCTCTCGCGGCCCTGTGCAAGGCAATGGAGCACCTGGGCCGCGCCGACACCACCGAAGGCGCGGACGCGATCCTGACCGACATGGAACAGGAATTCCAGGCCGTCCGGCATTCGCTCACCGCCATCCTCGAAAAGGAAACCTGACATGCCAGCCCAAACTGCTACCGTCCTGGTCGCGGACGACGATCCGGTGATGCGCCTGTTGATGCTCGAGATGCTGGACGGCGTCGGCCTGGAAGGCATCGAGGCCGCGGACGGCGAACAGGCCGTGTTCCTCGCGCACGCCCGCACACCCGACCTGATCCTGCTGGACGTCGAGATGCCGAAGATGGACGGCTTTGCCGCATGCCGCGCGATCCGCGACCTGCCGAACGGCGCGATGGTCCCGATCGTGATGGTCACCGGCGGTGACGACCTGGAAGCGGTCACCAATGCCTACGAGGCCGGCGCCACCGACTTCGTGTCCAAGCCGATCAACTGGCCCATCCTCGGCCACCGCGTGCTGTACGTGCTGCGTGCGAGCGACGCCATCGTCCGCCTGCGCATCGCCGACGCCCAGAACCGCGCCGTGCTGGCCGCCATTCCCGACACCTTCTTCCGCATGTCGCGCGACGGCTTCTATCTCGATTACGAGCCTGGCCGCGACGGGCCGGGCCGCGGCGTGCGCGACGCCGGCGTGGACGAGCAAATCGTCGGCCGCCACGTGAGCGACGTCCTGCCGCGCGACATCGCCGAACGCCTGCTCGAACAGGTGGGCATGGCCCTGCACGTGCAGCAGGTGCGCTCGGTCGAATATGAGCTGATCCGATTCGGCGAGGCCCAGCATTTCGAGGCGCGCCTCGTCGCCACCGGCCCGAACGAAGTGCTGGGCCTCGTGCGCGACATCAGCGAGAGGAAGCGCGCGGAAGAACAGATCCGGCGCCTCGCCTATTGCGACAGCCTGACCGGCATCCCGAACCGCCAGGCCTTCCTGGAAATGCTGGAGCGCGAGCTGCAGCGCTCGAAGATTGGCAACAAGAAATTCGCCGTGCTGTTCATGGACCTCGATGCCTTCAAGCGCATCAACGACACACTGGGCCACGACGTGGGCGACCAGTTGCTGAAGCAGGTGTCGGACCGCCTGCGCGAGACGATCCGCCCGAACGACCTGATGTCGCGCGGCGACCTGCTGCCGCGCGCCGACGCCGCGGGCAGCGCGGGCACGAACCTCGCGCGCCTGGGCGGCGACGAATTCACGATCCTGATCCCCGACCTCGAACGGGTCGAACACGCCCTCAACGTGGCGCATCGTGTAAAAGACGCCATGCGCCGCCCGTTCCTCATCGACGGCAACGAGATCTTCGTGACGGCCAGCATCGGCATCTCGCTGTTCCCCGAGGACGGCGACGACTGCACGTCGCTGCTGAAGTACGCCGACACGGCGATGTACCACGCCAAGAACTGCGGCAAGAACAACGCCAAGCTGTATTCGTCGTCGCTGACGATGCAGATCATGAGCCACGTGAAGCTGGAAGTCGGCCTGCGCCGCGCGCTGCAGAACGACGAGTTGTACCTGCTGTATCAACCGCAGCTCGACGTGCGCTCGTCCGAGATCGTCGGCGTGGAAGCCCTCGTGCGCTGGCGCCACGCGGAGCGCGGCGTCGTCTCGCCCAATGAATTCATCCCGCTGGCCGAGGAGACGGGCCTGATCGTGCCGATCGGCGAATGGGTGCTGCGCACCGCGTGCAGCCAGGCGCGCCACTGGCAGAAGCTGGCGCGCCGTCCCGTGCGCATGGCGGTGAATCTGTCGGCCAAGCAGTTCAAGGACGAGAACCTGTCGCAGATCGTGCTCTCGGCCCTGCACGACACGGGCCTCGACCCGCGCCTGCTCGAACTGGAGCTGACGGAGGGCACGCTGATGGACGATGCGAAGGCCACGCTGGCGACGCTGGAACAGTTGCGCGGCATCGGGGTGTACCTGTCGATCGACGATTTCGGCACCGGCTATTCGTCGATGAACTACCTGAAGCGCTTCGACGTGCGCGCCTTGAAAATCGACCGCAGCTTCATCAGCGGCCTGCCGCAGGATTCCGAAAACGCCGCGATCACGCGCGCCATCATCGCGATGGCGCACGGGCTCAAGATGGTCGTCGTCGCGGAAGGCGTCGAGACGGGCGAACAACTGGTGCTACTCGAGGAATACGGCTGCGATCTCGTGCAGGGCTTTTATCTCGGGCGGCCGGCGCCGGCGGAGGCGGTGACCGGGATGCTGCAGAAGTTGTGGGTGCCGGTGACCGCGAGGTAGCGCGTCGTCCCCGCGAAAGCGGGAATCCATGCCGAAGCTTGGAATTCGGTAAATCGGATCGTTTGCAGCATTTCCGAAGTACGCGATTTCAGAAGCTCAATATGGATTCCCGCGTGCGCGGGAATGACGGTGTCTTACTGCTTCGTGAACGTGAGCGTATGCACCACCGCCCCCGGCAACAGCGGCACCGGCTTCCCGCGCACCCAATCCTTGTGCCCCTTCAGGAAGTACGGCGAGAGCGGATGCCCGCTCTGCCCGCCCGGCATGTCGAACAGCCCCTCTTCCTCGCGCCCCGGCGCCACCGTCAGGCGCTCGGACTGCCCGAACTTCGGCCCCGCCACGCGCGGCATGTTGGCGTCGCCCGGCAACTGGTCCGGCGGGACGCTCAACCAGCGCCGCAGCGCCGGCACCGCGATCGTGAACGGGTGCGCGATCGTGGCCGTGTTGCGGCGTCCCCACGTGGCCTGCGCCAGCGGCGTGCCGTCTGCCGTGAGGTCGGCGATGGCGCGGTCGATGGCGGCCAGCTGCAAGTCTTGCCAGCTCGCGTAACCGGCCGGCAGCCACGCGGCCGGACGCGCGTCCAGCAGGCGCGCCACGACGTCCGGCCAGCGCGACGTCGCGACGACGATGCTGGCCTTCGGATCGAGTTTCCCCAGCGCCGCGTCGACGCCCGCGAACAGCAGGTCGTGCAGCGACCACATGAACTGGCGCGCCAGGTGATAACCGACCGACCCCGTGCTCGCGCGGCCGTCCCAGCCCGTCTCCAGCAGGCGGCGGAACTCGGCGCGTTGCGGATGCCTGTCCAGCGCGCGGGCATCCAGCGCGGCCAGCGCGCGCTCGCGCCAGCCGCCGATGAACGGCGCGCGGTCGTCGAGCGATGCCTGGAACGCGGCCGGCACGTCCGTCTTGTCGCCCAGCTGGCGCACGTTGCCGCTCAACTGGTGCACGCGCGCGCCCAGGTCGAAGCCGCCGTCGCCGATGGCCTGCGCAGCGGCGCCCGCGAGCTGGCGGCTGTTCGCCGTCACCAGCTGGCCGCCGGGCGGATTGACGACGCGCGGATGCTGCGCCGGCGCGAGCAGTCCGCTCCACGTGGGCACGGCGCCCTCGGACGCGAGCGGGAACGAGATGCCGGCGCCGCCCTGCGCCCGCTGCGGCAGCGCGCCGCCGATGGTCCAGGCGATGCCGCCGCGGTCGTCGCCGAGGACGACGTTCTGCGCCGGGATGCCGTCGCCCGCCGCCGCGGCCACGGCCTCGCCGAGATTCGTCGACGATTCCAGCTTCAGGTGGTTCAGGTTCAGCGCGCCGGGGTCGTGCGCGACCCAGTGCACCGCATACTGGACGCCGTCCACGGTGCGGACCGGGCCGAGGCTCGTCTCGAGCACGGTCATCGATTCGGCTGGCGCGCCTTTCACGAGCAGGGTTTCCGTGTGCGCGGCGGGCGTCTCCCAGCCGGCCGGCGTGCGCACCTGGCCGGGGTGGCCGGCGTCAAGGCCGAGGCGGACGAGGTCGAGCGTGTCCGCATAGCTGTTCGTGAACGCCCACGCCACGTGGCCGTTGCTGCCGACGATGACGGCCGGCGGCGTCCCCGGCAGGCTCACGCCGACGACGCGGCGCGGCTGACCCTGCGCGTCCGGGAAGCGCAGCGCGAGCCGGTACCACGTGTTCGGCAGTTGCAGGCCCAGGTGCATGTCGTCCGAGACGATGGCGGCGCCGTTCGCCGTGCGCGTCCCGGCGATGGCGTAGTTGTTGCTGCCGACGGCATCCGTGAACGCGACGCCCGCCACTTGCCGCGCGGGCACGGCGTCCTTGCGGCCCCACCACGCCGGCGCGGTGGCCGGGATCGGCGCCGGCGCCAGCGCGACGGCGTCCGCATCCATCGGCGTATCCCAGCGGGTCGCCTCGGGCAGCAGGAACGCCAGCTGGGCCGGATCGAGATGCGCCGCGAGCCAGCCACGCGCCAGTTCGCGCGGCTCCTGGTTGCCCTGCAAGTCGAAGTACATGGCCCACACGGCCAGCAGCGAATCGGCGGGGGTCCACGGACGCGGCGTCGCGCGGCCCAGCAGGTATTCGAACGGCCGCGCACGCAGGCCGTTCAGCCCGTCGTTGACGCCGGCGGCGTAGCGGTCCAGCAGCACGCGCTCGGCCGGCGTCATGCGCCGCAGGACCTGCTCGGCGCGGGCGCGGAAGCGGTGCAGCCGGTGCGCGCGGTCGAGCGGCAGCGCCTTGGCCCCGAACAGCTCGGCCAGTTCGCCGGCGGCGCTGCGGCGCAGCAGGTCCATCTGGAAAAAGCGCTCCTGGCCGTGCACGAATCCGGTGGCATAAGCGACGTCGAGCCGGTTCGAACCGCTGATCGTCGGCACGCCGTTCGCATCGCGCTCAACGGTGACAGGCGCCGCCAGCAGTGGCGAGCGATGCTGGCCGTCGAGGTCGGGCAGGCTGGCGCGCAAGGTCATCCAGGCGCCGCCCGCGACGAGCACCGGCAACACGACGACCCCGACCGCAACCCGCCGCCCCCACATCCGCCATCCACGTTGTCGCATGCCGCTCATCCCTTTGGAAAAAGCGCATCTTGCCAGAAATTCCAGGGACGGGCGAGTACGTGACAGCCCTTACCCGCGATGGTTCCCCACGCGCGATTGAGTGGGCTCGCTTGTGGGTTGGCGCGGTCTTCTAAGCTTTGGGAAGGCGCGCAGGACGCGCGTGTTGGCGAGTGTTGGCGAGTGTTGGATGGCGGGAGGCGCCATGATGCGGGTGCTCGGTATATTGATGGTGCTGGCGCTGGCCGCGTGCACGACGCCGCAGGAGCGCGCGGCACAGGCGCAGGCCGACGTCGAGCGGATGATGGCGATCTATGGCCCCGCCTGCGTCCGGCTGGGCTATGCGGCCCGGTCGGATGCATGGCGCAGCTGCGTGCTCAGCCTAGGGGCAAAGTATGATCTGCAGCGCTATGGAGCGCCTGCGGGTTACTACGGCTGGGGTCCGGGCTACCGGCGGGGCGGCTGGTGGGATCCGTACTGGTGAAGCGGTCGGCGACGCGGCGCGCAAACTCGGCTTTGGTCACCGCTTCACGACTTTCCAGCAGGCGTTCCAGCGACTGCTGGATGTGGCGGACCAGTTCCGGGTAGCGCGCATCGGGAGGATGCAGGCTGAAGCGCACGAGCGGCGAACGCGCCAGCATGGCCGCGGTGGCGTCGGCCACGCGCGGGGACAGGATGCGTCCGCCGCGGTTGCGTGCCGCGTACACGAGCGACGGCGAGAGGATGGCGTGCGTGCCGTGGCGATTGTTTTGCGTGAACGGCGTGGGTGTCGCTGGAGAGATGTCCAGGTTTGGCTTGTCTTCCAGCAGATCTTGCGGCAGATCTTGCGGCAGATCTCGCGGCAGATCTTGCGGCCGATCTCGCGGCAACGCCGGATCAGCGCGGCCGGGCACATCGTGACGCCGGTCGGGGCCGGTTGCCCCCGTCCAATTGCGCGCGTCGAACTGCCAGTTGGCGGGGCCCCGGGCAGACCGGTTGCCCTTGCCGGCCTGGACAGGCCCGCTGCCATACTGGACGCTCGCGCCGCCATATTGCACATTCTCGCCGCGGTAGCCTGGACGATCGCCCGTGTCGTGCAATGCGTGCCGACGCTGTGGTCGAGCGGCCGGACGGTGCTCCCGCGCCCCCGGCAGGCAGTGAAAATGGCTGAACGTCGTCGTGTACGCGAACGGCGCATCGCGGAGGGCGCGCCAGGCTCCCTCGCCCAGCAGCCAGGCCGGCGGCACGAAGCCGGTCGGCGTCCAACCGCGCGCAGCGAACCAGTCGAGGCCCAGTTCCAGGCGCCGGCGGGCCTCCGCTTCCGTCAGCGCCGCAAATTCTCCCTCGCGCCGCGTGTACACGTTGCGCAGGAAGCGCGCGCGCAGGCCGCCGCCGCCGGCTTCGGTATCGAGATGGCTGTAGCCGTGCAGCGCCAGCTCGTCGCCGCGCTCGAGCGCCACGTTCAGGCAGGCTTCCATCGCGAGCGACTGTTCGGGGCGAAAGTGATAATGCGGGACGACGAGCCACGTCAGCGGGATGTCCGCCACGGCGCGCACGGCTTCCACTAGGCGCAGGCAGTCGCTCCACGTGGCCGGCGCCACGTCGTGGATCGAGACGCACAGCACGTGCTCGTCAGGGGACCAGTCAGTCTGCGACACGGATGCGCTCCCGTTCATTGATCACCTCGATGGCCAGGTTGTCGACCGCACGCGGATACCCGCCCAACAATCCTTCGTAGCGGCCAATCACCTGCGGCAGGATTTCGTTCCAGTCGTAGCGCTCGACGGCATTGCGCCTTGCCGCCTCGCCCATGCGGGCAAGGTCGCGCTGGTAGATCGCTTCGATCGCGCCGGCAAGGCTGTCGACGTGGTTCGGCTCGGCCAGGATGCCCGTCTCCGTGTCGACCAGCTCGGCCACGCCGCCCTTGTTCGTGGCGACGACGGGCAGGCCGCACGCCATCGCTTCCAGCACGATCAGGCCGAAGGTTTCGCAGTCGCCCGGGTGCACGAGCACGTCGCAGCTGGCCAGCAGGCTCGCCAGCTGGCGCTGGTCGCGCCGGAACGGGATGTGCGTTACGCGGTCGCAATACGGCAGCACGTCGCCACCGCCGACGAGGATCAAATGGTACGGATCGCCCAGCTTGCGCACGGCTTCGATGAGCACATGCAGCTTTTTTTCGGGCGTGAAGCGGCCGGCATAGACGAGCAGGCGCGCGTCCGGCGCGAGGCCCAGGTGTTCGCGCAGCGTGTCGTCGCGGCGCTGCGGACGGAACACGCTGCTGTCGATGCCGAGAGGCTGGTGCACGACGCCGCACACGCCCATCGCGTCCAGCTGCTGCACCATGATGCGGCTGGGCGCCAGCACGAGGTCGAACTGGCGGTACAGGTTGGCGAGATAATGGCACGTGCCGCGTGCGATCCAGCGGCCGAGGCGCGGTTGCACGAGGCGCGGGAGGTCGGAGTGATAGAAGGCCACGGCCGGGATGTCGTAGCGCTTGCGCATGCGCAGCGCGGCCCAGGCGCAATGGCCGGCATCGCCCGCCTCGACGACGTCGGGCCGGACGGATTCCAGCAGGCGCGCCGGCCCCTCGACGGACAGCGGCATGCGAAAGCCGTGGAAGCCCGGCAGGCCGGCGGACGGTATCTTGACGAGCGCGGGCACCGCGTCGTCGCACGTCTCCACGTTGGAGCTCATGATCGTGTGCCGGACGCGGCTGCGCCGTGCCAGCCAATGGGCCTTGGCATTCAGATAGGTGCTGACGCCGCCTCCTTCGGCCGCGTAGAACATCGTGATGTCGACGAGGTGCATGCTTGGGGTCCGGTCAAAGTATCCCCACGATAGCAGCGTAGACGGTGCACCGGGTTTGCGCACTGTCAAGCGAACCGCCTGCTGCCGGGAGCCGCTACGAAGCCGTCATTGTCGCGCGACCGTGAAAAGGCTCCCCGTTTCGGGGAGGCCCATTATGCACTGCGCCTGTCGAGCATGGCGCGCGCGATGGTGCCGGCGTCCACATACTCGAGCTCGCCCCCGACGGGGACGCCGCGCGCGAGGCGGCTGACCTTGAGTCCGCGCGCCTTCAGCATTTCGCTGATGTAATGGGCGGTCGCTTCGCCCTCGTTGGTGAAATTCGTGGCGAGTACGACTTCCTTCACCCCGCCGTCGGCGGCGCGGCCGACCAGCTTGTCCAGGTGCAGGTCCTTGGGACCGATGCCGTCCAGCGGCGACAGCCGGCCCATCAGCACGAAATACAGGCCCTTGTAGGTCAGGGTCTGCTCGATCATCATCTGGTCGGCCGGCGTCTCGACGACACACAGCAGCGTACGGTCGCGCTGCTCGTCGGCGCACAGGTCGCAGACTTCGGTTTCCGAGAAGGTATTGCACATGGCGCAGTGATGCACCATGTCGACGGCCTGGTACAGCGCGCGCGACAGCATGGCCGCGCCTTCGCGGTCGTGCTGCAGCAAATGGAAGGCCATGCGCTGCGCCGACTTCGGCCCGACGCCCGGCAGGCGGCGCAAGGCCTCGGTGAGGAAGTCGAGCGATTTGGACATGTGATCTCCGCCGGGATTACTCGGCACGCCAGGCGGCCAGCGCCTCGGCGGTCATGGTGGGGATGAACTCGGTGACCGCATAGGTCGCGAGGCCGGCCTGCGCGAACGGGTCGTCGCGCAGCACGGCGTCGAGTTCGGCGCGGTCGGCCGCGTGCGCGATGAGGATGCCGCCGTCGCGCGGCTCCTTGCGCCCCGCCATCAGGAACAGCCCGCGCGCAGTGTGCTCTGCCAGCCAGGCGCGGTGCGCGGGCAGGTAGGCATCGATGCGCTCGAGCGGCGCCGTGTAGGTCAATGAAACGATATACATCGTCTAATGAATCAGAAAGGCATCTTGAAGCCGGGCGGCAGCGGCAGGCCGGCGGTCAGGCCGCTCATCTTTTCCTGGGCGGTGGTTTCGGCCTTGCGCACGGCGTCGTTGAACGCGGCGGCGACCAGATCTTCCAGCATGTCGCGGTCGTCACCGAGCAGCGACGGGTCGATCGACACGCGCTTGACGTCGTTTTTGCACGTCATGACGACCTTCACTAGGCCGGCGCCCGACTGCCCTTCGACTTCGATCAGAGCCAGCTGCTCCTGCGCCTTCTTCATGTTGTCCTGCATGGCCTGCGCCTGCTTCATCAGGCCTGCGAGCTGGTTCTTCATCATGATGTGTTCTCCAAAAAAGTCGGAAGGATAAATCGTTTATATAGTTGATACCGGCGCCGGCATACCGGCGCGAGCGCGACTCAGGATGCGATCGGCCGCACGGAACCGGGCACGACGAACGCGTCGAACGTGCGCACCATGTCCTGCACGAACGGATCGGCGTCGACGGTGGCTTCCGCTTCGCGCTGCAGCCGCTCGCGCCGCGCCTTCGCTTCGGCGCTGGCCGTGTACCAGGTCGGCGCAATCTCGGTCTCGACGTTGACGCGCACGGCCGGGAAGCATTCCTGCAGCGCGGCGCACAGCTTTTCGCTGTTGCCGCTGGCGCGCAAGGTGTCGACGGGGACGCGCAGGCGGAACGTCGCCGCGGCGCCGTCGGCCACGCATTCGATCAGCTCGGTCTGGAAAGCCAGCTGCTGGGCCACGCCGCGCAGCGGCAGCGAGGCCGCCAGCGCCGGCCAGTTGCCATCCCAGTCGATGGCCGGGACGGGCGTGACGACGTAGGCGTACGGCGGCGCGGACGACGCCGCGACACGCACCGGCGCGGGCGGCGCCTGGACAGCCGGCGAGTCCATCGCGACGGCACTGTCGTCGGAAAACTCGGTGACCCAGGACGGCGGCTCGTCGTCGGCCACGGCCTGCGCGTCGGCGCGTTCGTGCTGGTTCGGCGCCGGTTGGCGCATCATGGCCGGCTGCGGCTGGGCGGAGGACTGGGGCTGCGTTCGCGCGGCGGCGGCAGCGCCGCCCCCGTGGTCCCACGGTGGCGCCGCGGCGCCCGGGCCGGGCGCCGGCTGCACGGCAGGACCAGACGCAACCGCAGGCGCAACCGCAGGTGCGGCGGCAG
>JBJMVU010000280.1:0-6586 GCA_045810485.1 Massilia sp. | reverse complement strand
GTCTGTAACCGGACTGGGCGCGGAGACCGTCAGCTACTTCTACGACAAGCTGGGACTGCTTCGAACGATGGGCGGCCGCGACTCCTACGTCGGAGCGTCCACATACTCGCCATTCGGTGAACTCCTGCAGCTCAGCCTGGGCACGACCAGCGGGAAACTTGCGTTCCAAACCTGGTACCTGGACGAGGGCACGCGACGCCTGACCCGCAACGTCGTGTCGAACCAGGCCGTCACGGGATCCCTGCTCGACGCGAACTACACCTACGACAACGACGGCAACGTGAAAGCACTCGCCGACAACGGCGGAACCACGGACATCCAGTGCTTCAACTACGACTACCAGCGACAGCTGAAGGAGTCCTGGACCATCAACACAGGAACCTGCGGGACGACCCCGTCGCAGACCGTGATGGGGACGAACACCGGTGCCTACTGGGCCTCCTATACCTACGACACCGTCGGAAACCGGCTAACCCGAACCGATCACGTCAAGACCGGAACCAGCAACACCGTCTACACCTACACACCCGGCCCATCCGGAGCGAGCGTCGTTCCGAACGGCGCCACGGGCGTCGGAGGCCCGCATTCAGTCGCCTCGGTTTCTAAGAAGGTCGGGACAGGAACAGCCACCACCACCTCCTACAAGTACGACTCCAGCGGGAACATGTCCCTTCGAGGGGCCGAGACCGACACCTGGGACTCCGAAGGCAAGCTCGCTACCACCAAGACCGGAACCGCTGCGGCCGCAACGAACATCTACGACGCTGACGGCAACCGCATCCTGCGACGAGACCCCTCCGGAACAACCACCTTGTACCTGGACTCGAGCGAGGTGAAACTCGCCGGGACGACGAAGACCAGCCAGCGCTGGTATGGGTTCGGCTCAAAGATAGTTGCCACCCGAACCGCGAGCGCCCTGTACCTCATTGCTGCCAACGACCAGGGCACGGCATCTGTGCAAATGGATGTCGCGACTGCGGCCTACGTGAAACGTCGTTTCAACCCGTTTGGCGATGCACGCGCGAGCACGGTGTCGACCGGTGCAACATGGAACGGTGACCACGGCTTCCTCGACAAGCCAGTCGATGCGTCTGGACTAACCCAAGTCGGAGCACGCTACTACGATGCGTCGCTCGGCCGGTTTATCAGCGTCGATCCAGTCCTCGACAGCAACGACGCAATTCAGGCAAACGCGTACGCCTATGGCGCGAACAACCCTGTCACTTCGTCCGACCCCACCGGATTGCGTGCATGGTGTGGGGACACCGAGTGCACGACTCCACTTCCCCGCCCGTCGGGGACCGGCGGGGATCAAAGCAAGGGACCACCCAGTCCGCCGGCTGTCGATCGCTCTCCGTCCGACTCGTCGCGGACAAGCAGAGCCTTCGATCTAGTGCGTAGCATCGCTATAGCAATTTGGAATCCAGTCTCCCCGGGGCTTACGCAGTTCCACGAGTTTGCTGGCGATCCACTCCATAACCTTGCAGAACGCCTAGACACCGAGGGGCGTCATAGAGCTCCAACGCGATTCAATCAGTATCAAGCCGAACGGGCCAAAGAGGCATACAGGCTCCGAACCGGCATGCTGCCGACCCACCGACTCGGGGGGCCAACCGCTTGGCGCACGAACTATCGTCTCTGGGACAAGATCGGTCGTATCGTGGAGAGCAAACCCGCTAAGGTCCTGGGCTTCCTCGGCACTGTTGCCGCAGTAACTCATGACTATGGCGAACACCGGTCGGATGGTGACTCGCGTACTGCCTCTGTGATTAAGGTAGGTATCGAGACCGCCATAAGCGCGGCTGGCGCAGAGACCCTCGCTCCTGCGGGCGTCCTGTGTGGGCCAGCTGTGGAGGTGTGCAGTCCGCTTCTAGCAGGCGTCGGCGCCTGGGGAGGACACGAACTCGGCGGTCTCGTGACGGACACCTTCAGTTCGCAGATCAACTGGACTGCCGGCAAGCTCGACGATGCCGGATCCGCGGTCGCAGACTCAAAGTACGCTCCGTGGAACTGGTGAACGGGAGGAAATGATGACCGGTCACGATCGCCTTGTTCTATTCGGGATTTGTCCCGCCTTTGTCCTCGTGGGAGGCGTGGCGTCTTATGCGGTATGGCGCTACCGAATCGACGTGTCGGCGAGCATGCGTTGGCTCGTTGGGCAAGGAGGCGCCGCTGGATTCCAGGCTGGACTCCTGCCGAACACGGTAGGGCTGGGGTTGACATGGGCAGCCTTGATAGCTGCGCCGGCCTGGAAGGACACGAATCCGAGCACGCTTTCAGTCGTTCTTTTCGTGGCTGCCCTCGCTGCGATTCTCTACGGCTTCTGGCTCTGGGCCTTCATGTGGCCGAAAATGTCCGTCCCGCCTCACCTTCGCGGCGAGCCGGGATGGGTGGTTTACATCTGGCGCGCGCGCCGAGCGCGCCGACTCGCTAGACGAGTTTCAGTCGAGCCGCGGGCCTAACCAAGGAGATTCAGGTTTGTTTGTCGCGTCGAAACACATGCTCGCGTCGGTCATCGTTGTGATTGGCACGGCGTCCTTTCCTTCTGCCCTATTTTCGAGCGCCGCTGCCACGGAGAACGTTCCACTCTCGGGCATCGTCATCCCGGCTGCCACCGGCGACTTGGGCGACGATCTCTCGCTGAACACGGCCTGGTCATGCGGGTCTGGTGCCACGCTCATCGGCGTAGAGCTTTACGGACCCGGCCTCTCGACGACGAACGACCTGCTAGCTCCGGTCGCCTACAACGACACCAACGCGCCGCCCGACTCGATCGGCGGTTTCCACCTCGACGTACCGACGACTCTCGCGCAGTTGTTCACCGCTAACGGTGTGGACAGTCCGTCAGGCGACTACGAGTTTGCCGTCTCCTGCGGGACCAGCGCTGAAAACCTCGTGGTGTGGGGAGCCAAGCGACTGCGGTTCACCTCCGACCCAAGTGGCACTACCTACGTGCAGGTCGAGCCAGTCAAGCCGTTGGTGACGGTCACGCCATCATTCGAAAGTCCTGTCCTCTACGACCCTTTGCATGGGTCACGCTTCACCGTCTCCCTCGATCCGAGCGACGCTCAGGGAGTCATCGATTTCCACCTGGACGGCGGTTTTGTCCCTGGCAACATCTTCACCCCGGCTCCGGTTCAGGAACACTGGTTCATGTTGGCGCCCGGGACCCATTCCGTGGTCGCGGACTTCACCCAGACGTACTGGTACTCCTACCGGTCTGCTAGCTCGCAACCTGCCACGGTTGTCGTCGCGGGGCCCGCAGCAGTCAAGGGCATGGCACGTTTCGCTAGCGTGCTGAACTGCAGCAGCGTCAGCGGCGCGACACGTACCTTCGCCTGGATCCTGGACGGTTCCACGCAGTCGTCGGTGACTACCTCCTCGGTGAAGGTGCCGCGGGCGTGGGTGGGGCATTCGGTGGCGTGCCGGGTCAAGACGTCGGATGCTGATTCGTCGGTCACAGTGACCAGTCCCGGCCAGCGGGTGCGCCTTGCGGTCGCTCCGGTGGCTCAGATCGCGCCGTCGATCAGTGGGACCGCTCGTCAAGGTCAGACGCTCACCTGCTCGCCGGGACGTTGGTCTCCGTCGCCGTCGTACTTCACCTATCGCTGGCGCCGCAACGGCGTGCTCTTGCCCGGAGCGTACGACCGTCGGCGCCTGGTATCAGATGGCGACGTGGGAAACCTGCTTTCGTGCGTGGTCAGTGCCCACCTCGCCGGCCATGAGGTCGGTCGAGCTAGCTCACGTGCACGTCGCGCGTGGGGATAGCGCACACCTTGGGCTCGTGCGACCGAAACTGTGACCCAAACGCTGCGCAACGGGTGCCTCGTGGCGGGACGCCCTGCGACACCTGAAACGCAAACCTGCAGGTCAGACGGCACATCTGGGCCACAGTGGGACGGTCCGGTACCCGGCTCAGGAGGCTCATAACCCAGAGGTCGCAGGTTCAAATCCTGCCCCCGCTACAAATTAGAAACACCCTCTGGCCTGCATAAATGCAGCGGCAGGGAGTGTTTCGTTCCCCCCTCGTGCACTAAGCGTGCACTTGGCTATTCGTTGTTGTACTCATCCCAACCGTCTACGCGCGGCAACATCCAGAACTACTAGGGGCCGGTGGCAACCTTCCCCATTGCGGTCCAAGGTTTCGCGACCTTCGTGGCTTCGCGACGCGGGGTCCTGTCTACCGGTGCTGGTCAGATCGGATTGTTGCTCGCCATCGAACAGGTTGCAGAGACGGGCACACTCTTCGGCCACAGCGGGCTCTTCGCCCCAGTGGAGGGATGAATGCCTACGTGGGCCCGGTCCCCTACGCGATCTGGGCCGTTGCCCTCGGGTCTCGCTGCGCCAAGCCTCGGTGCGGCCGCCCGCTGTCCGGACTGCACCGGGCTGACCCGTGAACGAGGCCGAAGGTCCCTGCTGCCAAGGCCCGTACGGGTGTACGTTGCCCAGAAGGTCCGAACCGACCGCGGTCCAGGCATCTCTGGTCCTTCTCCGGGGCTGAGTCGGCCGAACTCTCGCAGAGCTCTCAAAGGGGGCGCATCATGCGCCGAGTGGTCGTGCCCGTCGTCGTCGTGCTCACGGTCGCGTTGATCGGGATCCAATCGGCAGTCGCTCTCGGAACCGGTGGTTGGGATCACGTCGGCGTCGGGGCGACGAGTACGGCTCCGTCGCTGGCGGGCGGCTCCTCGGTGACCGCTCTGAACGCCAACAACCCTGGGACGCTCTACGTCGGAGGCAACTTCACCTCGGCAGGTGGCAACACCCACGCCCAGAGGATTGCCGCGTGGAACGGCAGCACCTGGAGTGCGCTCGGCAACGGCCTGGCGGACGGTGACGTCCGCGCGATCGCGTACCACGCCGGCAAGGTCTACGCCGGTGGCACCTTCCACAACGCCGGCGGGAACGCTGACGCCGACTTCCTCGCGGTCTGGAACGGCTCGACCTGGGCTCCGTTCTGCAGCAGCGGCAACCCCGGGCCAGCGTTCACCGCCACCGTCAGCGCGCTGCAGATCGTCGGCAACACCCTCTACGTCGGAGGATCCTTCGCGAACGCCGGTGGCAACCCGGCTGCCGACTTCCTGGCCGGGTGCGACCTGACGTCAGGCGCGCTCACCGCTACGGTCGCGAACGACGGCGACCTCAACAGCGGGATCTATGCGCTCACCGCCGACAGCAACGGAATCCTGTACGCCGGTGGCGGCTTCATCAACCTGGCCGGGATCCCCGAAGCCGATCACGTAGCGGCCTACAACGGCAGCACCTGGCAGGCGATGGGCAACGGGGTGGACGACTTCGTGCGCAGCCTGACGGCCACCGGCACCACCGTGTACGTCGGCACCGACTCCGTCAACGTCGGCGGGATCGTGCAGGCCGACCACGTCGCGCGCTGGAACGGCTCGGCGTGGAGCGCAGTCGGATCGAACACGGCAGGAACCGACGGCTGGTTCCCGAGCTCCACGACCATCGACGGCCTGAAGACCTACGGTTCGGTCGTCGTCGCGGTGGGGTCGTTCCAGAACGCGAACGGCGTGGCGACAGCCGACCAGGTCGCCTACTTCGACGGCTCGGCCTGGCAGCCGATCGGCTCCGACGGGGCGGGAAACGGCCCGCTGCCGGGACACCCGACCGCCGTCGGCATCACTGGCGGCAAGGTCTACGTCGGCGGAAACTTCACCTCGGCGGGCGGCGACTCGCGCGCCCGGTGGATCGCGGCACACGGACTGCGCCAGCCCGACGTGTCGATCGCCGGCACGCTGAGCGGGGCCTATCTCGGCAACAATGTCTACAGCGCCACCGGCGCCGGCGAGTCTCGGCACGTCCAGGTCCAGCGAGGGCACCAGGTCACCGTGTACGTCAGGGCTCAGAACGACGGGCTCGTCCCGGCCAGCTTCACGCTCGAGGGGAGCGGGCGACAGAGCGGTATCTCAGCGCACTACAGCGTCGGCGGCGCCAGCGTCACCACAAGCGTCCTGGCCGGCACGTATGCGACGGCTTCCATCCCGGCCAGGGGGTACGTCGTGTTGCGCGTCGTCGTCACCGTTGCGAGCTCCAGCGCCTCTTCGGCGACGCTCGTGACCACGGCGCGGTCGCAAGCCGGGACTCCCTCGGATGCGGTCAGGATCGCGGTCTCTGTCGTCAGCTAGGAGTAGACCGATTTGGGCTAGACCGCAAGCCACACTGATCAAACCAGGGGCTCGTTCTTAGTAGTCCACGTCCCGGGTCCGGCATATACCGGCCCCGGGACCTTGTCAGCGCGCACAGCGACGGGTGCCTCCCAAAACCGGGCGACCGTGCGGCCAGCAGGCACTCTTCGCACGCCGGGGTGGAAGTCGCCGCGTTGTGCCGGGTCGCTTGTCGGCGCCCGCGGCCGACCTGCCTCCGGTGGTTTCCGTCTCTGATCGGGCGTCTGCCGGGCCGAACCAAAATTGTGCCCGGATGTGGTTGCCATCACATCCACGTGCGTGCTTCACTCTCCTGAAGTGAACTCAACTCAGGTTGATCGAGATGGAGAGCAGGTGACCAGATGAGCGTCAGTGCTCCGCAGTTCGATGCGGGAGGTGCGGCCCACCACGGTGGGCTGGATCTG
>JBJMVU010000279.1:0-6156 GCA_045810485.1 Massilia sp. | reverse complement strand
GTCGCCGAACGTGTACGGCGACATCGACGGCATTCCAGGCATCGAACCGGCGTTCGGCATGGCCGTCACGTGGATCGATCCGGAGCAGAAGGCGCACGCGCTGGGGCAGGGCTACCAGGTCGTCGAGGTGCCGAGCGCGATCGCCACGCACACGTCGAAGGTCGCGCGCGACTACATGGCGGAACTGTTCCGCCACGAAGACGTGCCGGCGCTGATGGAACGCCTGACCGCGCTGTCGCCGAAGCTGGGCGGCGCGCTGGACAAGGCGCTCACGCACACGCAGCTGCTGCGCGTGTTCCGCGTGCTGCTGGCCGAGAACGTGTCGCTGAAGGACATCGTCGTCATCGCGACCACCTTGCTGGACAGCTCGGAATCGACCAAGGATCCGATCCTGCTCGCGGCGGAGGTGCGCTGCGCCCTGCGCCGCCAGATCGTGTCGGGCCTGTACGGCAAGAAGAAGGACATGCCCGCGTTTAACCTGTCGGGCGAGCTGGAAAACATGCTGCTCGGTTCCCTGAACCAGGCGCGCCAGAACAATGGCGGCAAGGTCGTGCTGGACAACTACCCGATCGATCCGCAGCTGCTGTCGCAACTGCAGTTGAACATGCCGGTGGCGCGCGAGCAGATGAAGCAGCACCATACGCCGCCGCTGCTCCTGGTGCTGCCGCAGATCCGCCCGCTGCTGGCCCGCTACGCGCGTCTGTTCGCGCCGGGGCTGCACGTGCTGTCGTATAACGAGATCCCCGAGAACCGGGAAGTCTCGATCATCGGCACGGTTGGATAAACACTCGTAGGGTGGGCTCTCCGAGCCACGCGTAACGCCAACACATCGCGAGCGTCACGCGTGGGCGCGTGATTGATGCCACCGGCATCAATCACCCCACCCTACGCCGGCAGCAGCAGCGCCAGTTCCGCCATCGCGCGGAACACGGGCAGGCTGAGGGCGGCCGCCGCCTCGGTCGACGGCAGGCGCGCGTGCACCCGGCCTTCCGGCAGGGCGTCGCTCCAGGTCCAGCCGAGTACGCGCAGCCCCGAGCGGCGCACGGCGTCTTCCAGCTGCGGCTGCAGCGCGCGCAGGTGGAGCAGGGCGTCGGCATTGAGCGTGCACAATTCGAGCATGACGCCGTCGGCCAGCGGTTCCGCCTGCACCGTGACGACCGTGCCGTCGGCCAGCACCAGTTCCAGGCGCAGGGCCGCGTGGCGCCGGCGCCGTTGCGGTTTCTGTGATGGTTCCTCTTCCCCGATCACGCGCAGGTGCTGGGCCTGCGGTCCGCCCGCGTGCACGGTGAAGCGCCACGCGTCGGGCGGCAGGGTCGCGAGATCGGCCTGGCGCAGCACCCGCGCATCCAACCCGCTCTGCAGCAGCGCGACCGGCAGCGATTGCCCGCGCTCCTGCTGGGACGCCTGCACCGCGCGCGTCACGAGCTGGGTGCCGTAGGTGCGGACCATCCCCCGCCAGGACGTGGCGAGCGCGCCGCCGTCCGGACGCGGCCAGGTGAGCTGGCGCGCCATCACGACCTGGTCGGGACGCATCGCCGCGGCGTCGGGCAGGGCGTCGCCCGCCGGCAACGCGGGCGCCGGCGGGGTGGCCGGCAGCGGCAGCGGGAGTGCCTCGAGCTCGGCCTGCAGCAGGGCGACCGGGACGGCGGCCGCGACCGCGCCGACCGGCGCCGCCGGCAGTGCGCCGGGTGCGCTCGCCGGCATGACGGGTGGCGGAAGGGTGGGGAAGGAAAGGCTGGCCATGATCTCGGCAGTGTAAAGTGAAAAGGCCAGCTTGTGGCTGGCCTTTTTCGGATCCCGGCTGGACTAGCCCGGAGTAGCCATTGCTGGCCCTGCGATTACTGCAGCAGGGACATGACCATCGACGACATGCTGTTCGTCTGCTTCAGCATGGCGGTACCAGCTTGCATCAGCATCTGGTTCGAGGTCATGCTCGACGATTCCGTCGCGAAGTCGACGTCCATGACGCGGCCGGTAGCGGCTTGCGTGTTGCTCGAGATGTTCGACAAGTTGTTGTAGACGTGGTCCAGGCGGTTCGAGATCGCGCCCAGCTTCGAACGCAGGGTCGAGACGGCGTCGATGGCGGTGCTCAGGTTGCCGATTGCGCCGTTGGCGTCGGTCGTCAGGACCGTCGCGGCCGACGGGCCGGTCGAGGTGCCGTCCGCTGCGAAGGTCGAGCCGGTGGTTGCCGCGGTGATCGAGGTGGTCACGCCGGCTGCGCCCGACAGTTCGGAGTCGAAGTTGGCGGTCATCGTTTCGGTGCTGTCGGCGCCGATCTGGAAGGTGATGCCGGTAGCGCTGTTCAGCTTGCCGTCAGCCGCGGTCGACAGCAGCTTGGTGCCGCCGAACTTGGTGTTCGAGAAGATGTTCGTCAGTTCGTCGGTCAGCGAGTTGTACTCGGCGTCCATTGCGGTCTTGTCGCTGTCCGACGAGGAACCGTCGGCGGACTGGGTCGCCAGGTCCTTCATGCGGGTCAGGATGTTGGTGACTTCGTTCAGCGCGCCGTCGGCGGTCTGCAGCATCGAGATCGAGTTCTGGGTGTTGCGCATTGCAACCGACATGCCGCTGCTCTGGGCTTTCAGGCGGGTGGCGATCTGCAGGCCGGCCGCGTCGTCCATCGACGAGTTGATGCGGAAGCCGGTCGACAGACGGGTCATCGAGTTCGACAGGGACGACTGGGTACGGCTCAGGGAATTTTGTGCGGAAAGCGATGCGACGTTGGTGTGAAGGCTCAGCATGATATGGCTCCTAATGGCTTGGATACTGTTGGGAGGTTGCGCATCTCGCGCTCTCACAAGTACAAGACGACCGTTTAGCGGGGGACATTAAATGCCGAGTGGAAATTTTTTAAAAATTTTTTTCGGGGGCGATGCGTTGTCATTTTGACTGTTGTACATATAACAGCACCACCCCCGACGGGCATTACAGCTTGCCGCTGACCGACAGGCCGAACCAGCGCGGCACGGCCGGCGAGTACGAGTTCCACGTGGCCGCCAGCGGTGCGTGGTTCTTGAACGCGTTCTTCACGATCAGGCTCACGTCGAGCGAGCCGTCGCGCTTGCCGATGCCGAAGGCCAGGTCCGTGATGCCCGAGCCGCCGATCCAGCCGAAGTCCGACAGGGCCACGTCCGAGTTGTAGCGGGTGTTATAGGCGGTGTTGAAGCTCGCGCGGCCTTCGAGGTTGTGCTGCAGCGGCACGCGATAGTCGCCGCCCACGTTGAAGGTCCACTTCGACACGCCCGGCAGGGCGCTGCCCGTCACGTCGCGGTACGGCGCGGCGCCCGCGTAGCCGTTCTCCACCGGCTGGGCCGAGTTGGTGAACTCTTTATAGACCGCGTTCGTGTACGCGCCGGCGAAGCGCAGGGTCACGTTCTTGATGCCCGAATAGGCGCCGTCGAATTCCAGGCCCTTGGACTGCACCTTCGGCACGTTGCCGGTGGCCGTCGTGTAATAGCTCTGGCCATCGTTGTTGAGCTGCGTCGTGTACACGTCCAGCACGCGCACGGCCTGCTGGTAATTCCGGATGTTCATCAGGAACAGGTCCGCGTTGAGCAGCAGCGCGCGGTTCAGGAAGGCCGATTTCACGCCGATCTCGAACGCGCTCGTGCGCTCCTTGTCGACCAGGTTCGAGACGCCGTTGGTCAGCTGCGAGATGCCGGCCTTCTCGCCGTACTGCCACGACGTGTAGCCGGTCAGGTCGGGCGTGAATTTATAGGTGGGGCTCAGCACGAACGATTTCAGGTTGCCGATGGAGGGCCGCGCCTGCGTGAGCGGGAACAGCACCCCGACCTGCGACGCGCGGATCGCCCTGGCGTCCGCCACCTGCTGCTTCTGCGCCGCGGAGAGGCCGGCATAGGAAGGCGCGTTGAAGTATTTCTTCGCGACGGCATCCGCCACGGCGAGCTGCGCCGCCGTGTTGGCGGCCAGCAGACTCCCTTTGGCGTCCGCGGCAAAACCGTTCAGCTGCACGTTGCCCACCTGGGCAGGGTTGAGTTCGGGCGCGAAGCCGCTGTCGAAGATGGCTGCGCTGCCCTCGTTCGATCGGTTCTCGTGCGTGAGGCGCGCGCCGGTCGTCAGGGTCAGCGCATCGGTCAGGTGCCAGTTCGCCTGCGCGAAGGCGGCCTCGCTCTTGTTGACGATGTGCTGCGTGCCGGACGGCGAGTTGAACGCCATCGACACGCCGTCCAGCGAATTCAGGAGCAGGTTGCGGCCGCTCGCATCGGCGTACAGGCGGTTGTACTGGCCGGCGTTGGCGAACCAGGCGCCGGCGTCGCTGCCCCAGCTCCTGCGGTAGGTCGCGTCGTTGTTCACCTTCATCAGGAAGACGCCGGTCTGGTAGTCCACGAAGCCGCCCGCCTGCGAGCTGAGACGCACTTCCTGCGTCACCTGGCGGTAGTCGTTCCAGAAGCCGCCCGAGTTGCGGTTGATGTCGAACGGCGTGCCTTCGTCGTTGCTCGCGTCGAAGTGGTAATCCTTGTACGCCGTGATCGACGTGAGGTTGTGGCCCGCCACGTTCCAGTTCAGGTCCAGCGTGGCGCCGTTGCTGCCGGTGACGAGCGGACGGCCGTTGTCGTTGTTGACCTGGTTCGCGCCGCCGCCGTACAGGTAGTCGTCGGTATACGTATACTTGTTCTGCTGCGTGAACCAGCTGCGCTGCAGGCGCGTGCCGTTGTCGGTGGCGAGCGTGTTGACGGCGCCGTTGGAATACACCGACGGTGTCGGTTTGAAGATCGTGCGGCTGTTGGTCGTCTCGCCCGCGCGCGGCTGGGCGTCGAGGGCGACGCGGGCGCTGAAGTCCTGCGTCGGCGTGAACAGGAACTGCACGCGGCCCGATACGCGGTCCTTGTTCGTGTATGTGATGTCCGGGTTGTACGCGTTCTTGAAGTCGCCCTGGCCCTTGGTGGCGCTCAGCGCGACGCGGTAGGCCAGCAGGTTGTCGATCACCGGGCCGCCGCCCGCGAACCGGGCCTGCACGGTGTCGAGCTGGCCGAGGGTCACGGAGTAGGACGCGTCCGGCGTGAACGACGGGCGGCGCGTGTTGACGGCGACGACGCCCACGCTCGTGCTCTTGCCCAGCAGCGTGCCCTGCGGGCCGCGCGTCACTTCGACGGTGTCGACGTCGGTGAAATCGAAGCTGGAGGAGAGCGCGTTGTACGCGTAGTTGACGCCGTCGACGATCAGGCCGACGCTCGGATCCTGCGCCTCGGTCTGGCCCTGCTTGCCGATGCCGCGAATGGACAGGCTGGAGGTGCGCTGGTTACCCTGGTTCCACGTCACGTTGGCGGCGCGCTGCGTCAGCGACTTGATGTCGGTGGCGTTCAGGCGGTCCAGTTCCTTGCCCGTGACGACGGAGACGGAAAGCGGCACATCCTGCAGGCGTTCCAGCCGGTTGCGGCTGCGGACGGTGACTTCGCCCAGTGCCTGCGGTTCGTCGTCGACGGCGGCCGTCGCCGGCGCGGCGGACGCTTCCGCGACAGCCGCGGGCGCAGCAGCAGGAGCGGGAGCGGCGGCGGCGCCCTGGTTGGCGATGATCTGTTTCAGGCGCGCGATTTCCGCCTGTAGCTCGGCCACGGTGGGCGTCGCTTCGGCGGCGTGCAGCGGCGCGCTGAACAGGGCCGCGCCCGCGAGCACGGCGGCGATGGGAGCGAGACGGAGCGAGGTGTTCTTCTGATGGGTCATGACGGGCTTTCTGAAACGGGGGAGAAAACTGTCATTCTGCAAATCCCGTACCACCCGCAAATGACGCGAAATCGGGCCCGCGCTGTTGCCGGAGCAACAGCGGAGCATCAGCGCGGCGTCCCGTATCAGGCAGACTGTTGAAAAATCAACAGCCGCTCACAGCTTGCCGCTGAAGACGAGACCGATCCAGCGCGGATATGGATTCGGCGCGTAGCTGACCCAGCCCGCCTCGTGCGCGAGGCTGTTGGTGAGGTTCTTCACGATCAGGGTCACGTCGAAGTTGCTCTTCGTGTTCACGCCGATGGCGAGATCCGTCGTGCTGCTGCCCGGCACCCAGCCCCAGTCCGACAGCGTGTCGCTGTTGTTGTAGCGGCTCGTGAACGCGGTGTTGAAGCTGGCGTGAACGGTGTTGCCGCCCCGGACCGGCAGCTTGTATTCGGCCCCCAGATTGCCCGTCCAGCGCGCGGCGCCGGGCAG
>JBJMVU010000278.1:0-18448 GCA_045810485.1 Massilia sp. | reverse complement strand
CGCAAGAAGAACGCGGCCACCGCGCAGGATTCCATCGTCGCGGAAGACGTGGGCTCGCTGCCGGACCGGAACATCGGCGAGGCGATCTCGCGCATGGCCGGTATCGCGCTCGATCGCGGCGATTTCGGCGAGGGCGTCACCGTGGCGGTGCGCGGCAACGGGCCGGACCTCACCCGGGTCGAGATCGACGGCATGGCGGTGCAGTCCGCCAACAACTCGGCCAGCGGCCGCGGTAGCGAGTTCCGCCAGTTGTCCGCGGACCTGATCAAGAGTGTGGACGTCGTCAAGGGGTCGACGGCCGACATGGTCGAAGGCTCGCTCGGCGGCGGCATCATCATCAAGACGCGTACGGGCCTCGATTTCAAGGAGCCCTTCGTCTCGGTGCGCGTGGCCGGCACCACGAATAACCTGAACAAGAAGTGGGAGCCCGACACCAACGTCATCCTGTCGCGCAAATTCCTCGATGACCGGCTCGGCGTGATCCTGAACGCGTCGAAAGCGACGACCGCCAACGAGCAGCACCAGATGCAGGTCGCGACCAGCGCGGCGGCCGGTTACGCGCGTGCGATCGACTTCGACAACTCGCCGAACAAGACCTTCACCTACAACCCGTCCACGCTGAACATGGCCGATCCGGCGTCGACGACGCCTGCGGGCCCGGCGGCCGGCTCGACGGGTATTTATCCGTACACGAACGGCACCGGCAACTACAACACGTATTCCCCGTACGAGATCCTGACCAGGTCGGCCGCGGCGCAGTCCAAGGCGGAATGCTACAGCGCGTTCCCGCAACTGGCCACCACGGACGCCACGCTGAAGAACCTGAGTGCGTCCAACCGCACGAATGCGGTGAACGAGCGCCAGAACGAATTGATCAGCTGCCTGAACCAGTGGAACGACTACACGCCGTCGCTGGTCCGCAACAAGATCCAGACCGAGATCGACCGTCGCCAGGACCTCGACCTGCGCGCCGACTTCAAGGTCAACCGCGAACTGACGGTCTACGCCAAGGGCAGCTACTCCAAGCGCCACACCGACAACAAGACGTCGTTCCTCAACCTGGGCGGCATGAACGTCAATACCGCCAAGACCTTCGTGGACACGAACGGCGTGCGTTCGGTCGCGCCGGGCGCGAACGGGGCGGGCTACTACCTGTACCCGGGTAACGTCAGCTACCTGAGCGGCGGACCGGCGGTGCAGGGCGCGGTGACGAACGTCGACCCGTCGACCGTGACGGTGGACGCGAGCCATCACGTGACCGGATTCGGCATCAGCGACGGCGCCGCCGGCATCGACCAGATCTTCCAGAAGTCCGATACGATCACCAAGTACTTCCAGACCGGCGGCGAATGGAACCACGACGGCATCAAGGCGGAGTGGATGATCGGCGACGCCAAGTCCAACTACACGACCGAAACCTTCCGCACGTCGTTCGCCTCGTACTACGGCGCGGCGCAGATGTCGGTGACGCCGAACGGTTTGTGGACGTACAACTTCCCGCAGGGCTCGACCTTCGACCTGTACAACCCTGCGAACTATGCGCGCCTCGTCCAGCCGGCCGCCGCGTCCGCCGTCACCAGCGGGGCCACCTACGTGAACAGCGTGCCGGCCTACACGGCGAACCAGCAGCCGCTGCTCACGTATTCGCAGCCGCAGCTGACCTATACGCCGGGGATCACCGGGACGGAGGAACGCACCGCGAAGGCGGACTTCACGTTCCAGGTCCCGGAATCCATCCCGTTCTTCACCCGTTTCAAGACCGGCTTCAACTTCCGCGACACGCGCTACGACACCCGCGGCGGCAACGGCTACCAGGTGAGCACGAACCCGATCGTGTATGCGATCCCGGGCCTGGTCCGCAGCACCCTCGTGGGCTGCCAGGACACGGCCGGTTCGCTGGGCGCCGGTGGCAACAAGTGCCAGTACGGCTATGTGCAGAGCAATCGCTGGGACTCCCAGAGCTCGGGCACGGTGACCGTGACGCCGCAGCAGTTCCAGGACATCATCGCCCAGTCGCTCAGCGGTAACATCACCAACACCCAGCTCTTCAACGGCGCCAGCGGCCAGTTCGGCGGCGCGGTGACCAACTGGCCGAACATCGACGTCCAGAAGGTGTTCAAGCTGGCCGGCATCACGAACGCGAACCTGGGCTGCGTCACCAGCTGCACGGGCACGGACGGCAAGACCTACGAGTCGCCGGTGACGAGGATGAGCGAGCGTTCCGAGGCCCTGTACGTGATGGGCGATTTCAACATCGACCGGATCCCGTTCACCAGCCGCGCGCTGCCGTTCAACTGGCAGCTCGAAGGCAACCTGGGTTACCGCTACATCCGCACCAAGATCCACGGCATCGGCAACATGCAGTTCGAGTCGATCACGCGCACGGCCTCGTTCGACCCAGCCAGCCCGAACGCGGCCGGCGGCATCAACGACGTCACGGTGTCGACCAACACCGCGGTGGACGCCACCACGCACGACTTCCTGCCGATCTATAACCTCGCGATGTGGCTCGTGCCGGACAAGTTCGTGGTGCGCTACAACCGCGCCCGCACCGTCGCCCGCCCGCCGGTGACGAACCTGCTGCCGTCGGGCCTGTGCCGCTACGACGAGCGGCTCGATGCGCAGGGCACGCAGACGTGCACCAAGACCGTCGGCAATCCGGCCCTGCAAGCGCAAAAGAACCTGAACCAGAACTGGAGCGCGGAATACTACCCGAGCAAGGACACGATGTTCTCGCTGTCCTACTTCAACCAGCGCGGCATCGTGGGCCCGTCGATCGTGCAGACCGAAAACGGCACGCTGGGCCTGGCCCTGGTCGACCCGACGACGGGCAGATCGCTGGCGGAACTGCCGTTCTCGTTCCCGACGTACGAAAACGGCGTGCCGACCACCCGCAAGGGCTGGGAGTTCAATACCAAGACCGCCTTCACCTTCCTGCCGTGGCGCCTGCGCTACCTCGGCTTCGACGGCAACTACACGAAACTGGCCTCGGTCACGTCGACCCAGAACATCGTGGACCTGCTGACCGGCACGCCGCTGCCGCCGCTGCGCGAATCGAAGTTCCAGTACAACTGGGCGATCTGGTATGACGACGGCCGCCTGTCGGCGCGGGTCGCGGTGCAGGGCGTGGGCAGCTACTTCAACAACATCGCGGGTTCGTCCAGCAATTACCTGAACAACTACCCGAACGCGAGCGGCAATGCCCGTCCGCCGGCCTACAACCCGGGTTCGCCGAACTTCAAGGACGCGACCCGCTACGTCGACGCCAAGATCCAGTACCGCATCACGCCAGAGTTCGACGTGTTCATCGAAGGCCGCAACCTGAACAACGCCGCGACCAGCAACAGCCAGGGTGCCTACGTACCGTTCTCGAACGGCACGCCGAGCATCCTGGACTACAGCTACGCGGGTCGCCGCATCATGGTGGGTGCCGACTTCCGCTTCGGCGGTTGACGATGGCTTTACGTGCGTACGTCGCCGCCGGCCTGCTGGCGGCGGCCTTCAACGCGGCGGCGGCCGCGCAGGACTGGACCGCCGCCTGGGGCACGGCCCTGATGGTCCCGGGCGAGAAGTCGGCGCTGGCGCCGGACGCCGTCGCACACGCCACCTTGCGCCAGGCCATGCGCCTGTCGCTCGGCGGCGCCGCGCTGCGGGTCCGCATCAGCAACCGACACGGCGCCGAGCCGCTCGTGATCGGCGCGGGGACGGTCGGACGCGCGGCGCAGCCCGGCGACAGCCGTCTCGAGGGCACGCCGCTGCCGCTGCGCTTCGGCGGCAAGGCCGGCGTGACGGTGGCGCCGGGCGCCGAGGCCGTGAGCGATTCGCTGACGCTGGCGACGACCGCCGGCGACCTGCTGGCCGTGTCGCTGGCCGTCGACAGCGGGCCCGCGCGCCAGACCGCGCATAACGCCGCCCACGCCACGCAGTTCCTCGCGCCGGGCGACCAGGCGTCCAGCGTCGTGCTGGAGGGCGCGCGGCCACTGGCGTCGTGGTACCACGTCGAGGGCATCGAGGTCCTGCCGGCGCGGCGCACCGGCGTGTTGGTGGCGATTGGCGACTCCATCACGGACGGCTCGGGTGCGGGCCTCGACCGCGACGAGCGCTGGCCGGATTTCCTGCAGCGCCGCCTGCGCGCGGCGCACGGCCCCGCGCTCGCCGTCGTCAACGCGGGCATCGGCGGCAACCGCATGCTGGCCGACGGGAACGGTCCGCGCCTGCTGGACCGCTTCGCGCACGACGTGCTGGAACGCTCCGGCGTGACGCATGCGCTGGTGCTGGTCGGCGTGAACGATCTCGGGGTCCAGCACCGCAATGGCGAGGACACGCCGGACGCGCGCCGCACCCTGCTGAACGGGCTCGAAGAGGGCTTTCGGCGGATCGCCGCGCAGGCCCACGCGCGCGGCGTATGTCTCATCGCCGGCACCATCACGCCGTACGGCGGCAGCGGGACCTACAAGCCGGACGCCGGCAACGATGCGGACCGGCGCGAACTGAACGACTGGCTGCGGGCGAGCCCGCTGTTCGACGGCGTGGCCGACTTCGACGCCGCCGTGCGCGACCCGGCCGCGCCCGACCGCCTGCAGGCGACGTTCGATTCCGGCGACCGGCTGCATCCGTCGCCGGCGGGCTATCGCGCGATGGCCGATGCGGTGCCGCTCGACCGCCTTGGCGCGTGCGGCCCGCAGCCGGCCAGGGCGTCGTCCGGCACGATAGCCCTCGCCGGCACGTGGCGCTTCGCACTCGATCGCGAGGATGCGGGCGTGGCCGGCCACTGGCAGGACCAGGTGCTGCCGGACCGCATCCGCATCCCCGGCATCCTGAATGCGCAAGGCTATGGCGACGAGATCACGGCGCAAACGCCGTGGGTGCTGTCGCTGTACGACAAGAACTGGAACCAGCGCGAGGACTATGCCGCGTTCACGACGCCGGGACAGGTGAAGGTGCCGTTCCTCAGCCAGCCGCCGCGCCACTACCTGGGCGCCGCATGGTACCAGCGCGACGTCGAGGTGCCGTCCGCGTGGCGCGGCCAGCGCGTCGTGCTGCACCTGGAGCGTCCGCGCTGGGGCTCCAGCGCCTGGATCGACGGCCGCGCGCTCGGGTCGAACCTGTCCCTCGTGGCGCCGCACGAGTACGACATCGGCCCGCTCGCGCCGGGCAGGCACCGCGTGACGGTGCGCGTCGACTCGCGCGCGCTGATGGCGTACCGGCCGGACTCGCACAGCATCTCCGATTCGCTGGGCATGAGCTGGAACGGCATCGTCGGCAAGGCGGAGCTGCGCGCGACGTCGCCCGTGCATATCGCCGATGCCCAGGTGTATCCGGACGTGGCCAGCCGCAGCGTGCGCGTGAAGGTCACGGTCGCCAACGGCGGCGGCAAGGCCGGGGCGGGGACGATCACCGCCAACGGACAGCGCTTTCCAGTGCGCTGGACGGCGGACGGCGGCAGCGCCGAATTTCGCGTGCAGTACCCGAAGACGGCGCCGACGTGGGACGAGTTCCACCCGGTGCTGCAGTCGCTGAAGCTGCGCCTCGCCGGCCCCGGAGCCATGGATGCGCGCGACGTGTCGTTCGGCTTCGTGCAGGTGGCGGCGCGCGGCACGGACATCCTCGTCAACGGCCGCCCCGTGTTCCTGCGCGGGACGCACCACGGCGGCGACTTCCCGCTGACGGGCTACCCGCCGACCGACGTCGGGTACTGGAAGAAGATCTTCGGCATCAACAAGGCGTGGGGCATCAACCACGTGCGCTTCCACTCGTTCACGCCGCCGGAAGCGGCCTTCCAGGCTGCCGACGAGGTGGGCATCTACCTGCAGCCGGAGCCGGGCATGTGGAACCGGTTCGAGCCGGGTTCTCCCCTCGAGACGGCGCTCTACGACGAGACCGAGCGCCTGATCCACGCCTACGGCAATCACCCGTCGTTCCTGCTGCTCAGCCCCAGCAACGAGCCGTCCGGCCGCTGGAAAGAGGTGTTCGCGAAGTGGACCGCGCGCTTCCGCGCCGAAGACCCGCGCCGCCTGTACACGAACGGCACGGGCCACACGGAGCCCGTCGTGGCGGAACTCGACAAGGACGTCGACTACCTCGCGGTGCAGCGCATCGGCCCGAAACCGCTGCGCAACAAGACCGGCTGGTTCGGGCGCGACTACGCGGCCTCGCTGGACGGCATCCACGTCCCCGTCGTGTCGCACGAAGTGGGGCAGTGGGTCGCGTATCCGGATTTCTCCATCATCGACAAGTTCACGGGCTACCTGCGGCCGGGGAATTACGAGATCTTCCGCGAGTCCGCGCGCCGTCACGGCGTGCTGGACCGTAACCATGACTTCGCGCTGGCGTCCGGCCGGTGGCAGCTCGCGAGCTACAAGGAAGAGATCGAGGCGGCGCTGCGCACGCGCGGCCTGAGCGGCTACCAGCTGCTCGACCTGCACGATTATCTGGGCCAGGGTACGGCGCTGGTCGGCATCCTGGACACGTTCTGGGAACCGAAAGGCTACGCGACACCGGAAGCGTTCCGCCGTTTCAACGGCGCGACGGTGCCGCTGGCCCGGCTGACGCGCAGCGTGTTCACGACGCGCGATACGTTCGACGTGCCGGTGGAAATCGCGCACTACGGCGCCCAGCCGCTGAAGGACGCGCGGCCGTGGTGGCGTATCGAGGACGATGCCGGCCGCGCCGTCGCCGCGGGCCGGTTCGCGGCGCTCGATATCCCGATCCGCAAGAACCTCCCGCTGGGCCGGGTCGCGGCGGACCTCGCGCAGCTGCCGGCGCCCGCGCATTACCGGCTCGTCGCGGGGCTGGACGGCACGGACGTCGGCAACGACTGGAACTTCTGGCTGTATCCCGACAAGGTCGATGCGGCCGTCCCCGCGGGCGTGCTCGTGACGCACGCGTGGCCGGAAGCCGAGGCGCGGCTGGCGCAGGGCGGCAGCGTGCTGTACCTGCCGCGCAAGGCGGACCTGGACTGGACGTCGCCGCCGCTCGCCGACGTACCGGTGTTCTGGAACCGGTTGATGAATCCGGGGTGGTCGCGCATGCTGGGCCTGTGGGTCGACCGCGCGCATCCCGCGCTGGCCGGCTTCCCCACGGCCGACCACATGGACTGGCAATGGAGCGACCTGGTGGCCGGCGCCCGTGCGTTCAATCTGGAACGCCTGCCGGCCGGGTTGCGGCCCATCGTCCAGCCCATCGACGACTGGAACCGCAACTACCGGCTCGGCGCCGTGTTCGAGGCGAAGGTGGGCGGCGGCCGGCTGGTCGTGTCCACGTTCGACCTCGACAACCGTCTCGATGACCGTCCGGCCGCGCGCCAGTTGCGCCGCTCGCTGCTGGACTACATGGCGGGCCCGCGCTTCCAGCCCGCGACCGCCATCGACCCCGCCGCGCTGCGCGCCAGCCTGTTCGACACGCGCGTAATGAAAAAGCTCGGGGCGACGGCCAGCGGCTGGCCCGACGCGGCGAACGTCGTCGACGGCGATCCGAACACCTATGGTCTCGTTGCGGTGAAGGGCGATGCGCCGCGGCCGCAGCCGGTCCTGACGATCGGTTTCGCACAGGCCGTGCCGTTCGACGGCCTCGTGCTGATGCCCCGCCAGAACCACCGCGACCACGAAGGCGACGTGCGCGAATGGCTGGTCCAGGTCAGCGACGACGGCGCGACGTGGCGCGACGTGGCCCGGCCTACGCTCCAGTCGACGTTCGATCCGCAGACCGTGCGCTTCGGCCGGACCGTCACGGCGCGCTGGCTGCGGCTGACGTCATTGTCCGGGTTCGGCCAGGACCGCGCCAGCGCGCTGGCCGACGTGGCGGTGCTGTACGCCGGTCCCGCGTTGCCGGACGACGCGGGCGATCTGGAATACAAGCGCTCGCGTTCGACGTCGGCCGACGTCGACGAGGCGGGGATGGACGACAAGCCGCGCCGGCGCGCACGCTGAAATCGTATCGGTTGCGCGAAAAATTTCATTGGTCGGCCGCAGGGTGCGCGACTATCATCCGGACGACGGCGGCGCCCAGACCGCGTGAAGAAGGAGATGATGTTGTCCAAAATGCGGCCGCTCGCGGCCATGTCCGCATGCCTGCTGGCGGCGTTGTTCTGCCTGGCCGGTTGCGCCGCCGAGCGGGTCGCGCCGGCCGGTGAAGTGGCCGCCAAGCCCCTGTTCCGCGACCCCGTGTACGACGGCGCGGCGGATCCGGCCCTCGTCTGGAATCCGGCCCGGCAGCGCTGGTGGATGTTCTACACGAACCGGCGCGCCACCGCGCAGGGGCTGCCCGGCGTGACCTGGGTGCACGGCACGCACATCGGCATCGCCGAGTCGCCCGACGGCGGCGCGCACTGGACCTATGTCGGGACGGCCGACGTCGACCTGCCGGCGGACCTCGGCGGCAAGGACACCACGCACTGGGCGCCCGACATCGTGCGCGCCGGCGACGGCACGTTCCACATGTTCCTGACCGTCGTGCCGGGCGTGTTCGAGGACTGGAAGCACCCGCGCGTGATCGTGCACCTGACGAGCACGGACCTGCGCACGTGGCGCCATCCCGTCAAGGTGCCGCTCGCGAACGACAAGGTCATCGACCCGTCGCTGGCGCGGCTGCCCGACGGCACCTGGCGCATGTGGTACAACAACGAACCCGACGGCAAGAAGATCTACTACGCCGACAGCCCGGACCTCGAGCACTGGACGGACCGCGGCCTGGCCGTCGCCCAGCGCGGCGAAGGGCCGAAGGTGTTCCGCTGGCGCGGGTCGTGGTGGATGATCGTCGACCTGTGGCACGGACTCGGGGTGTTCCGCTCGGACGACGCGCTCGCGTGGAAGAAGCAGGACGCCACCTTGCTGGAGCAGCCGGGCACAGGGCCGGACGACGGCGTGATGGGCGGCCATGCCGACGTCGTCGTCGACGGCGAACGCGCGTACCTCTTCTATTTCGTACATCCGGGCCGGCACGGGCCGGATGCGAAAAAGGACGGCCCGGAACAGCGCCGCAGCCTGATCCAGGTGAGCGAATTGATCGAGGAGGGCGGTATCATGCGCACGGATCGTGACGCGCCGGTACACATCCGTCTCGCGCCGCCGATGTGACGATCGGCCGTTGGGTGGGCGCCCCGTGCCCACGCGAACGCCATCATGACGCCAACGTCCGCGTGGGCGGAGGTCCGCCCACCCTACGTATTTTTTGGAGTGACGAATGTATCGCTTGACCCTTCGCGCCTTGCCGGCGCTGGCCGTATGCCTCGCCGCCGCGTTCGCGCCCGCCCGCGCGGCCGAACCCGTGTTCCACAATCCCCTCGTGCAGCAGCGCGCCGACCCGCAGGTGAGCCTGCAGCCGGACGGCTGGTACTACTACACGGCCACGGTGCCGGAATACGACCGCATCGAAATCCGCCGCGCCCGTTCGCTCGACGGCCTGGGCGCCGCGCCGGCCAAGACCGTGTGGCGCAAGCACGCGACCGGCGTGATGGGCGCGCATATCTGGGCGCCGGAGATGCACCGCATCGACGGCAAGTGGTATATCTATTTCACGGCCGGCAGCGCCGAGCATCCTTGGGACATCCGCCTGTATGCGCTGGAAAACGCGTCCGCCGATCCGTTCGCGGGCGAGTGGGTCGAGCGCGGGCAGGTCAAGACGGGCTGGGAATCGTTCTCGCTGGACGCCACCACGTTCGCACACCGCGGCCAGCGCTACCTCGCGTGGACGCAGACGGCGCCGGACGGCAGCAAGGGCACCAATATCTATCTCGCGAAGATGGACACGCCGCTGTCGATCAAGGGGCCGGCCGTGCTGTTGTCGAAGCCGGAGTATGCGTGGGAAAAGGTGAAATTCGCCGTCGACGAAGGCCCGGCCGTGCTGGTGAGCCACGGCCGCGTGTTCGTCACGTTCTCGGCCAGCGCGACGGACGCCAACTACTGCCTGGGCATGCTCAGCGCCCCGGCGGACGCCGACCTGCTCGACCCGAAGTCGTGGACCAAGCTGCCGGAGCCCGTCTTCAGGAGCAGCGAGAAGAACGGCCAGTGGGGGCCCGGCCATAACGCGTTCACGACCACGCCGGACGGCAAGACCGACGTGCTGGTCTACCACGCGCGCAACTACCGCGACATCCCGGGCGATTCGCTGCACGACCCGAATCGCAACACGCGCGCGCAGGTCATCCGCTGGCGTGCGGACGGCATGCCCGACTTCGGCGAACCGGTCGCCGACGCACCCCGGTAATTTATCCGCTGCTTTACCGCCCGGCACACTGGCAATGTGACTGGAAAGTCTGGTATTGTTGTCGCCGTCGCAACAAAGAACAAGACGGAGGACACAATGAACGGTGCGGGCGGTACGAACGGAGGAACGGGCCAGTTCTTCCTGGGGCTGGTCCTGATGTGCGGCGGCTTCTACCTGCTGCTCGAGAGCGTGGTGGTGAGTTCCAGCTTCGGCCTCGGCTCGCGCCTGTTCGGCGTGGGCGGCTACGGCATCACGGGCGGGATCGTCCTGATTCCCCTCGTGATCGGCATCGCCATGATCTTCTACAACGCCCGTAACGTGCTGGGCTGGCTCCTGTCGATCTGCGCGTTCGCGGCGCTCGTCTTCGGCGTGATCGCGTCCGTGAACATGTCGCTGCGCACGATGTCGGCGTTCGAACTCATCTGCATCCTCACGCTGGCCTTCGGCGGCCTCGGCCTGTTTTTGCGCTCATTGCGCAGCGCAGCCCGGGAAGAACAGGCGGCGGCGCCCGAACGCCGCCTGCGTTCCTGATCAGCGGATGCCCGCTTCGGTCTCCTGGCGCAGACGTGCGCGCCAGGCGCCCAGGGCGGACAGCGCGGCATGGAATTTACGTTCGATCAGGTCGGCCTCGACCGGGGTGACGGTGCCGTCGAGCAGGGCGGTCGACACCGCCTCGGCCACGGCGCCCACGTCGCTCATCACGCGGCAGACGGTCTGCGACAGGTCGTCCTGGCGCGCCTGCTCCGGCTGCGGCACGACGAACGCCGCCATCCCGTGGCGCACCAGCAGCGCGTGCAGCGGCAGGTGCGCTTCCTGTACGCCGGCCTTGTGGCAGCACTCGACGATCTGCGACACCTCTTCGAACGATGGATAGTGCGATGCGATCGTGGGCGACAGCTTGTTGCGCAATACATTGGCGGACATGTCCAGCTCGCGCGCCAGCGCGTCGATGCCGCCCGGGTACTTGCGCGCCACCGTGTACAGGGCATCGTGCTGGTTCATGTCGAGGTAACGGCGGGTCATGGTATTCCTTTGCTAATTTTACCGGTGCGTGCGACCATCGCGGTCGTTATGCTGATTCTAACTTTCGATCGCTTCCATGACCATGTTGAAGTCTTATAACGTCGCGTTCGTGCTGGCCCTGCTGCTCCCGCTGGCGCATGTCGGCGCCGCCGACGCCAGGCCGTCCTCGTCGAGCTCCTTCAAGAGCGGCTTTTCGTCGCAGCGTTCGCCGTCATCGTCGAAACCGTCGTATTCGTCGGCGAAGTCGAGCGGCACCAGTTTCGGTTCGTTCGGCCGGCGCTCGTCGTCATCCTCGTCCGATGTGGCGCCGGCGCCGGCGCAGCCGGACAGGTCGTCCGGCGGCTTCGGCGCGTTCGGCCGCGGCTCGGCGGCGCCGCAGAAATCCGATTCGGCGCTGTCGCAAAAGCTGGACAGGAACACGTCGGAAGCGAACGCGCTACGCACGCTGGATGCGCGCCGGCAGGCGCAGGCCGATGCAGCACGGGACACGCGGCCGGTGCCGGGCTACGAGCAGGGCGCATCCGGCCGGAGCGCGCCGACGTATGCGCCGCCGCCCGTGCAGCAACCGCAGGCGCCGGTGATCGTGCGCCAGGACAGCGGCCTGGGTCACGTGATCGCGGGCGCCGTGATCGCGAACGCGGCGCGCGGCGCGCATGCCAGCAACAACGGCTATCCGGGCGGATATGGGGCCGGAAGCGCGGGTGGGTCGTCATCCGCGTCCGGGGGTGGCGCGTCGTTCCTCGGCGTGTTCATGACCCTGTGTGTGCTGGCGCTGATCGGCTGGGGTGTGTATTTCCTGTGGCGCCGCCTGCGCCGCAGCCGCGACGCCAAGAAACCGAATTATTCGTTCGAAAGGAATTGACGAGAATGGCCTGGAAGGATGTCTTCAGCTATGTGCGTGCGGTGGCCGCCAACAAGGGCGTGACGAAGGGCGAGACCCGCGCGGACGACGCGGCGCCGCTGGGCGCGCGCATCGGCAGCGTGGTGCAGATCCAGATGTCGCCGATCATCCGCGCGCAGGCGAACGGTTCGCTGATCGCGATGCCGGCGGCCGCGGACACGCGCATCCTGGCCGTATCGCAGATCCGGCTGCAGCCGAGTACGGAGCTGTACCGCCTGTACCTCGACAAGGGCGACGACGCCGCGGACGAAAAATTCCTGCAGGTCTTTTGCGGTGACGACGGCCGGGTGGCCGAAGTCCTGTACTGCACCCAGCTGGCGCGCATCATCCCGGAGACGGCCGACGACCAGGATGCCTACACGGGCATGGCCGGTTACGGCCTGGGCGACGCCGGCTACACGCTGTGGCGCGAACAACTGGCCGACATGCTGGGCGCGGCGGAACTCGCGACCGTGTTCGGCGACGCCGACCGCGTCGACTACACCCGCGATGCTGGCGCGCCGGACGCGCAATTTGTCCAACCGTTCAAGGGCCGCGAGACGCGCATCGACGACGCCGAGGGTATGCACGGCCTGCGCCAGGAGATGTATTTCATGCCGTACGTGCGCCAGCTGGCGGACGGCAGCCGCGAATATTTATTGATCACGACGGAGATCGTGGAGAGTGTAGATGGCGATGCGAACAAGCGCGGGATCCACGTCGATTTCGTCATCGGCATCCCCGTCGAGCAGGAACGCATCGTCATTCAATAACCGTAGCAACCGTTTTCTTCACCGCAGAAAGGAACAACAATGAGCAACGCTAGTGGATGGGGCCTGACCGCACGACTGGTCACGAAGCATTTCGGCGCGCTGGGCAACCGCATCTCCGAAGCCATCGCCAACTTCGACCCCGAGACCGCGACCGAGGCCGACCGCGACCGCCTGGTGGCCACCCTGCGCGAAACCGCGCAACTGCTGGCGACGTCGCGCGCGTCGTTCGACAAGGAACGTGGCGACGTGGTGAACCTGCAGAACCTGATCGCCAACGACGAACGCGCCGCCGAAAAGCTGGCCGAGCGCCTGGCCGCCGGCACGATCTCGGAAGCGACCGTGACGATGTTCTGCGACGAGCTGGAATCGAACAAGGCCCGCCTGCCGCAGGAAATCCAGGAAGAGGCGGATGCGAGGGCGTACATGGACGAACTGCAGAAGATCGTCGACGCGCTGTCGACGCAGCTGGCCGAATTCGACGCCCAGGCCAGGAAGGCGATGCAGTCGCTGGCCGCCGCCAAGGCGCAGAAGGAGCTGCAGGAACTGCGCCTCGAGCGCCAGGAACAGCTGAACGGCCTCACGAGCATGCGCGGCAACTCGACGGCGCTGTCCGCGCTGACCCGCCGCGCCCAGGCGGTGACGAACGAAGCGTCGGGCCTGCGCATCGTCGCCGACATCGGCCAGAAGCCGCTGGACCAGCAGGCGGAGCTGGATGCGATCCGCAAGTCCGTCAGCCAGCCGGAAACGGCCGGCGAGAGCGCGCTGGAGCGCCTCAAGCGCCTGTCCGGCAAGACGGCGGCCTGACCGCCGTCCTCTTTGACCCGGTCGCTCGTGACCCGGTCGCTCGTGACCCGGTCAGTCGTTTGGCTGGCCGGGCTTCACCGCCACCTGTTTGATCGAGCCGTCGGCGCCGTATTCCAGCGGCGCGATGGCGATCGAACGGCGGAAGCTGCCGCCACCCGGCTGCAGCGCGTCGTGGTAGAACACCCAGCTCTTGCCGTCGTGTTCGAGGATGGCCTGGTGGTTCGTCGAGATCTTCAGGTAGTCGATCACGACCCCGCGGTACGTGAAGGGGCCCATTGGCGAACTGGCCGTCGCGTACAGGATCTGTCCGGGCCAGCCGGACGAGAACGTGAAGTAGTACACGCCGTTATGCTCGTGCATGAACGGCGCCTCGCCATACTTCCTCTTCGGATCGGACGGCGACAGGCCGTCGATCTTCACGAGCCGGATCGGGCCGTCCAGCGAGATCATGTCGGCTTTCAGCTTGACGACCTTCGGCACGCGCGTCCCGAAATACATGTACGCCTGGCCGTCCTTGTCGACGAAGACGGCCGGATCGATCGGCTCGTCGCCCGCGTTGACGTCGCGGTCGCGGTCGACGAGCGGATCGTTGCGCGCATCGACGAAACCGCCGTCCGGGCGGTCCGACACGGCCACGCCGATCTTGTCGCCGCCGACGGGCGCGTAGAAATAGTACTTGCCGTTGCGGTAGGCCGCTTCCGGCGCCCACGCCTTCGCGTCGGGACGCGCCCACTTGAACACGGTGACCGCGAGAGGCGCGCCGGCGTCGCGCCACGTTGCCATGTCGGGCGACGTGTACAGGCGCCACGTGACGGAATCCCAGTATTTGCCGGTGTTCGATGCGTCGTCCGTCGCGTACAGGTAAAACTTGTCGCCCTTCGCGGCGGGGAACCAGTGGGGCGACGGGTCGGCGTTGAAGCGGGAGGCGATGGGCCGGCCTGTCTCCGGTGCGGCCGCGTGCGCGGCCAGGGCGATCGACAGGGCGGGGACGAGAAGGGCGAGGAAACGGCGTGGCATTTGCATGGCGGCTCGTGGTCGAAATATGAACGAGCACGCATGCTAGCACAGGTTGTGCAACAAATGATATCGATAACTAAATTTCAGTGGACTTGCCGAACTCCTTCGCCAGGACCAGTAACAGCACACCGCCGAAAATCCACACGTCCGCGACGTTGAAGGAATACGGATTATTGATTCCGCAGCAGCTCAGATTGATGTAATCGGCGACCGCACCGTAGGCAACGCGGTCGTAGGCATTGCCGAGCGCACCGCCGATCACGGCGCCGGACGCCAGCATCACCGCCCATCCCGACTGCCTGCGCGCCCACAGCATCAACGCAACCGAGACGATCACACTGATCGCCACCAGCAGCCAGCGAGCGTCGTAGCCGTCGAGGAAACCGAAATTCACGCCTTTGTTCCAGGCCATCACGAAGTTGAGATAGGGCGGCCAGGCGGCCACGTGCTGCATGTGCGCCAGGTCGAACCATTGGACGATGATGACTTTCGAGAGACGATCCAGGCCGAAGAAGACGAGCGATGCGATAGCGATGCGAAGCAGGGGCATGAAGGAAGCCATTCGTTTTGTTTACCGTGGATTGACCGGGTCCGCCGTTCGGGGGGGTGTCGGCCCGGGTCGGAACACGTCGTCGAAATGCGCGCCCTGCGACAGGCTTGCCAGCGACGCGTACAGCGTGCGCGGCGGATGCCGCCCGAGCACCTCGGCTGCCGCGCATTTGGCGGCCTGGTAGTTGCGCACGATCTGCGCCCTGTCGCCATGCCAGAAGCGGCGCCCGCTCGTCAGGCGCCGCGCCTCGCGGGTGCGCTGTGCGCCGACGGCGCCGCAATCGATGAGGTAAGTCCCGCGCCGGTCGAGCTGCACGGCGACGCCCTCGTCGAACCACACCGGCAGTTCGACGGCCCGCGTCCAGAACCCGAGACGCTGCGCCACTTCGGCATGCACCAGCTCGTGGGCCGTGACGTCGATGCTGAAGTGCGCCAGATTCAGTACCACCTCGGTGCCCAACGGCGAGATGAATGCCGTGCCCGGGACGTCGTCCGACAGGCCGAAGCGCGCCGCTTCCCGGTCATTGGCCGCAATGATCATCAGCGGCCGCGCGACCGGCGCGCCGAACGTCTCGGCGATACGCTCGCGCGCCGCGCGCAAGGCGGCCAAGGCGCGCCGGCGTTCCTCGAGCGGCAGTTCGCGCGCGGCATACACGCCGTCGTCGATCTGCACATAGCCTTGCGCGCCGACGAAGGCGCGCGTCACCCAGGCGGACGAGCACAGCGCGCGGAGGGGAAGGGCCAGTGCCGACGCGAACAACACCAGTCTGATGAATTTTTTCATGCGGTTGTCTTGAAGACCGAGCGGCAGGATTGCAGCAATGATAACCGGCAGTGTCGCAAACAAAGTTATAAAAACCTTAATCGGGCTGCCTCCGCGGGATGCCTGTCGCGACTGCTTACCCGAACGGACCACCACGCCGTGCTATGCTTGGCTCATGCACAACACGCACATCGGATTCGTCTCGATCTCAGCCATGTCGCTGGCCGCAGCCGCCATCGGCAGCGCCTCCGCCGCCACACTTTCCGTCGGGCCCGGCAAGGCGTTTTCCGCACCGTGCGCGGCCATCGCCGCGGCGCGGGACGGCGACATCATCGACATCACCGGTAACACCACGTACAGCGGTGACGCCTGCAGCATCAACCGCAACAACCTGACCATTCGCGGCGTCGACGGCCGTCCGCGGATCGACGCGGCTGGAAAGAACGCCGCCGACAAGGGTATCTGGGTGGTCAACGGCAACAACCTGACAGTCGACAACGTCGAGATGGTCGGCGCCAAGGTGATGGACGCGAACGGCGCTGCCTTCCGTCTGCAGGGTGCGAATTTTACGTTGCGTCATTCGTTCATTCACGACAACGAGAACGGTATCCTGGCCAACGCCAACCCGAACAGCGATATCGTGATCGAATACACCGAGTTCGGCCACAATGGCGGCGGCACGGGCCAGACCCACAACCTGTACATCGGCAAGGTCAGGAGCCTGACGTTCCGCTACAACTATTCGCACGATGCGAACGTCGGCCACAACCTGAAGTCGCGCGCGATGACGAACACGATCGCCTACAACCGCTTCTCGAGCACGAATCCAGGCGAAAAGGGCAGCACGGCCTCGGGCCAGCCAAGCTACGAGATCGACCTCCCGAACGCAGGCACATCCTACATCATCGGCAACATCATCCAGCAGCCGGCCGCGAATCAGAATCCTTCCATCGTGGCGTACGGCGAGGAAGGCGCGACCAATCCGGGCCAGGACCTGTACTTCGTCAATAATACGGTGGTGAACGACTTCGCCGGCGGGACGTTCCTGTTCGTCAGCGGCAAGGTGTCGACGCCCGCGCTCATCCAGAACAATATATTCGTCGGCAACGGCACACTCAGTACCCAGTCCAGCGCCGTACTGAAGAACAATTACCGCGCATTCGCGCCCGACAGCGCCGATCGCTCGACCGGCAGCTTGCGGCGATTTGCCAGCGCGCTCGTGATCGACGCCGGCGCCGACCCCGGCAAGTCGGCCGACGGCGTGCCGCTGGCGCCGACCGGGCAGTACAAGGACGTTGCGTCGGGCGAGGAGCGTCCCGTGGCCGGCGCCCTGGATTTGGGCGCCTATGAGGCGCCGGGAACCAGGGCCAGTGTGAAAGCGGTCACCTGGACCGAATGCGCCAGCGAGACCAAGGACTGCCGCTTCAGCGGCACGCGCGAAGTGCGGTTCGGCGGCGAGGGCGTGTACACGTCGAAGATCGTGACCGCATCGACGCCCTGCACGGTTGCCGCGTTCGGCGACCCGGTACATGGCCAGGCCAAGACCTGCAGCTATGCCGATGTCACGACCGTGGCGCCGGCGGCTTTGCGGAAAACCGCCGCCGCAAGCGCCTGGACGCCTTGCGCGGGGGAGGGCGCGATCTGCCAGCTCAGCGGCACCAATCGCGTGCGTTTCGGTACCGACACCAAAAACGTGACCAAGGTGCTCACCGGTCCCGTGACGTGCTCGAACGCGACGTTCGGGGACCCTGACCATGGTGCTCTCAAGACTTGCAGCTTTCGAGCCGGACGTTGATTGGCCCGGGGCCGTGGGTAAGCCGGCACCGCAATAGAACATGCTTGGGTGGCCAGCACCGTTGCTGACGCAGTCGCAGGCCTTGCAAGGGATGCGGCGGCCTCGCCGGATTAGTTCGACACTTGAATCTGGTTCTTCATATAGGCAGCAGGTCGTTCGGAAACTGGCCTGCCTGTGCTTCTTCGTCTTCCGAAAGGCTGCTGCCCGGGCTTCTGGACGATTGCGTAGCCGAGGACAACCTGGTACGCGTGGTCGATGTTTTCGTTGAAGAGCTGGGCCTCGGCGGTCTCGGTTTCAAAGGCGTGCAACCTGCGAAAACGGGGCCATGCGGATCCGACGCTCCACGGTCGAGCATCCGTACGGAGCCATCAAAGCGTGGATGGGATCGACACACTTCCTGACGAAAGGACTGGAGCGCGTGAAGACGGAGATGAGCATGCATGTGCTCACCTACAACTTCCGACGATTGATGGCTATTCTGGGCAAATCGGGCATGATGGCCGCGATCCGGGCCTGTGCCCGTTTTCTCAAGCGATTCGGGCCGCTTTGGGGCATCAGCGTTTTGGGCCGACTGAATTCGGCAACGATCAACTACGGTCGTCACAGCGCTTTCCAATGCCCTCGTGGCTAGCCCTGTCAGT